>JADGQC010000185.1 GCA_017882125.1 Anaerolineales bacterium
CGGATCGGGGATGCGCATGGTCAGGATGCGCCCGTCGCCGTCGATGTCCTCCTGTAGCAGGCCATCCACCGGCTCCTCGTCATACGGATAAGGACGCGTGCTCGAGCGGATGAGCCGGGGCTTATCAGCCAGCGCCCATTCGGCGCCGTCGGGGTTGACGCGCGGGACGATGTAAAAGGCGCGCGTATCCAGGGCGGTGGTCACCTCGGCGTCTTTCCCGTAGCGTGTCACCAAAGTATTAATGAAGTACAGGGCCGCCATCGAACCGGCCACCTCGGAGGCGTGCAGGTTGCCGTCCACCCACAGGGCGGGCTTTTCCACATCCGGACCGCTTTCGAAGTTGGTGGCTGTGACCAGCCAGACGTCGCGGCCCTCGTGGCTTTTACCGATACTTTCCAGGTGTAAAAGATTCGGGTTTTCCTCCGCCAGGGTCTTTAGCAGGCGGGTGAGGGCGGCATAACGATAAAAGCGATTGAAGGCAATGGCGGGCATATCTTCTCCTAGTGGGACAAACTTTTCAGGATATCCATAATTTTTTCGGCGATGACGGTCCGGCTGAAATTCTCTTCCAGGTATTTACGGCCTGCCAGCCCCATGCTGCGACTTTTCGCCGGGTCGGCGGCCAGAGTTTTGACGGCTTCGGCGAGAGCGAGCGGGTCACCAGGTTTCGCGAAGACTCCGCACCCGGCCTGCTCCACCACTGCACGGATTACCCCGTCGATGGCAAGCACCACCGGGCGCCCCGCCGCCATGTAATCGAAAACCTTGTTGGGGTAGGTGGTCTTGTATTCTTCGATCGGCTTCAAGATCGCCAGGCAGGCATCCGCTCCCGCCAGGGCTGCGGGCATCTCCAGCTTGGGGATGGGCGGCAGGAACAGGAGGTTGGTAAGACCCATACCGGCGGCCTGTGTTTGGAGGGCGGGTTTTTCCTTGCCATCCCCGAGCAGGACCAGCTTTACGCCTGGAACCGTTCCTGCCAGGATCCGGGCGGATTCCAGGACGACGCCCAGGTCGTTCGACATGCCGTGGGCGCCGGCGTAGAGGACCACAAAGTTGCCGGCGAGGTTGTGCCGGCTCCGAAAAACGGAACCATCCGCGGCAGGGTCGAACATCTCCGGGTCGGCGCCGTTGGGGACGAGCTCCACCCGGCGCGCGCCGCGCTCCATGACGTGGTGCACGTAACCGGGACTGTTGACCATCACCACGGCCGCGCGGCGATAAAGGAAACGTTCGAGCCACAAGGATAATTTGATGAGCAGGGGGTTCTTCAGCACGCCCACCGCGATGGCAAACTGGGGCCACAGGTCGCGCACTTCGAACAGGAAGGGCACCCGCTTGAGGAATGCCAGCAGCCAGGCGGTGAAGCCCTGGAAGATGGGCGGCGAAGTGCCCCAGACCACATCCACATCCCTGACCCCCAGCCCAATGAAGAACGAGGAAACCATGAATGAAAGAAAAGCGAAGACGCGCTGGACGAAGGATTTGTGCAGGGCAGATGTGGAGGCGGCCCGGATGACCCTCACCCCGCCCTGCCCGGCATTTCCCCCCGCTGCCCCGGAACCGGAAAGGGGGGCTCCGGTGAGATAGCTCACCCGGCTGGCAATGACCGTGACACGGTGCCCGCGCGCAGCCAGCGCCCGGGCGAATTCGTGATGGCGAGTGCCCCCGGGTTCGTCCAGTGCGGCAAAAGCCTGGTGGATGAGCAGGATGTGCATGGCGGAATTTGGCTTCCTGGTTGAACTACCTCACAAACGGAGCTGACTGCACTCTCGATATTCCTCTTTAGTCCCGCTTGCAATAAATCTCGTTATGCAGATATTGTACGATATAACCTTAAAATTCGGAGAAAGGGATTCCACCTCCAAACTTCCCGGATGCCTGCCAGGCAAAAAAAAGACCAGGCACAAACCAATGTCCTGGTGTTTATATTTTGCTTGCGGCGAAATATCAACCAATCATCCGGAAAATATGGAAGAAATAAGATCGCTTTCGCCGGGAAGGTTCACTACTCAAGCTGGGCGAGACCGTGCTGGATGGCGTAGCGGAGTATATCGATCTGCGAGCTGAGTTCCAGTTTCCGCATGATGTTCGTGCGGTGCGTTTCCACCGTACGGGCGCTGATGACCAGTTTCTTGGCGATCTGCGAATTTGAGTTGCCTTCGGCGAGCAGCTGCAGGATTTCCCTTTCCCGGATGGAAATGCGCTCGTCCAGGTTGAACTCTCCGCTCGTCCCGGAAACGACCGAATCGATGATCTGCTCCGAAACCAGGGTGCTCAAATAGCGCTGCCCCAGGCTGACCGCCTTGATCGCCTGGATGACATGCTGGAAATCGTCGTTCTTCACTACATATCCACGCGCACCGCTTCGTAGAGCTCTAACGACATACGAAGATGATGTATGGGTTGTAACCATCACCACGGGCATTTCCGGATTGCGCTGGTGGATCAATTTGGTGGCTTCGATGCCGTTCAGGTTGGGCATACTGATAGCAGCCAGGACTACGTCCGGGTGCAGGGTTTCGGTCAGCTCGACCATTTCATTGCCATCCGCGGCTTCCCCGATGACCTCAATATCGGGTTGGGCGTTGAGCAATACCATGAAACCCTGCCTGACCATGACATGGTCGTCAGCGATTAATACTTTGATCTTTTTTATGCTCAACACCTCCTTCCTGGTTGGATTTCCAGTAAGCCCTTAGAAAATCTTGCACCATTACGCAGAAAAAGCTGAGCTAAGAGACAAAACCATGCTTCCGACACCCTTTCTCCAGGGGAAAACTCCCCGGATTACGGGGCAAGGTCATCCCATTGGGAGGCTCGCGGGATTAATCGCCCGCGCACCATCCTGGATGAAAAGGTGAGGATGTAACCACATATATTTGCGTATGAATTACGTATTTTGCGATATCTAAAACCACCTGGAAGGCTGAAAACCCCATATTCCCTCCCGTACGGGCACTGCGCACATCCGCTGAGGAATGTGTTCATCTCACCTCGGGTTTCCCCCCGGTGGGGAACACGCCGGGGGAGCCTGCAAGCTCCGAATAAACCATAATAAAAAGCGCATCATCCCGCATGAGACTTCCTCAATAATACCCTGCATTAATTGCTTGAAAATAGCCTGAAGTCTGCAAAAAATCGATCAAAATTGACCGGGCAGGAGCACATCCAGTCTAAAAATCAACGTAAATTAATGCTATCAGATCACAAAAAATGATTAAAAGTCAATCTTATTTTACACCATATCAGTACGTAGCAGTACTGACGATAATCCGCGCCAAAAGAGATCAAGTGGGATCATTTATGGCGCTGCTGGAAGGATCAACTCATAAATTATTGCACTAATTATGTTGAATGGGAATAGGGAAAACCACGAGAATAATCTCTAACCGCACGTGTCTCAACGTGTAATTAGATCCGGATAATTAGTCTCAACGGGGATACGAATGCGGTATATGGGGATTAAAAACCGGTCCTGCATACGGGTAAAGGAAGATCATGCATGTGACCAGTATCAGTGGATATCCAATCCTAATGGCATTGACTGTATCGCCTTTTACAAGAGGAGTTCAGTAAATTCCTTATTTCTCTCCTGACAGGTTGGATACATAATTTAGCTATACGCCATAGAATCTATATGTTAATCATCATCTTGATTTAATGTTCCTTTAATCGAGCTTATCCAGATTAAAAAAGAAGGCATACTATGTCGCAAAAGCAGATTTTGATTGTGACTCCTCACTCGGACTTCGGCGAAATTGTCAGCCAAAGCCTGGGTAAAGAAGCCTCCTGCGATGTGATCGTGGCCACATCCATTTCCGAGGCAATTACCCAGACCAGGAAGAGCAGGATGTTCAATTATGCCTTGCTGGACATGGAATTGGGGGTTGAGAAAGTACTGGAGCAGGGCTTTACCTTGCGAAATGCGTTTCCTCCCATCTCCTTGATCTTGATTTCAAAGAAATACCCGCCTCCCGAAATGGAAGATTTGCGCCCATGGAAATTCCTGCGCAAACCTTTTGTCCAGAGGGAGTTGATTGACCTGATCCGGGACGGGGACGAGACCGGCGAGCAGAACTCCTTCAATGTCGATTCCACTTTTGTCAGCCGGGTGGAAGATACCGTCCCCGCCTGGTATATGGATGAAGCCATCGCCACCAAGAATCTTGTGGCGGCAACCTCCAACCTGGTGGTCCAGGAAGCCATGCTTGTTACCGATACCGGCATCCTGGCTCATTCGGGTGAACTTTCGAAGGATGCAGTCGAGGAGTGCTCGCGTCTGGTGCGCAGGTATTGGGGCAAGGACAGCACCGCCGACCTGATCAAACCGGTCCGCCTTCAGACTACCAGCAGGAATCATCTTCTTTCCGCCACCGTGGTGGCTGTTGGAATCATCCTGGCGCTCACATTTGACTGCGAGACTCCTTTTGATATCCTGCGCAGCCAGACTCGCTACCTTACCGGTGTGCTGAAGAACCCGCGCCTCTCGCTGCCGGAAGTCCATATCCTCCCCAAAAATCCCGAAACCGAGCTTCAGGTGGCAAAGAAACCGGCTGCCCCGGATTTCATTTCTGACGATTTTGATATCACCACTCCCGCTGCCAGCGAAACATTGACGGACGTTCCTATTAATCCCCCCGAGACGGATCTCTATCGGAATCCCGATGTTGGCGAACTGACCACGACGGCGCCTGTGCTTGCACCGGATGTCCCCGCTGTTGAACCTGAAAGCCAGTCAGCCTGGACGGGTCCCACCCAGGCTCAACCAAGAAATCCATATTCACAGACCTCATTTGTAATTCGTGACGGCCAGCAGGTTGAGGTCAATTCTCCGATCAATGTCACCGGTGAAATGACGCACAGTTCCCTCGGACCGGCCGAACCCAGCCTGTTCGATGTTTATTATGCCTGTGTGCTGGTGCCGCGCATTCGAACGCACGAACTGGAAGACGATTGTGCCAGTTTCCTGAAAGTGGAACTGCCAAATATTTTCCTGGCTTACAGCTGGCGCCTCGAAGAACTTGTCATCGATCGCGCCTACATGCAGTGGGTGGTCAGGATCCCTCCAACCGTTGCCCCGGCCTCCCATATCAAGGTGATCCGCAGGGACAGTTCACAATTGATCCTCTCGAATTTTGTCAGGTTCACCCGCAACGAATTCCTCAAGGATTTCTGGTCACCAGGTTATCTGCTGGGCGGCGGCCGCCATCTTATCCCCGAGGCGGAGATCGCAGAATTTACCAGGATGAACCGAAAACAGTTCTACACTCAAGACACCCTGCATAATGATCCAAAGAGGGAACCCCTGAACTTCCGGTTCTAATATCCCTGCATTCCGAGCGAGGTTTCAGGACACCCAATTGATGCGAGCTGGTAATGACTGATATCACGGTAAACCGGATCAGCGAGATACTTCGTTTGGTCTTCGA
>JADGQC010000186.1 GCA_017882125.1 Anaerolineales bacterium
CTCCGGGCCGAATTCGGAGCCAGCCTGAATGATTCCCAATGGATCATCAGCATTTATGTGCTCGCGCTGGGAATCAGTACCCCCCTTTCGGCCTTCCTTGCGAACCGTTATGGGATGAAGCGAGTATACCTGGCTGGCCTTTCGATATTTATTGTTGGGTCGTTTTTATCCGGTATCTCCCCCACTCTCGGCTTCATGATCGCGGCACGCGCATTGCAGGGGTTTGGAGGCGGGATCGCCATGCCGCTGGGTTCTGCCATATTATTTCGCAGTTTCCCTGCAGAGGAACAGGGCGTTGCCCTGGGATATTTTGGCCTGGCCGTCCTGGTCGCGCCGGCACTGGGACCCATCCTGGGTGGATACCTGGTCGATCAAAACCTGTGGCGGTTCATTTTTTTCATCAATCCTCCGATCGGAATTATCGGCATCATCCTGGGTTCGTTTTTTTTGCCTGACTTCCTGGGGGACCACTGGCCAAAAATGGACTGGCTGGGGTTGATCACAGAGATTATCGGGTTCGGCGCAGTACTTTACGCAGCTTCTTTAGCTGCTAATTTTGGCTGGTCGGCTCCGGGTGTGGTGACCTGGTTCCTCATTGGCGCTGCCGGCCTGGTTGCCTTTGCATTGGTGGAGTTGTTCGTTGCAAAGGAGCCCCTATTGGATTTGCACTTGTTTCGAAAGCCCACCTTCCTGAGCGCCACCCTGCTCGGGTATGTCAGCGTGATCGCACTTTTTGGCGCCGAATTCCTCTTACCGATTTACCTGCAGTTCTTACGAGGCAAGACCGCGTTCGAGACAGGCTTGATCCTGCTTCCGATGGCCATTACGGGTGGGGTCGCAACCATCGTCGCCGGGCGACTGTACGATCGCGTGGGGCCGCGCCCCCTGCTTGCATTTGGGTTTGGTGTTTTAATTCTCAATACCTGGCAGCTTTCCCGGATCCAGGGTGATACGTCGATCAACTGGATTATGTTTTTGCTGGCTTTGCGCGGTCTTGCGTTCGGTGCCACCATCCAGACAACCTTCGTAACGGCTCTATCGGCCGTGCCGATGCCCGCCATCGCCATTGGTTCGTCCCTGACCAATGCCACCCGCAATGTATTCCAGGCCCTTGGAGTTGCCATCCTTGCCACTGTACTGGCAAGTACTTTGTCGCCGCAAATCTCCGCACTTCAACAAAAATTCCTGAACGCACCCCCACAGATGGGGGTTGCTCCCCTGGCGATCTGCCAGCCGACCGCATCAGCCTCGGTGGCGGCGAATCTTCAACCGGGGGACCCGCCTGCGTCCATCCCCGCCCAAGTCGCGCCGCTGCTCGGTGAGGCATGCAAGGAGAACATTGCCGGGTTCGAATTATCCTACCGGATTACTTTCTTCATTGCCATACTTGCCTTCCTGATCGGGCTACTTTTACCTGGATGGCCTTTCAAGTGGGCCGGGAGGCGTGCCGCGGATGGACCGGTCCCAGTTGGGCATTAGTAAGACGGAATATGTTGGGGCAACCTGTAATAATTGATGTCAAGATTAATCAAGGGCGGGATGCATCATTTGGGTTAATAACTTCAAAACCTGATTGTTGCCAGAACATCCATTAAGAGCGGCCTCAAGGTCGCTCTTTTATTTGCCAATCTTCCTACTCCCATTCTCTAATCCCTTATCTTGTGGTTAAATTCACCTGTATGGATGCCAAAACTCTGCACGTCCTTGAATATTCCAAAATTCTCGACCGCCTGGCAGGTTTTTGCGATTTTTCCGCCTCGGCTGACCTGGCACGCAGTCTCCAGCCGACACCCGATTACGACCTGGCTGTTATCCGCCAGGCGGAGACTAGCGAGGCGCGCACGTTGCTTGCCGCGACCGATAAGACCATCGGCGGTGCGCACGACATCCGCCAACAGGTGGACCTGGCCGCGCACGGCGGCGTGCTCGACCCAAAAGAAATGCTAGATGTGCAAGCCACCCTGGTCTCGATGCGCGACCTCCAGCGTTTCTTCAGCAAACAAGCCAAAACATACCCACACCTGGCCGACATCGCTTCCCGCCTGCCGGCGCCCACGGAGTTGATCGGAGCCATTTCGCGCTGCATCACCGATAACGCTGAGGTCGCAGACGGTGCTTCTCCCAAATTGTACGATCTCCGCCGCCAGGTGCGCATCGCCCACGACCGGTTGATGACCCGCCTGCAGCGCTACCTAACAGACTCCTCCACTGCTTCCAAGCTGCAGGATGCGGTGATCACCCAGCGCGACGGACGCTATGTGATCCCACTGCGGGCAGAGTTTAAAGGACAGGTTAAAGCCATCGTCCACGACCAATCGTCCACCGGGGCCACCCTTTTCGTCGAACCACTGGCAGTAGTCGAACTTAACAACGCCTTCCGCGAAGCCCAGATCGCTGAACGTGACGAAGTCCGCAGGGTCCTGGCGGAGCTTTCAGCGCAGGTCGGAGATCTGGCGGGAGAGATCGGTCCGGGTGTAAGCGCGTTGGCCGAACTTGACCTGGATTTTGCAAAGGCGAAATATGCAGAGGAACTGCACGCCTCGAAACCAACCCTGCTGGATTCCTCAAGTGTTAAACGTCGGAAGGACCATCCCATTGTCGCTCGTCCCTCCGATGCTGCAGGAGGCAAAGGTCCTGCAGCGGATATTCCCACGATTAGACTGATCAACGCCAGGCATCCCCTGCTCGAGCCTGGATCGGTTGTACCCATCACGATTGATGCTGTCCCCGGGACCTTTGCACTGGTCATCACCGGCCCGAACACGGGCGGAAAGACTGTCACGCTCAAGACCGTGGGTCTGCTGGTTGCCATGGCGCAAAGCGGGCTCCACATCCCGGCCCAGTCCGGCTCGGAGCTGCCCTGTTTCCAGGCCATCTATGCTGACATAGGCGACGAGCAATCCATCGAGCAATCGCTGTCCACTTTCTCCGGTCACATCACCAACATTGTCCATATCCTTAAAAAAGCAGATCAACGCGCCCTGGTCATCCTGGACGAACTCGGGGCTGGCACAGACCCGCAGGAAGGCGCCGCGCTGGCACGCGCAATCCTATCAGCCCTGCTCTCACAAGGCATCACCACATTCGTGGCCACGCATTATCCTGAACTGAAAACTTTCGCACACACCACCCCGGGCGTGGTCAACGCCTCGCTGGAGTTCAACGTCCAGACCCTGCGTCCCACCTTCAAACTGACCATCGGGCTGCCGGGACGCTCGAATGCGCTTGCCATTGCCCAGCGGCTGGGACTTCCCCAGGAGATCATCGATGCCGCAAAAAGTGAAATCAACCCCGACGACCTGCGGGCTGACAAGCTGATCGGCGACATCCACCGTCAACGAAAGATCGCCTTCAAGGAAAGTGAAAAGGCGGGTAAAGCCCGCTCCGAGGCGCGCCGGCTGGAACACGACCTGGCTGAGCGTTTGGAAAAAATCGAGGACGAGCGTCAAAAAATTCTTGAACAGGCGCGCGCTGAGGGCGAACTGGAAGTGGAGGTGTTCAAGGCGCAGTTGAAATCTCTCAAGGTGGAATTAAAGCGAGCCCGCCAGCCGCTGGACTCGCTCCAGGAGATCGAAGAGAAGGTTGAAATTGTAGAGGATAAAATCCAGAGCCCTGTAAAGCGTCACACAGCGAAGGTGGAACGGCCCACCTCACACGGTCCTCTTAAAGTTGGCGAGAAGGTTCTTCTTAAAAAACTGGGCACTGAAGGGACCATCATATCGCTTGACGAAGATGAAGCGGAAATCCAGGCCGGTCCGCTGCGCATGCGCGTCCCCTTGGATGAGATAAAGCGAAAGAAAGACTCTCTGGACCTGGAACCCGAGAGGGACGAAAAAGTTAAAATTCCAAAAACCGTTGCGGGGTCCGTTGCGGACAACCGCCGCCAGCACTCGGTACTGGCTGCCTCCCCCGGGATCGAGCTTGACCTGCGGGGCCAGCGCGCCGAGGATGCCCTGGATATGCTCGAACGCTACATCGAAAAGGCTTATATGACCGGGTTACCCTATGTGCGCATCATCCACGGCAAAGGGACCGGGAAACTCCGGCAGGAGGTGCGGGCGGCACTCAAGGAACATCCGCACGTGTTTTCTTTTGAAGAAGGCGGGGATAAGGAAGGCGGAGCCGGGGTGACCGTGGCAAAGCTGGAAAGGGAATAAATTAAAACTCCGGGTTCAATTTACTCGAACCCGGAGTTCTTTATTATTTCTGCCCCGCCACCCACTCGCGGACATTCGCCTCCAGCACATCCAGGGGGACGGCGCCGCCGAGCAGCACCACGTCGTGAAACTCCCTCAAATTGAAACCCGCTCCCAATTCCTTTTCAGCAAACGCTCTCAGTTCGCGGATCTTCAACTCCCCAAGCTTGTAGGCTAATGCCTGCCCCGGCCAGGCAATGTACCGATCCACTTCATTGGCAATGTTCAGCAGGGTAGATGAAGTATTTTCGGCCATGAAATCGATCGCCTGCTGGCGCGTCCAACCCAGGGCGTGCATGCCCGTGTCCACCACCAGGCGACAGGCGCGCCACATCTCATAGGACAGGCGCCCAAAGTCTGAATATGGGTCCTGGTAGAAACCGACCTCCATCCCCAGCCTTTCTGAATACAGCGCCCAGCCTTCCACAAAAGAGGTAAACCCTGCAAAGCGGCGGAAGTTCGGCAGCTCACCCAATTCTTGTTGGAGGGCGATCTGCAGGTGATGTCCCGGTACCGCCTCGTGCAGGGAGAGGGCTTCGATTTCATACAGTGGGCGGCTTCCCAGGTCATACGTGTTAACGTAATAGTTCCCCGCCACGCTGCCATCCCCAGTGCCAGGCTGGTAATACGCGGCGGTCTGACCCGGCGCGCTGAAAGCCGGGATTTCACGGATGCCGTAGGGTAAGCGCGGCAGGGTTTTGAACAACCGTGGCAGTTCCCCTTCCATGCGCTTCAGCACCAGGGCAGTTTTTTCAAGCAGCGCCTGGGGAGTTGTGACATAGAAGCGCGAGTCGCTACGCAGGAACTCGATGAATTGCCGGAAGCTGCCTTCGAAACCTGTCTTGCGTATCACGGAATCCATTTCAGCGCGAATACGTTTAACCTCGGACTGACCGGTGGCATGGATGGCTTCGGGCGAAAGTTCCAGCGTAGTGAAGTAACGAATGCGGTCCTGGTAAAAGGCTCGCCCCTCCGGCAGGTCCGAGGCGGCAATCCCGGCGCGGGACCCGGGGAAGTATTCTGTTTCGAGGAACTTGAGCAGAGCCTGGTAGGCTGGTACCACCGACCTGCGGATGGCAGCTTGCGCGGCTGCCCTCAACCACTGCCGGTCCGCACCAGCTACCGCGGCGGGAAATC
>JADGQC010000187.1 GCA_017882125.1 Anaerolineales bacterium
AAACAGGACTGCCGTCAGATGGACATAGCCGGGGTTGGGACCCAACGCCGGGTGCAGCCCCTGAGTCACCCGCAAAGCCTGGAGAGCCCAGTTTGCTTCGAAATCGGAGAGGGGCAGCGCGCCTAAATTAAGGAAGCGCAGCCCAATGGCAAATACCAGGGCGAGGGCGTAAAAGGCGTGTTCGAGGGTGGGCTGGAATTTAATCATCGGCACTATTTTAACATGGACTAACCACTTGAGTCATTATACGGATATTCTTAAGTAACGACTAACCCTAAAGGGTGCTACGCAAGTCGTTACTACAGGTGGTTATGGGACTTCATAGATAGTCACCTGCCCCTGCTGAAAGACAGGCGAGAGGTGCTGCTTGAACTTGGTTTCGCTAAGGTGGTAAGTACTGCGCTCGAGCGTGCCGACGAAAACGTAACGAATGCCATACTGCTGCAGGATGGAAAGGGCGTCATCCCAACTGGAGGTTTCGTACAGGCGGCGGACATCATCCAGGCGCGTGCCCTGGGGATCAGACGTGCCGCGCCATTGGGATTCGTGCATCGGCCAGCCCAGGACGGTTGGCAGCCCGCTGTATTCGGAGATATGCGCCCAGTCAGAATAACTGGCATCAATCTTGGTCGCCTCGACGATAATGCCATAAGGTGCTGAGCGCAGCCAGGCAGCGCCAGCCATATCATCAGGATAAATATTATTGAAGAACGCACCCCCGTCCAGCGTCCAGACCTGCGCTGCGGTCTGCAAAGCGTGCAAGTCCCCGGCTGAACGTGCGGCTGCCAGGCTATCCTGGAAGGCAGGCACCTGGAAATTGTTGGTCTTGGTGAGCAGTCCGAGAACCGGGTAGACCAGCGCCATGAACAGAACGATGGTTAAGCCGATACGATAACCCCAATTCCAGGCAGCGCGCAGATTTTGCAGCAGAACCGCCACCCCGAAGGCAGCCGCCATACTCAAAAGCCACCAGGCCTGGTAATAGAACTTGAAGATGGTATTCATGCGGTTGTCGAACTGGTCACGCAGGAAAACAAATTCCGGAGCGATCACGAGTACCGACCCGACGATGGTTAAAAATAGAATAAATAGCGTGGTCGATGGGACAAATGGTGATGGAGGTTCAACGGGATTTTCCGGGTTTTCCTGGTCAGGCATGATCCTGCTGGTTTTAATGAGAAGAGCCAGCGCCGTTCCGAGGAGAACAAGCAGGGTGAGCAGACCGCCGATAAATGAAAGACGGCGGAGGGTAGCCGCTGAAAAATACAGGGCCGCGTTCAGGAACCCTTCGCCAGCCAGGTATCCGCTCACGAAAGCGGGCATGGTAAATTTGGCATACAGCCCCAGCAGCCAGGACAAGATCCACAGGAGCAAAACCAGGGCACCAGCCAGTCCAAAACCAAGAGCCCACCTGGCAGGACGTTTTTCAGAACGCCAGAGATAAACCAGCCAGGCAAAAATTGCCAGGAACAACGGACCAAACATGATCCATAACTGGGCGCCGCGGGTCGGGTATTCCAGGTTGGGCAGGATGCCGCCCGCCTGGGAAGAGAACCCAACGTAGAACGGAAGGTAAAGGAGAATAGCCAGCAGCCCAAGCGGCACTCCCAGGGCAAATACGTCTTCAAGTCGTTTCCAGGTCCAGCCCAATTCCAGGGCTCTCACCAGGGCATAGGCGCCCACCAGCAAAGCAAAGCCGCTGAGGATATCCCAGGTGTTCAGGAAAGCCAGACCACCAAGGACAAGGGAACCAAAGAACAGCCCGACCGGTCGAATATGCAGGCGGTAAAACCCCAGGTTTGTCTCCCCCTTCCAGCCACCCATGAACAGGTTCAGAGCCACACCCACCGCCAGCAAATCGAAAGGCATCGCCAGGACGTGCGGGTGCAGGTCGCCCAGCAGATAGGAAAAGAAGGGAAACTCGTCGATGATCTCATGCCAGACACCGGCAAGGTTATATTCCGTGATCACACGCGAAGCACGCCACCACCAGTAAAAGCGCTGCGGCATCCAGCCCAGAGGCAGTGCGGGTGGATTGCGCAAGTCCTGCAGGTCCAGCCATTTCCAAAAAGCCGAGGTAGCCGGGCCATCCGGGCCAAATTTCCAAAACGCGCCCAGGCGGTTGAGGACTTCAAAAAAACCTTCGAAGTTGCTGACGATCAACAGGAAGAATGGACCCAGCAGCGGGAGACTCGTCAACGGGCGGGCATGGGAGGGGTGATCCTGCCTCCAGGCGGCCAAAAGATTATAGAGAATGCCGTATGCCCCCACCGCGCTCAGGGCGAACACCAAAGCCAGCATAAGGTTAAAAGCCACGCTGCCCAGGGTGCCGGTAATCCTGGCGAGCATGGCGGTCAGCACGTAACCAAAGTAATAATATGAAATGGCGTATCCAGAGAGCCACGGGTCATGCGGCGGGAAGGTCGGCGAGTGCAGGATGGCATTGATGAAAGCCAGTTCCATCGGTTTTTCGGTGCCGACGATCTCCGGGTTCCCGGCGCGGACAAAAGCCAGGAAAGCAAACGAAATGAAAAACAGGATCTCCACAGTGAGGATCAGGCGCCATTTCGACCTGATCCACTCCCCCATCGATTTGCGAGTCTCGCGGTGCACAAGGGTGGAACCTGATACCGCCGCCAGCACCACCAGCCCAAAAAGCAACCCGCTGCCGTCATTCTGGATGATCCCCAGGGAGGCCATCATCCAAAAGGCAAAGCCCCAAACCAGCATGCCAAAGGTGCGTGCCAGGCTGAAGCCGCGGTCAGCAAGACCCGGGAAGAGACGAAATGACAACGGGAAAGTCAGCCAACCAAGGGCGGAAACGAGCAAATACCAGAGGAAGAATTGGACCATATCTAATTACCAGGCATCCCAATATCCGCTGGAAGACGAAATCTGCCATCTGATGCGGGGGGGAAATCGAAGACGCGCAACACGGCATCGAGGTTGAGCGGTCCATAGATGTGCGGGAAAAGATCATCAGCTTTGTCGCTGCCCGGTTCCCAGCGGAGCATGGGCTTGAGCCTGGCTGGATCGATCATCAGGATCACCAGCCCGGATTGTCCTTCGTAAAAACTATTGGCTACGCGCAAAATTTGATCGGCTTTGGAGCAGTGCACAAAGCCTTCTTTCACCAACGAATCTGCGGTGTATGCATCGGACGATTGCGCGGCTGACCAGGAGGCATGGGAAGTAATATGATAAATATGATCCGTCACGGGGTTACCTGGCTGGAATCGAGGACTTTGAAGATCACCGTCTGCCCGTCACGGTAGACCGCCTGCCAGAGAACGTTATTGTTGGCTTCGAACTTGAGCAGCCCATCCGGAGACCCCTGTGAGACGGGTCCACCCGGGTCGCCGGGGGTGTATTTTGCACGCTCCAACTGGCCAACAATGATGTAACGGACATTGTACTTGGTTAAAAAGGTGCGCGCCGCAACCAGGTCAGTGGTCATATAGAAGGCATCCGTTTCCCTGCCGCGTGCCTGCACCGTAGCTTGATCCAGGACGCGCTGCTGCTCCTCGTGCCATTCCCAGCCAACCACGTCGGGCAGCCCGGTGTAAATGGAGAAACGTCCAAGCCAGGCATATTGGACTCCGGCCGGGGCAGCCTCAACAATGACGGGCGAACCCTGCACGTTGGCAAGCATCCACTGGATGGCGCGATAGTCTTCGCTCAGGTCCATGTCGGTGCCGTATTCCGCATAAGTGGCATACGCCATGTAAGTCATGCTGTCGAGAGTATGCGGGGTGGAAGCCGTCATGCGATCGCGGATCTTGTCGGCGCCCCCCACCACCAGGACGAGCGCGGCGCCCGCCACCAGGAGCGCGGCTGCGCCCTGCCAGAATACCCGCCAGCCCGGCAGCCACTTGCGAAATTCGGCCAGCAACCAGCCAAAGGAAGCCGCGGCGCAGGTCCCCAATATTACCCACGTCTGGACCCCAAACTTGAAGACCGTATTAAAGCGCCCGATATCGCCGGTAACCACGATCACTTCAACCATCATCGTGAGGAGCAGCCCGGTGCCGGTCATAAAAAGCACCAGGCGTTTCAGGTCGGACATACCCGGACGAAAGATCAGGACCGCCGCCCAGACCGCCAGTGGCAGGGCAAGCCAGAGGATGGTGATGCCCTTCCAGGGCGTGTCCTGGGTGGGACTCATCACCCAGATTTGCTGACCTACAAGGACGAGAAGTATGACCAGCAGCCCGGCGATGATCAGTTCCCGGAAGCGGCGCAGTTTTTGGAGGGAGGAGACCGGCGTCTCAGCCAGCCACTGGCGCGTCTCCCAGGTCATCCAGGAGACGATGAAGAACAGGAACACGCCCCATTGGATAAGATAAACGGACAAGGGCGTTCGCAGACCCTTCCAAAGCTGGACCGAGGTGTACGCCTGCCCAAACCAATGCGAGAAGGGCTGGTACAACAATATTGACAGCCCGCCCAGGGCTGCCAGCGCTGTAGCCGTCATCAAAAGACGTTTCGCCCAGCCCGGCAGCTGCAGGGGGATCCTTTCAAGGTTGCCATAGCGCCAGACCGAGTAAGCCAGCACCACCCCACCCAGGGCGATATAGGTATAGAAATCCCAGGTATTGGTGGGTTTTAATGACCCGATGATCAAGCCGCCCATGAAAAAACCGATGACTGCATTGACCGGGCTGTCCCACCTGGCTTTTGACAGGAGCACGGACAGCGCCCAGGAAATGACGAGCACTGTCAGCATAAGAGCGATCATGTGGGCGTGCAGGTCGGAATATAGGAAAGTGAACACCGGGAATTCATAGAAATCACTGTACCCGGGCGGGAAGATGCGGCTGGAGAACCAATACCAGTCTCCGGGTCCGTAGGGCAGATTCATTCCACCCAGCACCATGAAGAAACCTTTGAAGGTCCACCAGATGTGCTGGAGGAGATTGCCTGCATCCGTCACTCCACTGGGAGCCGCCACCCTCTCGAAACCCTGCTGCACCATATGGAGGATGCCCAGGTTGCCAAGCAAAACCATGGCAGACGAGGCCGAAATGCCGCCGATAAAAGCGGTGCCAAATAGCTTTTGTTTGGGTTCTACCTCACCCGGAGTTTTTGCAGAGCGAATCCCGCTTAGGATATTCCAGCCCACGGAAAATGCTCCGGCGGCAAGGCAGGCGAACAGGGTGGGCAGGATGAAATTGTAAGCAATGGAGGGCACGATCCCAAGCAGCTTGACCGGCGTACCGACGATCACATACCCGTAATAATAATAATTAATGTAGCCGCCTGCGAACCAGGGGTCA
>JADGQC010000048.1 GCA_017882125.1 Anaerolineales bacterium
AACCCGGGCCGCTCCGGTCATCGTCTGTCCATTTCTGCAGCGCGGATCGTCTTCAACGCACGCGAGGCGGTGGCAAACCTTTTCCATGTGACCGATCCACTGCGGGTTATTTTCACCGCCAATGTCACCCATGCCCTGAACCTGGCGTTGTACGGACTATTAAAGCCCGGCGATCACGTCGTTACCAGCAGCATCGAGCACAATTCGGTGATGCGCCCGCTGCGCGCCCTGGAGAAGGAAGGGATAAATCTAACCGTCGTCCAGTGCAAGACGGATGGCTGTCTGGATTTGGATCTATGGCGCGCAGCAGTCACCCCGGGAACGCGCCTGGTGGTGGTAACCCATGCAAGCAATGTAATGGGTACTATCGTGCCAATCAAGGAAATTGCAGCGATCGCCCACCAGGCTGGAGCGTTGATTTTGGTGGATAGTGCCCAGACGGCGGGTGTCATCCCGATCGACCAGCCTGACATGGGGATCGACCTGCTAGCTTTCACCGGTCACAAGGGGCTGTATGGACCCACCGGTACTGGAGGTCTGGTGATTGGCGAAGGAGTGGATACGAGCCAGTTACAGCCCGTGGTGCGCGGGGGCACGGGCAGCCGTTCGGAATTTGAAGAACAACCGGACATGCTGCCCGACAAGTATGAAAGCGGCACGGCCAACAGCGTCGGTATCGCCGGCTTGGGGGCAGGTGTGCGCTGGATACAGTCCATCGGGGTTGAATCGATTCGGGTGCGCGAGGTGGAGTTGAACGAACAATTTCTTTCCGGCCTGCGGAATATCAAAGGCGTTACCGTGTACGGTCCGCGTGACCCGCAGGAAAGGACCGCGGTGGTTTCGTGCAGGGTTGCCGGTCAGAACGTCTCCCAGGTCGGCCTGCGCTTGGATGACGAGTTTGGCATCCTATGCCGGGTTGGCTTGCATTGTGCGCCATCTGCCCATAAAACCATCGGGACGTTTCCTGAAGGGACGGTCCGTCTGGCGCCCGGGATTTTCACCAGCCCCGAAGATATACGCACGGTAATAGCTGCATTCGAGAAGGTTGCTGCTCCGCATGGGTAAGTTTGGAGTAATATTATTTCACACGAATACCTCCGCAATGCATGCGGAAGCGGTCCTGGTGAGAGCTAAACAGGACATCAAGCTGATTCCTACGCCGCGCGAACTTTCCAGTGACTGTGGCACATCGATCCGGTTTGAATGGGATCAAAAAAGCGAGGTGGAGGCGCAATTGGTGCGGGCGAAGGTTGATTTCGCCGGCATTCATCCAATATTGAATCAGTGAGTAGTGCAGTGGGGCGCACCTCGTAAGATATTACTGAGTGTTAATCTCATTGGTGAGAAAAAGACTCGAACCAGTGACCTGCAGGAGTCGAGCTGTATTCCAGGATGCAATTTTTGGTCCGGTGGGAGCAGCTTTTGTCTTCTATAGAGTTCGGAATGAAAATGTGGAGTGCCTGTGGGCTTACCCGAAATTTGCTTATTTACCCTGTTTGAGTGATACGCTTGGGATTGATATCGCACAAAAGTGACTTTTATCACTTATTATATGGAATTTTTGCCCTACGCGCTGTCATTCTTTGTTGTACACTGGAAAATAGCACAATAGTGACAAAATTAATGGAAGCGGAACCTGTAGACCTGATTGGTATTACAATGTTATTCTTAATGGCGAAGGAAACACCCCGGTGAATCTATTTGATGTTGCGGATCGGTTCGCTTCCCTGGATCGTTCCGACGTGATGCTTGATTCAAAACGCTGCCTGCACAGCTTGTTTCGATTTTCTGACTGTAAGGCTTGCCTGGAAATTTGCCCGGTCGATGCCATCCTGCCGGGCAAGGTACCCGGCTTGGATTCAACAAAATGCGAGACCTGCCTGGCCTGCCTTCCCGTTTGCCCTGTGGGAGCATTCGCGGCAGATGATGCAGTAGCCTCTCTCCTGAATGCCGTAACCCACCTGCAAGGCGGTGAACTTGAGTTGCTGTGTGAAAAAAACCAGCAGGCTGAGCTCGGATTTTCCGAGACAAGCACTGGGATCCGCGTTCGCGGCTGCCTGGCGGGATTGGGAACCGGGGCTTTTCTTGCTTTGGCGGCGATTGGCCTGGAGCGTATCATCGTGCGGATGGATGCTTGCTCCGCGTGCAAATGGGGATCTCTCTCCAGTCAAGTCCAGGCACAGGTCACCCAGGCGAACCAGCTCCTGGTAGGTTGGGAAAAAACGGAGATTATTACCTGCGTTTCCGGGTTGGATTCACCGGTTGATCGCCCACTATGGAAATCTACGAACCCTCCGATCTCGCGCAGGGATCTATTTCTTTTCGCTGCTCGTCAAGGGCAAATAGCCATCGCGCGCTCTATCGAGAATGGGCAGCCCCAATCCGGCCATCGCCCGGGCCGCGACCATCTAAGAATGGCAGGTGCAATAACACATTTGCCTGCTCCGGTGTCTCCGGAAAACATTAATCTGGGCGGGATGGGCTTTGCTTCCGTATCCACCAGCGAGGCGTGCGTGGCTTGTGGTACCTGTGCCCGGGCCTGCCCGACGAATGCATTACAGTTTAAGAAAAATGAAAATGAGACATCTTTCACTCTGTCCCTCTCTGTTAGAAACTGTATTGGTTGCGGTATGTGCATCCACGTGTGCACCTCCAAAACACTCAGCATGGATCGTTCTCCAACATTTGCCCGGGTCTTTGGCGAGCAAACGGTTATCCTGATGGAAGGGGAGTTGATCAAATGTGAGCAATGTGGAGTTCTAATTGCTGCCCGTCCTGATGTTCACCTGTGCCAGTTTTGCGATTATAGGCGGTCGCACCCGTTTGGGTCTATGCAGGTGCCTGGAACGATTACCTCAAGGACACAGGTTCAAATGGAAAACCAGGAATTAGGAAAACCGCCAGGCTAAAAAGCCAAAATCAGTGAACCCCGCGTTTATAATGGTAAACCCGAAAGAGTCTGGTAGACTAAACCTTAACCGAAAATTCAGATCATATAGACATAAAAGGAGAATCCCATGTTTCACTTAGGAACCACAGAGTTGGTCATCATCCTGGTCATAATCATTTTGCTCTTTGGCGTGGGACGTATTGGCAAGATCGCCGGTGAGTTGGGCAAGGGCGTCCGAGATTTTCGTGACGGGATGACCGGTAAGTCAGAGGATGCAACCAAGCAGGAAGCGGAAGTGGTAGAACCTGAAGGCAAGAAAGAATAATAATCTGCAGATTAAGAGTGATTAGCTGTGAGTGTTGAAGCAAAAGCAACCAAGAAGCGCAAGAGAAGCTGGGGCGATTATCTGGGTGCCTTTGGCCGCGCCCATCGCAAGGCCAGTGCTCAGCTCGAAACATCGATGCCGCTCCTGCAGCACTTGGATGAACTGCGTCAGAGGGTTTTCAAGGCATTTTTTGCCATTATCCTTACGACCGCCATCAGTTTCATTTTCGCCGGGCAATTGATTAACTTTCTTGCCCGGCCCATTGGCGGTTCTAAGGCGCTGGTTTCGATCGAAGTCACCGAGAATATTGCCATTTTCATGAAGGTGGCGATGTTGAGCGGTATCCTTTTGGCTATGCCGGTTATCGTATACCAGCTGATGGCATTTTTACTCCCGGGTCTTAAACCCAATGAGAAAGGTTGGCTCCTGGCGATCGTTCCACTTGCCACCCTCCTGTTCATCGCAGGCGTAGCTTTCACCTGGTTCGTGATGCTTCCTTCCGCCTTGCCTTTCCTGATCCATTTTCTGGGGATTACCACCCAGGTCCGGCCGTTAAACTATTTTGAATTTGTTACCACCCTGATGTTTTGGATTGGGATATGTTTTGAGTTGCCTTTGGTGATCATGTTTCTGGCGCGGCTGAAGATCGTGAGTGCCAAACAACTGCTTAAGGCCTGGCGCTATGCCGTGGTTGTTATAGCCATCGTAGCCGCAGCGGTTACACCTACGGTTGATCCGGTTAATATGGGTCTGGTTATGCTTCCTTTAATTCTACTTTATGCAATCAGTATTGTTTTAGCTGCCATTGTACGGAGACCCGCAAATGGACACTAATATTTTTGGCATTGGGATGAATGAGCTTATTGTCATCTTCGTGCTGGCCGGGATTGTATTGGGTCCCGAGCGCCTTGCCAGGGTTGCGCGCGAAGCAGGTAAGTTCATCCGCAATCTAAAAGGATATTTTGCATCTCTCACTGGTGAATTAAAATCGGAACTGGACATACTCGACGTTTCCAGGCAGGCTAAGACCGAACAAATCAAGCCGGAACAAAATCCGAAACCAATTCAAGCACAGAAGTTGGAACCAATGCAAGCACCAATTCCAGAACCAAAGCTGGATGAACGTCTGGAATCAAAGAAAAATAGCTGATTGGGCAGTTTTTGAAGTATCTTAAAATTTATTTTTTCCCCCTTTTGACAAATACATACCCGATAAATTCAAAAAACTACCCTAAAGGGTGGTGTCAAGAAAGGCCTGACCGGGTATGATAATTGTGATAAAAATAATTAGTTGAAACACCTCCGACCTGCAAGACCTAAAGCCATGCGCCAGGGTCCGGCAGGCAGTCCTCTCCCAACGAGGACCAGGGTCGCAATGGAAACGCAGCGACCTCCCGAAATCCCATATAGGGATGGAATTGGAAAGGAGATAAACCTGTGCAGGGATTTATTAACTCGCCAGATTCTCTCTTGGCGAGTATTAATTTAGGAAATCAGACCGGTCGTTTGATTCTCATCACCGGACCTAGCGGCTCGGGAAAGACACCCTGGTGTCTCGAATTTGTGAAACTTTCCAAGGCCTCGGGATATAACCCCGTAGGGCTGGTTTCTCCGGCAGTCTTTAAAGACAACATAAAAGTTGGTATTGACTTGATCAACCTGGTTTCCGATGAGCAGCGTCATCTGGCTCTTCGCCGCGCGGAAACTGGCGGGGATCAGTTCCCTGCACATTGGAACTTAAATCCCGAGGTTTTGGAATGGGGGAATGGCATTCTTGGCCAATTGAATTCCTGTGATTTGCTTATTTTGGATGAACTGGGTCCCCTCGAGTTGGACCGTGGAGGCGGCTTGACAAACGGTATCGAATTGGTCAGCCTGCGCCGCTATCGACTCGCGTGTGTGGTCATCCGGCCCTCCCTGGTTGGAACAGCCTGGTCGCTTTGGCCCTGGGCGGAGATTTTTCATATCCCTTACAACTTTTCTTCAGAGACTCGCACATGATCCATGTTCATAACTTGAGCGTTGCCTATACGGATCACAAGGTGTTGCAGGATGTTTCCTTCGACGTACGCCTCGGAGAATGCCTGGTGGTGACCGGGCCTTCCGGCTGCGGGAAAAGCACTCTGGCTCGTGTTCTCACAGGTCTCATCCCGCAGGTCATCCAGGCTGAAATAAGTGGAAGTGTGGAAATAGCCGGTCTCGATGCCACCCATTGCGCTACCGCAGAATTGGCTCAACAGGTTGGGGTTATTTTCCAGAACCCGCGGGCGCACCTTTTTCATTTGCGCGTTGCAGACGAAGTTGCCTTTGGCCCGTACAACCTGGGGCTTCCAACGGAAGAAGTCGATGCGCGGGTTGCGTGGGCTTTGGAAGCGGTCGGACTGGGTGGGTTTACGGATCAAAACCCCTCTTCTCTTTCTGGTGGCCAGATGCAGCGCTTGGCAATCGCTTCCGCCCTGGCGATGCGTCCGAAGGTGCTTGTCCTGGATGAACCCACCGCCTCTCTCGACGGACCGGGAACCACCAGTGTCATCAATGCTTTGTCAAAATTGCGCCTCGAATATGGTCTTACCATCGTCCTGGTCGAACACCGCCTTGCTGAGGTCCGCCGCCTCGCTGACCGGGTTATGGTCATGGACGAGGGACGTGTCGTTGCATTGGGCGCATTCGAGACCATCCTGGGCGATTACGATCTTTTACGCCGCTATGGCCTTCGCCGTCCCACCGAGGATGCGCTGATGTCTTGGCCCGACCTGCTTGTGCCGAACGGAAAACCTTCCCAAGTTGATAAACCTTTGCTTGAATTTCAGCACCTCTCCGCTGGCTACAATGGACATGCTGCCATTCATGATGTAAACCTCAGTTTCTATGCGGGTGAGTTTGCCGCCTTGGTGGGCAATAATGGTGCCGGCAAATCCACCCTTGCGTTGGCCGCGGCCGGGTTGATCCGCCCCTTGAGCGGACGGGTGATCTTTAGCAATGGAACACGGCCGCGTCCCGGGCAGGATATTGCCTTGCTATTCCAAAACCCGGCTGACCAGTTGTTTACCGATTCAGTGGACGAGGAAATCGCCTTCGGACCGAAAAATTATCGCTGCCTCAACTCCGAGCTCCACGAGCAGACCCTGGCAAGCACTGATTTGGTTAACCTGCGCGACCGCCGCCCGTTTTCCCTCTCAATAGGACAGCAGCAGCGCACTGCTCTGGCTTCCTGCCTGGCTCTCCGCCCCCGCCTCGTTATTCTCGACGAACCCACCCTCGGCCAGGATTGGCGCCACCTCCAACAAATGATGGAGTTCCTCGTCTGGCTCAATCAACAGGGGACGGCAATCCTGCTTATCACGCATGACTATAAATTGGTTTACCGCTATGCTCACCGGGTGATCCTGATGGATGCTGGTCAAATTTCGCTGGATGGTCATAACACCCTGGCGGCGCAAAAGAACATACCTACTGCAACTCGCGCGGAGGGTATTCATGCCGCACCCTGATGCGCAGATTTGGAATGCCCGTTACCTTTCCGACGATAATCAGTATCTCCGGCGCCAGCCGTATTCGCTCGTACGTTCTTTCGTCGATCAACTCCCTCAGGGAGGATTGGCGCTCGAGGTGGCAGCCGGAATGTCTCCGGTCGGGTTATTCCTGGCCAGCAAGGGTTTGCGTGTGATTGCCATGGATATCTCTGAAGCTGGTCTTCGCCTCGCCCAGCAGCGCGCCCGCAGGCGTTCGCTGCCTCTAAACCTGGTGGTTATGGATCTAACCGATCCCTGGCTGCCGCCTTCTGGATTTGATGTAATCTTGAATTTCTATTTTTTGTCGCGTCCTTTGTTTGAATGCTACCGCCAGGCGCTCAAACCGGGAGGTTGGCTATTTTTTGAAACTTTCTCAGAAGACAATCGTGCAAGGAGTAATCCGGCTCACACACTCGATTCTGGAGAACTCTACTCTGCTTTTCAGAACTGGGACATCCTGTACTGGAAGGAAACCTGGAAAAAAAGACGCAGCGGCATGTTTCCATCCAGGCGGATCGCCCAACTGGTTGCCCGTAAAACAATTTAAGGAGGAACCTGTTATGAAATTTACAACCCGTGAACTTGTCACCATGGCTGTCTTCGGCGCCCTGTGGGGGGTGGTCGAGATCAGCATGGGATCCGTATTACATGCCATAAAGATCCCTTTGACCGGTCTGGCCCTTACCGCAATTGGATTATTGGTTGCCTTGATAGGTCGCCTTTTCGTCCCCAGGCGCGGCTCGACCTTTTTTATCGGGGTGATCGCCACGGTGCTAAAACTATTCAGCATCGGCAACATCATCATCGGGCCCATGATTGGTATTCTGGCAGAAGCGCTGGTCGCTGAGCTGGTTCTGGATATCTTTTCAAAACCATCCCAACTCTCTTTTATATTGGCGATAGCCGCAGGCGCCCTCTGGACGTTCATTCAACCTTTCGTCACCGGGCTTTTAATTTTTGGCCGCACCCTTCTGCCCATCTGGCTGGATACGGTTGACCAGGGCAGCCGGCTCTTTGGGTTGGGCAGCCAGGCGGCTCTTTGGATCGTATTGGCGTTGGTCGTCCTGTACCTGGTAGTAGGCGCAATCGGTGGCTGGTTGGCCTGGAAACTTGGTCATTTGGTTACATTCCGTCTTAAGGGACAAGCTCCCGCGGCGGTATAGTTTTTTAATCTAATGGATGAGGAGAATTATTTTATGAAACGTACCTTGTTCGTCATTCTTGTAATGGCACTGGTCCTGGCAGCCTGTGCTCCAAAGGCGGCCGCACCAGCCGGGGCTGCCCTGAAAGTGACCGATGGCACGATCGTAAAAACCTACACGGTCGATGAACTAAAAGCTTTGGGCTCCGTGCAAGCTTCAGATAAAGGGATCGCTTATGTCGGCGTACAGCTGAAAGTCCTTTTGCAGGATGCTGGCATCGACCCAACCAGGCTTTTGGCGGTCAAAGCGGTTGCCTCGGATGGATTCACTGTCAACTTCGACCCAACCCAGTTTCTGGCTGATGACACTCTGGTCGCCTATGCACAGGCAGACGGCCCAATGACCGCGGCTGATGGCACTTTCCGCATGGTCCTTCCCGACCAGGGCGGAAAGTTAAACCCCCGCTTGGTGACTGAGATTGACGCGATCCCATGACCGTTGGCAAGCTCGATGTCCCCTCGATTCTGAGCAAACCTGGGAAGCCGGTCGTCGGCAGTCTGGGACACCTGGTGATCTTTCTTTGGTCACTGGGAGTCATTCTGTTGACCCAGCTCCGCGCCGGTTTTCTCATGGCGGGCATCTGCGTGGCATTCCTGGCCGTGATTTACCCCTCAGCCCTGCGGCGAATCCTGCGCCCCCGCTGGTTGATACTACTGGGGATCCTGTTGATCATCAGTGTCTTGTTCGGAGGCGGCAAACCTGATCGGGAGGTTTGGGGCTTCCTTTATTCCACTGTGAATATTATGGCTGGCGTGAAGATGACGTTGAGTGCGATTGTCATCCTCCTTGCTGCGGACGGCTTGGCTGCCTCGATGGATATTACCGAGGTGGCCGGGGTGTTTGAACGTGCCGGGCTCCAGGGATTGGGGTTTTCGCTGGGTGTTGCAGCCAACCAGTTGCCAAATCTGCGCCAGTCGAGTACCAACGCCTGGCACAGCTTGAGGATGCGGGGCGGTATGCGCGCCCAGTGGTGGCGCGGCTTGCAGCTGCTATTGTTGACGATCTTGACCAATGCTCTGCGCCGTTCCGAAGATATTGTCCTTGCGGCTGAGGCGCGCGCTTTTCGCCCTGACCGTAGCCGGACAGCCCCACTCCGCATCGGCCGCCTCGACTGGTGGCTGATTCCCGTCGGGGTGATATCCCTGGCAGGAGTGATCCTGGTGCTGTAAAATTGCCGCCCCGTGGCTGACCACTGCAAATAATCCGCCAGTATGGAAATTTTGATTGAATGCAATCCGGGAATTAACAAACATCCGGGAGTCAATATGAAAACCATTGATACTTTCCTGAAAGCAAGCTCCGCTCGGCATGATCATTTATGCCCGCGCCAGGTGTTGGGCGTGCGTATCGGACTGGCAGGCGCAACCTGTCTCGGGTTGGACGTTCCGCGGGACGACAAGCGTCTGCTGGCGATTTTGGAGATGGACGGCTGCTTTGCCGATGGGGTGGAAGTTGCCACCGGGTGCACGGTCGGTCATCGAACCATGCGGATGGAGGATTACGGTAAAGTCGCCGCTGTATTCGTGGATGTAAAGACGGGCCAGGCATTGCGGATTGCCCCGGCCCTGGATTGTCGTGAGAAGGCTTTCAATTATATTCCGGAGGAAACGCGCCATTACTTTGTTCAACTCAGAGCTTATCAATTTATGCCAGATACTGAATTGCTGACGGTAACTCCTGTTCACCTGATCACCCCGGTCGAGTGGATCATTAACCGCCCTGGTATCCGGGTTGATTGTTCTATATGCGGTGAGGAGATCGTCAATGAACGAGAGACCAGGCAGGGTGATCAGGTCCTTTGCCGGGCTTGTGCTGGTCAGGCTTATTATCAGCCTATGCCGCGTGAGCAGGATATGCTAAACCAGGGGTCTCTATCGATTTCAGAGGCACGCCGATGATAGCGCAAACCGAAAAAGGCAACCCTTATAAATTTACCCTCGCGGAGCTTTCTGGTTCTCTGGCAGATTTGGGGGTAATGCTCCCTCTGGTTCTGGCGCTCATTTCCCTGAATGGCGTGGATGCAACTGCCGCCTTCGTCGGAATTGGGCTGACCTATCTTCTGGTTGCCTTGGTTTATCGACTGCCAATTCCGGTTCAACCTCTCAAGTCTGTATCAGGGGTTGCCCTGGCGCTGGGATTGCCGCCCGTTGCCATCGTTACTGGTGCGATTTGGAATGCCGTCGCCTTCCTAACCATTGGGACACTTGGCCTGGAACGTTGGGTTCAGAAGGCATTCCCAAAACCGGTGGTGCGCGGCATTCAATTAGGATTGGCCTGGCTGCTGATAAATTCTGCCTGGAAATTGATCAGCGTCACCCCCAAGGGCTGGGAAGGTGGGCTGACCTTATCCAGAAATACAATTTCCTGGCTCTGGGTTTTGGTGGTTGGGGCAGCTTTCTTTCTTTTAATTTTCCTCCTTGCACGCCGTAACCTGGCAGCTTTGGGAGTGATTTTCTTTGGCGTCGGCATTTCCAGTTTCCATCTGGGGCTTCCCCCGCTTTTATTACATCTGACTTTACCCCGGCTCCTGCCTCTCATCCCCAGTTGGGGGCAGCTCTGGCAGGGATTAATTCTTCTGGCCTTACCCCAAATCCCACTTAGCTTGGGTAACTCTGTCTATGCTACCGCGGATGCCGCTAAGCAGTATTTCGGAGAAAACGCCGCTCATGTCACAGAGCGCAAATTGATGCTGACCATGGGTGCCAGCGACGCAATGACTGCCATGATTGGCGGGGTGCCGCTTTGTCACGGCTGCGGCGGGTTGACTGCCCATTACCGTATGGGAGCGCGTTCCGGCGCGGCCCCGCTGATGATCGGCAGCGCCTTCCTTCTCCTGGGTTTATTCGGCGGGCAATCCAGCATGAACGTTTTCCGGCTCATCCCACTGCCGGTATTGGGTATCCTGCTCGCCTATGTTGGCTTTCAGCATATATTATTGGCACGCGATCTCCGCGGAGTCCAAAACCTGGCTGCTGCCCTCGTCGTGTTGGCGCTGACCATTTGGACTGGCAACCTGGCAATCGGTTTTATTAGCGGATCCATCTTTTTCTATGCCTGGGGCTGGTTTTCCTCTCACATTCACTCTAATGTTAACTGACTCTTTCGGACGTACCATAACGTACTTGCGCATTTCGCTCACAGACCGATGCAACCTGCGCTGTGTCTACTGCATGCCCGCTGACGGCATTCGTTGGACTCCCTTTGCTGATTTGCTCAGCGACGATCAGATCGTCCATATTGTCGAGGTGGCTGCAAGCCTCGGTATACGAAAAATCCGTCTCACAGGCGGAGAACCGCTCGTTCGACCGGGCATTCTTACTCTGGTGCGTCGTATTGCTGCAATCCCCGGTATCCAGGACCTCAGTCTGACAACCAACGGCATTCTGCTCGAAAACCTGGCTGCACCACTGGCCGAAGCCGGGCTGAAGCGTGTCAATGTCAGCCTCGATACGCTGGATAAGGACAAATTCAAGCGCATCACCAGGTTCGGGGATATCGAGCGGGTATGGAATGGAATCTTGGCGGCTGAGCGCGCCGGGCTTTCTCCCCTCAAGTTGAATGCCGTCATCGTGCGCGGTCTCAATGCAGACGAGCTGCCCGCCCTAGCCCGTCTGACCGTCGAGCACCCCTGGCATGTTCGCTTCATTGAGATAATGCCGATTGGCAATACCCAGGAATGGGGTCGAGGCTTCCCGGATTCTGGTACCCGTTACTTTTCCATGCAGGAAATGCACTCCGATTTGGCAGTCCTCAACATGGTACCCGTCCCGTCCCCGACAGGCAGCGAAACCGCCCGAACCTTCCGCATCCCTGGAGCGCTTGGCACGGTTGGTTTCATCTCCCCGCTTGGCGAGCACTTTTGCCAGAATTGTAATCGCTTGCGCCTCACATCTGATGGGCATTTGCGCTCGTGCCTTGTCATCCCTGAGGAAGTCTCATTACGCGCTGCACTGCGAAATGGGGAACCGCTTGAACAATTATTCCTTCAAGCTATTGCAAACAAACCCCTCCAGCATGATTTACTTGTTTCTGTTCCAGCTGGTTCGCAGCTTGGCATGAGTCAGATTGGTGGATGATAAGAAACTAATATCGAAAGGATGAAAATATGCCCAGTCCTGTGGTAACACTGATTGGTAAATCCGGGTCGGGGAAAACGACCCTGATGGAAGGATTGATCCCCGAACTGAGTCGCCGAGGCTATCGGATTGCCACAGTAAAACATCATTCCCATTCGGGTTTTGAAGTCGATCAGGAGGGAAAGGATAGTTGGCGGCATGCCCGGGCGGGCAGTGTGCATGTGATCATCGCCGCACCGGACAAGATTGCCTCGTATCGCACCCTTAAACAGGAACTGTTACTGGCAGATATCGTTAAAGAGGTGCGCGAGGCTGACTTGATCCTCGTG
The DNA here is from genome assembly GCA_017882125.1 of Anaerolineales bacterium. Classification (GTDB taxonomy): domain Bacteria; phylum Chloroflexota; class Anaerolineae; order Anaerolineales; family Villigracilaceae; genus UBA877. The sequence goes on from JADGQC010000048.1 coordinate 12,335, forward strand.
GAGGGCTATAAACAGGCTGGTTACCCCTCTATTGAAGTCATGAGGTCTGAGGTCGGCAAAGAGTTGATTGGCACCCGGGAACAGCGCTTTGCAGTGGCGGCAAATTTTTCCATGTCGGTTGATGTTCCATGCTTCGGTCTGGATGATATCGTTGGAATTTCTGATTTGATCGAGCAGCGCTATTTATGCAATGCCAAAGTTGCACCCTGATAATCTTTCCTTCATGCACTTAGATAAACCCATCGATCCCAAGGTTGAAAACCATCTGACCTCGCATTATTGATTCTTCTCTAAATAAACACTTGCTCTTCTTTCGTCTTCCATGCCAGACTCGTCTCGAATTCAAGGTCAGGCATGGAATTTTGGTTTAAAATTGCTCATACTGGTTTGATGTACCTTCTCTGTCATAAGAGAGATGAAGTAAACTAAGATCTTAATTACTTTTCAAGATTTGAATTCGTTTTGCCAGGAAAATAATCATGAAGTTGAAAAATCCTCGACCAGGAGTAAGGCAATCTCACCCAAAGGTAATATTTTGAACTTGGTCTTGCTTGATATTGATGGAACCCTGACCCAATCTTATGAGTACGATCGGGAGATTTTTGGCATTGCCATTGCAGAAGTGCTGGGAGTTCCGCCAATTGATGCGGATTTGAATGGATATACAGACAAGACCTCCCTTGGTGTAACGATGGAGGCGATCCAACGTCTCAGTGGGAGGAGTTCGGAACAAAGCGAGATCGAACAGGTTAAGTTTAATGTACTCCGCCGCCTAAATGATATGTACCGGGAATCACCTCGGGTATTCAGCGAAGTCCCGGGTGCCTCGTTATTCCTGGAACGGCTGCGAAAATTTAATGGGGGAAGAATCGCCATCGCCACCGGTTGCTGGCTTAGAGAAGCCTTGTTTAAACTCCAGGCAAGCGGCTTGAACGTGGATGGCATTCCGATGGCTACATCTGATGACAGCAAAAACCGTCTCAAGATCATGGAAATTGCAGTTGGAATGGCAGGAAATTACTATGGTTGCAGCAGTTTCGACCGGGTAGTCTACGTTGGAGACGGTCCCTGGGACTTGCAGACTTCGCGTTCATTAGGCTATAAATTCGTAGGCATCGGTCCAAGGGTGGAGACGTTGAAAGACCTCGAGTCTTTTCCATGGCATCAGGATTTCCTGGATACTGAAGCAGTGCTTGCGTCTCTTACTTCAGAACTGAGGTTGTAGTATCTGCATTATCTAGTTGCTGGAAAAGGAAGCCAACATTCATGCCTATCTATTTAAAATTGAATCATAAAGGAAAGCCTTATGACTGAAGGACGTTCCTTTATAAAGATGGAGAGCCGTGGGTGGTTTTATGTTATTATTACTTTCACAAAATTATAGCTATCCATCTGATCACGGGCAATAAAACACCTATCCTTCGAATTCAACAAATTATCTCCAGTAATTTAATATAGGGACCCGGTCATTTCTAATCGCCGGAGCTTGTTGGGAAATCCTAGATTTTAACCGCGAGCACCTTGTTCGGCATCATAAAGAATTGTTTCACTTTTTCAAGGAGGATTTTCATCCATGTTTCGAATTTTTAAGAAGAAGCAAAATGTTTTCCTTAAGCTGATCCATGACCAGGCATCGCTTACCTTGGATGGTCTGGAAGCATTGAAGGTCTTTATGGTCTCCGGGGACCCGGCCGCCTCTGTCCTTCTTTCCTCGAAAGAACAAGAAGCGGACGAAGCCAGGCGAATACTGATCGACGAATTAAATAAAACCTTCATCACTCCCTTTGACCGTGAAGACATTTTTTTGCTTTCCAGAACGATTGACGATGTCCTTGATTATGCCTACAGCACAGTCAGTGAAATGGAAATCCTGAAGGTCGAGCCGACGAATTTTATGCAGAGTATGGCATCCATCCTTAGGGACGCAGCCTATGAACTCCTGATGGCGGTCGACCGCCTGGAAAATCATCCCGGGGTCGCCAATGATCATGCCCAGCGAGCCAAGTCTCTTGAAAACCGGGTTGAAGAGGTTTACCGCGAGGCCCTGGCAGACTTGTTCAGCGGAGCAGAGGATATCCAGCATGTGATCAAGATGCTTAAATCGCGCGAGGTCTATCGTCACTTGAGCAACGCTGCCGATCGTGGGGATGAAGCAGCCAACGTGATCGCCGACATTATCGTTAAGATTACCTGATTGGTGCGGGTTTAATTGTGACCCCGATCTCTATTGCTGTAATAATATTAGCCCTCATTTACGCGTTTATGAATGGCTTGAATGATTCGAGCGGCATCGTTGCAACGATGATTTCTTCACGCGCCATGGCTCCACGTGCAGCTTTGACAATGACAGCCGTCGCGGAATTCTTGGGACCTTTTATATTTGGGATTGCAGTGGCTCAGACGATCGGAAAAGGAATAGTTAGCGCAGATGTGATCAACACGCAGGTCATCTTGGCGGCCATGCTTAGCGCTGTTTTGTGGATCTTTTTTACATCCTCCCTTGGGCTGCCGAGCAGCTCCTCCCATGCCCTTATTGGTGGTTTGATTGGTGCAGTGGCCATGGGGGCTGGATGGCAGGCCATCCAGGTAGCCGGACTTGAAAAAATATTGATTTTCCTGTTTGTTTCCCCTGTCATTGCCTTTGGTATTGGATTTATTATCCTGAAAATTGTTGTTAAAATATGTCAGGACGCATCTCCAAGAATTAATCAAACCTTTAAAAGGATTCAGATATTTACTGTCATCGTCATGGGACTAAGCCATAGTAGTAACGATGCGCCAAAAACCATGGGGATGATCACACTTGCGCTCATTACAGAGAAATATTTAAATGCATTTGTTGTTCCGGTCTGGGTGATTTTTATTGCTGCATTGGCAGTTGCAGCCGGTACGGCCGTGGGAGGCCAAAAACTTATTCGTACTGTGGGACGCAAGTTTTACAAAATCGAACCGATCGATGCCTTTTGCACCCAGTTGTCCTCGGCAGTTGTCGTGTTAACCGCTTCCCTTACCGGTGGGCCGGTGAGTACTTCCCATGTCATTAGCTCGACGATCATGGGAATTGGGGCTGCTGAAAGGCCCAATAAAGTCCGCTGGGGTGTCGCGCGGGAGATAGCCACGGCCTGGCTGCTAACCATTCCGTCGGCGGCATTGATTGCCGCCGGATTGTATTGGGTGATCAGCCGGATTATTCCTTAAGTTGATAATAAATTCTGGCTTTTAACCGGGAATAATCCCACCTGGTTTATTAAATTCTCTTTTCTCAAACGAGATAAAGCATCAGTTAACGGGGTTGACCAGGATGGTTTAATAACAAAGGACGCAAAGAAAAATCTTTGCGTCCTTTTGATGATCGGGTGAGAATTTCCCCAGGATTAACTGGTGAAATATTCGACTGCTTGATTTATCCGCAGCACGCCGTCATACTTTAGGTTTTTTCCGCCTTTCGTCAAGTGCCCTTTCTCGCCTTCCGGGTCGCCCAGGGTGGTCACGATGATATCTCCGCTGCTGACGTCCTCTTTTTCGGTGTAGTAGTTGGTGGTTACCACCACGTGAGCTCCGGCAGCCTTGCCTGCCAGCACCCCGTTCCTGGAATCCTCCACTACGAT
>JADGQC010000188.1 GCA_017882125.1 Anaerolineales bacterium
TATTTAACCATCCATCCATTATCGCCTGGTGTTGTCATAATGAAAGTCCCTGGGATGCACGCTGGATGGCAGTCCAGACGGGTGAACAGTATTATGCGGAACATAATCGAGAACTGGACGAACGGCTGGAAAGGGTTGTTCGGGTTCTCGATCCGACGCGATACGTACATCGAAACTCCGGGACAGGTGATGGTCATACTTACCCCGGGTGGTACGTAGGGCAGTGGCAGGATTTTACAAACCTTCCTTCCGCCCCGTTCATTACCGAGTATGGAGCACAAGGATTACCAGGATTGGAGAGCATGCGACGGATGCTCCCCCAATATGAACCGGATGCGGGTTATCCTGAAATAGTACATTTCAAATGGTGGCTCGACTCTCTGAATAAAATCAGCCCAATAACAAAAATTATGATTAAGTTCGGAACTTACTTTTGGAATTTGGTTGAAAAGAACCATTGGAAATCCATTCAGGATTGGATGAAAGGCTGGGGTATAAAGATGGAGCGCTCCGCTTATAAAAAAATCCCGTCAGCTGCGGATACCCCCATCGACCTCCAGCAAGCCCGTGAAGTATGGGAAACCTGGCGTTTTCACGACTTCCAGCCTGCAGAGACCTTCGATAACGGGATCGAACCGGGCAGCTCACTGGAGGAATTTATCGCCAACAGCCAGTCATACCAGAGTAACCTAATCCAATTTGGAACTGAATGTTACCGGCGAGCAAAATACACGAATGTAACCGGTCTCATACAATTCGATTTTTGCGACCCCTGGCCTGCTGTGACCTGGTCGGTCGTGGATTATTGGCGAATTCCGAAGATTGCTTTTGATGGATTACGACGGGCCATGCAACCAGTCTTACCCAGTTTTAAGTTGCCAGAAAAAATTGTCCCTGAAAAAGCTACCCAGGTTTCGTTCTACGTCGTTAACGATTTCCTGGAAGCTTTCTCTGAGGCAGTGTGTGAGTGGCACGTGGAGGGTGGAGGTGGCAATATTGCATCTGCCTCCTTCACGGTGAACATTCCAGCAGACAGCGTTTCAACAGAGACTAAATTGACCTTGCCATCTCTTCGGACTGGGAGATATAAGCTATCTGTTGAAGTCTTTGCAAAAGGGAAAATTATCGGAGAAAACTGGTACGAACTTAAAATTAAATAACCGCGACCAAAGGTTCAAGTGTTGGAACGCGAAGAACACAAGCTAATCGTGTTTATTCAAAATGGTGATGCATATGACATTCCCGACCAAAATTGTTGTTATAGGTGCAGGCAGCGCTTCATTTGGGGAAAATACTCTTTCCGCCTTGGTTAACAGTAAAAAATTGAAGGGCAGCACATTGGCACTGGTTGACCACAACTCCGATACGCTCGACACAGTAAAACGCCTTGCTGAAAGGCTTAATCGAGAGTGGGACTCAAATCTAACCATCAAGGCATATAAAAACCACCAGGACGCTCTTTCAGGAGCAAGTTTTGTTGTCTCCGCCATCGAAGTAGGAGCGCGTGAAGGCCTTTGGAGAAAAGATTTCGAAATCCCGCTCAAGTATGGAGTAAGGCAGCCTTACGCTGAAAACGGAGGTCCTGGAGGGTTCGCTCACGCAGCCCGCAATATCGGACCCGTGATGCAAATCGCTCACGATATGGAGCAAGCCTGCCCTGAGGCCTGGTACATTAATTTTACGAATCCCATGATACGAATCTGCGACGCCATCAACCGTTTCAGCAAAATCAAGGCAGTCGGCTTGTGTCACCAGATTTATATCGGCTACACGATGGTGGGAATTGCGCTGGCAAAAGATCTGGGATTTTCAATCCCGGAAGGGATTATTGGGATGCATGCCGACCCCATGCAAGCACCTCTCCATACCCAGGTAAAAACACAGGTAGTCCCACGCGTGGATATCCGCGCCGCCGGGTTGAACCATTTCTCATGGATCATTTCCATACGCGACAGGCAGAACGGTGAAGACCTTTATCCTCTCTTCCGGAAGCGTTTTTTTGAGCTTGATCCGGAATTTGAGCCTTTGACAAGGCGAGTATTTGAAGCGTTTGGGCTTTTCCCAGTCCCTGGGGACAGCCATTTGTGTGAATACCTGCCCTGGGTTTCTGATCCGGCAACCAAACCATGGGAAAAGTATCATCTCCCACTCTATGACTGGGATCTTAACGCGGCAGTGAGGGAGTTTGAACATGAAAGACTTAAAAGCATGGCGGATGGCGAGGCGACCAGAGACGGACTGAAAGATACTGATTCTGAAGGAGCCCTGGAGATGATCGAAAATGTGGCAGGTGCAAGTACGCATTACCATCTGGCTGCCAACCTGTTCAACCAGGGACAGATCTCCAACCTCCCCCTTGGCTCTACCGTAGAGACACCTGTGGTAGTGGATGGCGGCGGCATCCACCCTGTTCTCATGGGAGCCTTCCCAGACCCGGTAGCCGAAATCCTGAGGCGTGAAGTCACGGTGGCCCAACTGTGTGTTGAAGCAGCCATTGAAGGGTCACGCGAGAAAGCACTGCAATGCCTCCTGCTTGACCCGGTGGTCAATGATTTCGAACTAGCCAGGAAAATCCTGGATGATTATTTGACCAGTTATCGAGAATATCTCCCGCAATTCTGGAATTAATTGAGCTTGGTATATCTTAGAGGAAATAAATGAGATATTTTCTTGGAATTGACGCAGGAGGAACTAAAACTCACGCCCTGATCGCGAATGAGACCGGTGAAGCAGTCGGGTTCGGTCTGGCTGGACCCGGTAACTGGGAATCAGTAGGTTATGATGGACTCGCAAAAAACCTGCTTGATACCACCACCCAGGCACTGGAAATGGCAAAATTATCCATTGGTCAAATTGCCGGGACCGGGATGGGGCTGGCTGGATATGATTGGCCCAGCCAGCGAGAGGCACACCTGAATGCCGTCCGTCCTCTAAGATTAGCATGTCCCTTGGAAATCGTAAATGACACCACGCTAGGAATCCTGGCGGGGGCAGAAGAAGGATGGGGAATTTCGGTGGTATCGGGAACCGGATGCAACTGCCGCGGATGGAGCAGGGATCACCAGAACGAAGGCCGTGTGGTGGGGGGCGGGAGCGATTGGTCTGGCGAAGCTGCGGGAGGTTTTGATATCCTGGCCAGGGCGATGCGCGCGGTCGCGTTTGAGTGGGTCAGACGTGGACCAGCGACCGCGCTAACCCCAGCCTTTTTAAAGGAAACCGGCGCTAAAAATCTGGATGACCTGGTGGAAGGAGTATACCTGGGCAGGTTCGACTTCAACCCGGCAATGATCCTGCTTGTTTTCGAGATTGCCCGCCAAGGCGATGCTCAAGCCTTGGAAGTCATTCGCTGGGCTGGAAATGAACTCGGGATGATGGCCGTCAGCGTGATCAACCAGCTTGATCTTCAAAAAGAAGTTTTTGACGTTGTATTGATCGGCAGCCTTTACGACGGACATCCATTAATGACCGAGAGCATGCGCACAACCATCCAACGGTGTGCACCGCAAGCCAGGCTGGTGCGCCTGACCGTTCCCCCGGTGGTCGGCGGCGTTGTTCTTGGCATGCAGGAAGCCGCAAAGGACGCCCGGGAAGTGCGCTCAAAATTAATAGAGACCACCCGGAAATTGTTCAATGTAATTACCGAGTAAATTATTTTCCCCCCCTTAATTGTTCAGATCTGAAAATGAGGCGATCCATTCTGACGAGGGATCGCCTTACGCTATAATATTCATGTGATCGACATTCACCAACACATCGATCTGCTTCGGTTGCTTGCCTCCCGGCTGGAGCGCCTATCAGTCGACTCTCATTGGGCGCGTCGCGCCAGTGGATTGCGCGGTAATATCATCAAAATAATCGAACTGGCAGATGCCGGGGAACCCATCTCACCGAAACGCCTGGATTTATTAATAGAGACCGCTTTCGACATTCTCCGCAGGGCGGCAGAAGATATCCCGGACTTGGAAATGTTATTCAAGGAAAAGTGATTGGAAAAATGATTAGGTACCTGGTAGTATTTGGATTTCTACTGGCTGGGTGTTCCCCGATGACAGGAGCCCTAATTCCGCAACCCACTCCCTCGTTAGAACATCTTCAAACACAAACTAAATTTTCCGATATTGCAGAAAATTCTCCCACACCGCTAGCGTCCCCTTCTGAAACCCACCTACCCACGCTCACTCCATCCGTAACTGCATCTTCCACGCCCACCGACCTTCCCACCGAGACGCCCATTTCCTGGTCCTACATTTTCCCCATCGAACCATCGAATGTAGCCGATTTCTCCGAAGGTACTGCCGGCCATGGGTATCCAGCAACGGATATTTTCGCCCCGGAAGGTTCTAAGTTTGTGGCGATCACGAATGGAGTTGTGGACTTCGTTTCATATGAAGACCGCTGGACCCCTGAAGAAGACGACCCAGGATTGCGCGGCGGGTTGTCCGTCGCCATCATCGGGGATGATGGTGTGCGTTATTACGGATCGCACTTATCGGCTGTTGAACGAGGGATTAAAGCGGGAGTGCGGGTGACGGTGGGACAAATCCTTGGATATGTAGGTCATACCGGGGATGCCCGTACCACTCCATCCCACCTTCACTTTGGGATATCGCACCCAAGTTATCCAACGGACTGGCATGCCAGGCGCGGTGAGGTTGATTCGTTTCCGTTCTTGGTTGCCTGGCGCGAAGGTCACAACGTGACACCGCCGTTGCCCACTCCGTGAAAGGGACCCATATGCAAACCATGCGTGCCATGCTTTTCGAAGCGGTAGGTGAGCCACTGAAATTGGTCGAATTGCCAATTCCTCAACCGGGACCTGGACAGGTGCTGATCAAAGTGCATGCCTGCGGTATATGCCACACTGATCTGCACATAAGCGATGGGGAATTGGGAGAACCAAAATTACCGCTCGTGCTCGGACATCAAATCGTTGGGACGGTTGTGCAAGGTGGAAAGGGAGCAAAACGATATCAACCCGGAAGGCGAGTTGGCGTTCCCTGGCTGGGTGGTACCGACGGGACCTGTCGTTACTGTGAACGCGGACAGGAAAATTTATGCGATCATCCTATTTATACCGGATACAATATTAATGGGGGGTTTGCCGAGTATACAACCGCGGACGAACGGTTCTGTTTTTCCATTCCTCCATCCTATACAGACGCAGAAGCAGCCCCCTTATTATGCGCAGGATTAATTGGGTACCGGACCTATCGGATGGCAGGAGAAGATGTCAAAACGCTTGGAATTTATGGTTTTGGCG
>JADGQC010000049.1 GCA_017882125.1 Anaerolineales bacterium
GCCTTACGCGACATGATCCAAAACCACCTGATGCAAATCCTGGCCCTGATTGCCATGGAACCCATGGTCTCTTTTGATGCGGATGAAATCCGCAACAAGAAAGTGGACGTATTGAGAGCCATCCGTCCGATTTCCAATGAGCTGGTTCAAAAGGTTGCCGTACGTGGCCAATATGGGGCGGGCCTGATGGAAAGCCAAAAAGTCCCTTCTTATCGCCGTGAGCCTGGCGTGTCGCCCGATTCTTCATCTGAAACATTCGCAGCGGTTAAATTGTCTGTCGATAATTGGCGCTGGCAGGATGTCCCTTTTTACCTGCGGACAGGGAAACGGATGAAGACGAAGGTTTCCGAAGTGATGATCCAGTTTCGGCCTGTGCCGCACCAGTCATTTCCAAAGACGGCTGCGCTTGCCTGGCAACCCAACCGTTTGATCATTCATATACAACCACAGGAAGGGATCGTATTGCAATTTCAAGCCAAGCAGCCCGGGTCAACCCTGCATTTGAGTCCTGTGGATATGCACTTTTCCTATCAGGAAGCCTTTAAATCAAAATCACCACAAGCTTATGAAACCTTGCTGGCCGATGTGATTTCAGGAGATGCCACCCTTTTTATGCGTGCCGATCAAGTTGAGGCTTCGTGGGCAGTCCTGACCCCAATCTTGGATGCCTGGGCGAATCACAAACCGGTAGGTTTCCCCAACTATCCATCAGGTAGCTGGGGACCGGAAACTGCCGACAAGCTGATTGTACAGGATGGCCGAAGTTGGCTGGAACCCATCATTTTGAATGATCAGGGAGGGATTCAATCCCAGATTTCCACAGAAACCACTGGGAGGGAGGACTAGCCCTGGGTTTTGGCGGGGCATGAATTTCGATAAGTGATAATACCGTCATTTAACCTGTCATCTGCGGCCATCCCATCACCCACTTGGCGGAGAGAAACACCCCCTATTCGGCGGATGCGAACGGGGGACGTTCGCTGTATGATGGATTCAGTGATGCAATCTAGCCTGGCCCTACTGGGAGTCATAGTGTTGAAAGCGGATAATTTAAATTGATTTTGGGCAGAAACTTCGCCTACTACTCAGTATTTAGCAACCATTCATTATTTCAAAGGAGAATTTCGATCATGCCAATTTTTGGATCACCTTTTTCTGGGTTTACGTCTGAACATAAGCCAAATCGCGATGAACTTATCCGCGCAGTCCGCTTCCTCGTAGCTTCAGAATATGAGGCAACACAGCTGTATACACAGCTGGCCGACTCGATTGACCATCCTTTTGCCCAGGCAGTGCTGAGAGATGTCGCTGACGAAGAAAGGGTGCATGCCGGACAGTTCTTAAAACTCCTTTATCACCTTGCCCCAGATGAGGAGAAATTTTACGAAAAAGGGGCAAAAGAGGATGATGAAATACTAAAAAAAGTGAAAAAGTAATCTATAAATCCTTTCATCCAACTCATAATTTGGTCTCATCATTATTGGCGGACGTCAGCGGGGGAGGAGACTTTTGACGAAGAGTATTCCTATGCCCTTCCATAATTTATGATTTAATTCGATATGGTGGACGACGGTTTTCCCAGCACTGTTACAGTACCCATTATTGATCAGTCGTGATTGGAAAAAATCGTTTCCTAATACCATTGTCTGGTTAATCGTCGAGAAGGCTAATGGGATGCCCCCTTTGATCGAATCAGAATTTCCAAGCTGGATACAGCGTGATTATATTTATATGGTGAGGCATATGCGGAACCCCACTTTCCGAAAGTATGTTGCCACCGGCACGAATTATGCTCGATTACCCTGACCAGAAATGATCTAGGTTATGGCATTATTTCCCCGGGAGTAGAAGTACTTCTTCGCCAGTTCAGTAGCCAGGACGTAGAGAGCCGTAAGTCCGATCATTGCTAGCATGAGCGGGGCGGGCAATGGAACAAAACCGAATACCGAGATGAACGGCAGGTATGGTATGACGAGAGCAATTCCCATAAAGATTAATGAACTCACAAGTAAAAGTGTGCCCGGACGACTGCGGAAAAAGAGATGGCGTGTTCGCACCACCAGGGCAATAACCAATTCCGTTATCAGGGACTCTATGAACCAGCCGGTGCGAAACTCGTCAGGCGAAGCACGGAACAGATAGAGCAGCGTCCCGAAGGTGAGGAAGTCGAAGATCGAGCTTACCAGGCCGAAAAGCACCATATAGTCGCGGATGAACTTGGTGTTCCAGCGGCGCGGTTTCTCCACCATTTCCGGGTCGACATTGTCGCTGGCGATGGTTACTGCAGGAATATCGGAAAGGAAATTATTGAGCAGGATTTGGGGGGCGAGCATGGGCAGGAATGACAGAAGCATCGAAGCCCCGGCCATGCTGAACATGTTACCGAAGTTGGCACTGATGGTCGTAAGGATGTATTTGATCGTGTTGGCGAACGTCGCGCGGCCTTCATCAATGCCCTGCCTCAAAATGCCTAAATCCTTCTTGAGCAGCACAAAATCGGCGGCTTCTTTGGCTACATCCACAGCCGTGTCCACGGAAATTCCCACGTCTGCGGCGTGCAGGGCTGGCGCGTCGTTGATGCCGTCTCCCATATACCCAACCACGTGTTTGGTTTTTTGCAGCGCAAGGATGATGCGTTCCTTCTGGTTGGGGTCCACTTCTGCAAAAAGGGTTGTAAGTTCGGCAAGGTGCCAGAGCGCCTCGTCATGCATGTCGTTAAGTTGACTTCCTGTCAAAACGCCCTGGAGTGGCAGTTTCACAGCCTCCGCTACGTGGCGCGCCACTTTTTCGTTATCTCCGGTGATGATCTTTAGCTGCACTCCCCGCTTCAACAGATCGACAATGACCTGCTGCACATCCGCCTTGGGTGGATCGAAAAAGAGTAGGAAGCCAAAGAAAGTGAGCCCGTTTTCATCGGTGCGTGAATAAGCTTCCGACCGGCCTTCCATTGTCTTGGTTGCCAGGCCCAATACACGGAATCCTTTCTCGCTCCAATCGCTGTATCGTTTTTCAATGTCAGCCTTGGCGGCATCGTCCAGTGGATGAGTTGCATCCCCCGATTGAATGGTGGTACAGATGCTAAGGATGTTATCCAGTGCACCCTTGGTGATGAGCGTCCACACGCCCTGGGCGTTGGCGGTAACAACACTCAACCGCTTACGGACGAAATCGTAGGGGATTTCGTCCACTTTTTTATCTGCACTGATATCCAGCCCGGCTTTCTGTGCAGCGGCTTGTATAGCATCATCCAGTGGATTGTTCAGCCCAGTCTGAAAGTGTGCGTTGAGTTGAGCGAAACGGAGAACAGGCTGAGACTGCTGTCCTTGCGTATCAAATGCCCCATCTAGACTGACAACTCCTTCCGTTAGAGTGCCGGTCTTGTCGGTGCACAGAACATCCATGCTGCCGAAGTTCTCGATGGAGGTCATGCGGCGGACGATTACACCGCGTTTGGCCATCTGCTGTGCACCGTGAGAGAGAGTGATACTAATTATCGCTGGAAGAAGCTCTGGCGTCAGGCCTACCGCCAGTGCAAGCGCAAATAGGAGCGAGTCCAACAACGGTTTGGCGAGGAAGAGGTTGACTGCCAAAACAATGGTTACCATCACCAGCATGACTTCTGTGAGCAGGTTTCCGAAGTGACGGATGCCGCGTTCGAACTCGGTCTCCGGCGGGCGTAATTTCAACCTTTCCGCCACCTGGCCGAACGCCGTGGACATTCCTGTCTGTACAATCAATGCGCGTGCAGTTCCACTGCCGACACTCGTCCCCATGAAGACACTGTTGGTTCGCTGCGCCAGGCTGGCATTGGCCGCGACAGTCGCTGGTTGCTTTTCGACCGGGAAGGTTTCTCCGGTAAGCACGGCCTGGTTGACAAAAAAATCATTTGCCTCCAGCACGATGCCGTCCGCCGGGATTAGGCTGCCAGCGGAGAGCAGCACCACATCACCTGGTACCACCTTTTCCGATGGAAGCGTTTGTGTTTGACCACCACGTAGCAAGTTGGATTTGATCGTTACTTGGGAACGCAATTTCTCGACGGCATTGCCGGCGGTATATTCTTGTATGAAGCCGAGGATGGAACTGCCAAGTACAATGGCGAGTACGATGCTGGCATCTATCCATTCCCCCACGACTCCGGAGACAATTGCGGCAAAAATGAGGATGAGAACGAGTGGGCTTTTGAATTGTCTCAACAACAGGCGCAGCGCAGTAGCCTGCTTCTGGGCACTGATAGTATTCGGCCCATATTGCTTCAGACGTCCCTCAGCATCTGCTGGTTGGAGCCCGTCCTTGGAAGCATGTAGTGTGGAGAAGAGTTGCTCGGTGGGGAGGCTCCAATAATCCGCAGGAGTTGCTTGGGTGATTTGTTTCCCCGGTTTGGGATTTGGAATTGAAGGAGGATTAGGAAGAGATGTCATTCAATTTCTCCGAATTTCAAAACATTATATCGCTAATGATTCTGAAGTTTCAATCAAATATGACATACAGGATAAGAAATTATCACAACGGCTGGACTTTAGAGATCTAATCAACGCTTTGGCGTCGAAGGTATCCATAACCCGCCCCCCAACTGGGGGAGATAAACACTCCCCAGCCGATGGATGCAATATATGTATGTCCGTTGTATGATGGATTCATGGCTGGTATCCTGGCTTGGACCAACCGGGTATTGAAATATTGAAATCCGGATTATTTGTTTTCGAGGTGCAAGATGGAAATTCCGTTACAGGCTCAGGTGGAATGTAAAGATGGAGTCTATGGCCGTTCTGTTTTTGTGCTGATAAACCCTGTTCTCGACAAAGTGACTCACTTGGTAGTGAAAGGGGATTCGTTTCCCAACATCGAGTACATAGTACCGGTCGAAGTTGTTTCCGAAACCATAGTTGACACGATTCGACTGCGTTGCAGCAAGGCAGAGCTGGAGAAGATGGATCCATTTATCAAAACGACGTATATCGAGGAGAAGGCTACCGGCGCGAATTTTGGTTATAGGGGAGAAATGTATGGAATGGGATCATATTACTACCTGCCTTATGTTGATCCTGAAATGACTGTGCAAGTCCCGGTGGAACACCGCCAGATTCCACCTGGAGAGCTGGCTGTGCGCCGTGGTACAGGCGTGGAAGCGACGGATGGCTATGTGGGACACATCGACGAATTCGTGGTTAACCCCAAAAACGGGCACATCACCCATTTGGTGATGCGGGAAGGCCATCTTTGGGGGCAGAAAGATGTGATCATACCCATATCAGCGATGGGTGATACTCGCGATGATACGGTATTCCTCACCCTCGACAAGCACCAGATCGAGGCTCTACCGACATTCCCGGTGCATAGACGCTGGTCCTAATATGAACAATAAACAACCATTTGAGTTCACCTGTAAAATATGCGGTGGTCATAAGATAACCGTCACTCACGTTTGGACCGTCCTTGCCGGACCTGAAAGTGAAAGTTGGCGTGAATGGGGAACACTCGAGGCGGATCATCAGTGGCGCTACCACTTCAAGGAAAAAATAGAAAACGATGAAAATGAAGATAGCGAAGTTGAGCGAGGCGACTTTGGTGAATTTGCAGAAGACGACTCCGATTCAGAACCGGAGGATTACGAAATGTTCGAACCGGAGAGCGACCCGGAGGGTGACGAGTTTTATGTGAATTGCGCAGGTTGCGATCGCGAGCTTGAATTTGGCTGGTCACGACCCGATCGTGCCGGGCGAATATTTCCCGTTGAATGTTCTGACTTCATTCCCGGGGAGGTCTGGCCGGAACCCAGGTATGTTGAATCCTGGCAGAAAAGGCATTGGCCTCATTCAGATGAGGTCATTCATGAACAGTTCTGAAAATCATAATATTGTTGAAATGCATGGCTGTATCGTATGTGGCAGGCAATTTAACATTCTGGTTGTGTATTCCTCGGAGGACAGGCTGGTGGATTGTAAAGTGATCAGCCCTGGCGGTCACCGCGTGCCGGATGAAGGACGACCCCTGGTGGCCTGCGACTCCCATACTGCCGAGGAAATTGAGGCTGCTTATAAAAAATGGCTTTCCAGGAATGACAAAGAGTCTGAAGATGAACAAGAAGAAGAGTAGAACGGTGCCCAATGGACTTTAAGGATTATTACAAAACACTAGGTTTACCGCCGGAAGCTGACGAGAAGGCGATCAGGCAAGCCTTCCGTCAATTGGCCCGCAAGGTTCACCCCGATGTTAACCCGGGAAACAAGGAATTGGAAGAGAAATTCAAGACGATTAATGAAGCGTATCAAGTCTTATCGGACAAAGAACAGCGCAAGAAATACGATCAACTGCGGGCCCAATATCTGCAGTGGCAGCAAACTGGTGGTGGTCAAAAGGATTTCGACTGGCAAAACTGGTCAGCGAATCCTGACCAGGGAGGGAACGTACAGTACGCCAATGCCGAAGACCTTGAAGACCTTTTCGGAAGCGAATCTCCATATTCCGATTTCTTTGCCAATATCTTTGGACAAGCGCGCAGAGGCACCACGGGCAAAGGCCGGGGTGCTTCACCCGGCTCGCGTCGCGGGCGGGATGTCGAATACGAAGTCGATCTGACCCTCGAAGAGGCATTTCATGGCGCAGAGCGTTTGCTGGAAATTGATGGGCACCGCATCAAAGCTGGTATTCCCGCGGGTGTGCGTACAGGATCTCGAGTCCGATTGGCTGGTCAAGGTGAGCCGGGCAGCAACAAGGGGAAAGCTGGAGATCTCTATTTGATTGTGCACATCTTCCCCAATAAAACTTTCGAACGGGAAGGGGATAACCTGCACATGGAAGTGCCGGTCGATATATTTACTTCCATTGCAGGAGGTGAAATCCGCATCCCCACCATGGAGCGACCGCTTATTCTGAAGATTCCTCCCCGCACCAATTCCGGGCGGAGTTTTCGCCTGCGCGGCAAGGGTATGCCACACTTGGGTGATCCCAAAACACGCGGCGACCTGTTTGCCATGGTCAAACTGGTGCTGCCCGACCCTCTGACCGACAAGGAGGTTAATAGCATTCGTGAATTAGCCTCCTCCCGGCAAAAACCCACTAATAGCACCCAAAACGAGGTAAAAGTATGAATCCCGAGAATCCATCCCCTAAACGATATTGGTACGGCCCACACGAAGGCTATGAGTCGCGCAGCCAGCGCCGTTTACAGGACGATCTGGGCTTAGATGAGATTGCTGCTGAAGCGATCCTGCACCTGCGCGGTCAGGTTATTGAATTACAGGCTCAAATTCGACAGTTGGAAGCCGAACTAAGCGATCAGGTAGCCAGCCAGCAGATTCGACTGGCTCGCTACCGGGAGATCTATTTCGATGCCAAATGGATAGAACTGGAAATTCAGGAATGATTGCTGCCTGTAGTTAACTGCAAGTAGGAGATCATTTACCAGTCTGCTACCAACGTATCCCCAAGTTGACCTGACACTCCTCATCTGCCTGCTTTATCTCCAAAGTCGAACTTGGCTGCAGTCATGCGAGCGTTAACTTTCCATTTCCACTTGACTCTATTGACCCGAGCATGCTTTACCCCTCCAGTGGCACCAGGACAGTAATTCCAATTTCTCGTTCCAACCGAAATCAAAAAGCGACCTGCCAGTATAGGTCACTTTTTGATTGCCAGTCCCTAAACAATCCCAATTGGCTTGAAGGTTTAGAATGTGGCCGCAAAGGATGCGGGCCTTCTGACAAAACGGGCAAATAGGAGGGCAGCGAACAGGCGTCCAACCGCGGAAGTGACAAAGATGGCCGTGTACCCCCACTTCGTAACCATCCAGCCGCCAATCACAGCTCCGGCAGCCAGAGCCAGGGTGACGAATAGCTGGTACATGGCCGAATAGCGTGCCCGCCCTTCCTGGGGCGTTAATTCCAATAACAGATTGAATGATGCCAGGCCGTACGCGCCCCATAACACTCCGCTCACGATATTTATGGGGATGACGTGCCAGGGTACCCGGGTGAACACCCAGGCTAGCGGCAGGATCGGAATTAGCAGGCCGCTGATCAGTTGCAGCCGATGCGCCCCCCAACGATCGGCCAGCCTGCCAAGCCTTCTCTGCACAAGCAAGCTCGCCACGGTCGTGGTGATGCTGGCTATTCCGACCATTGAAGCACTGGCTTTCAGGTTCTCCACCATGTAAACATTAAAGAATGGACCAGGGATATTTAGAAAAAAATTCCATACGACGGCTGTAACGATCAAGGCTGGGAGGGCAGGCAATTTCCGTAAATCCCGCATGAGAGAAGGCAGGTCCAGTAGTGCGGGTGTTTGAGGGATGCTTTGACCGGAGTGGTCGTGCAATCTTGAAAATGAAAAGGTGGAGCCGATTCCCAGCACAAATGCGAAGGCCATTCCGAGCTGGTATCCCTCAGGTTGGCTGAGGCGGGTGATTAACACGCCCACCAGGAGCACAGCAAGCATACCGGATATTCCCATGATGAAATTGCGCGAGCCAAAATAGCGGCCGCGCCCCTGCATCGGGACGATGTCGGCAGTAAAGGAAAGCCATGCCGGGAAGGCCAGGTTGCCGAATGCATCCCGTGTGATGGAAAGTGCCATGGCGGTTAATATCAGCGCTTTGCCGGTCAACCCGAAAGGGACCAAAGCTATGAAAAGTATGGCGAGCCGTGCGATGGAACCCCCACAGAAAAGTGTGATTTCCTTGCGATGGTTGAAACGCTCAACCAGGATTGCGCCGGGTAACAATAGCAGCGTGGCACTCAGGCTGGACAACGCGCTCATGATCCCAATCTGGGTGCGCGTGGCCCCTAGTGCCAGCACATACAAAGTCATGTAGGTGGCAATGATATTGTCGCTGGCCGAAGAGAACAGGCCATCATACCAAAACCAGTGCAGGTTTTGGCGTGCTCTTTCCGGTAATTCCAAAGCCCAATCACCCCCGGTCACAAGATGTGTATATGACCGGCTTAGACGCCCCCACAATTCGACGGGTGAAGAGACCCATTTTGTCATACGAGTTGAAATTTATTCGTGATAAATAGTTTTCATCAACCGGACCAGCCCCCACGCATGAGGTGCTGTTCTTGATGGCCAGGAATTACTTCCTACCAAATTTATAAATTCGCTCATCCAAGGACTACTTGGTCATAACAGGTAGATCAGGTTTCCCAAAAGGATCTTGGTCATCAACTTTTTCCACATCTAAATTCCCATCATGAATTGAAAGATCTGGTCCTGAAAATCAGGGATCCACTCATGTGCAAAATCGGGGTACATTACCATTCTCTTTGACGAAGTAATTTTGTTATACACCGCAAATTGGGTCGATGGAGGACATATTGTGTCCGACAGACCTATGCCCCAAAGTACATCTGCCTGGATTCGCGCAGCCAAAAACTGGATATCGATGTAGCCTAGCTTCTCAAAAATGGAGTCTTCGCGTGCATGCGCTGGATCAAATAAGCGGAAGTAATCCTTCAGTTCCAGGTAGGCATCTTTCGTTTGATCCATTTCCCAAACGCGTTTGTAATCGCTGAGAAAAGGATACATTGGGGCGGCTCGTTTAATGCGCGGCTCCAGCGCCGCACACGCTACCGTTAAAGCGCCTCCCTGGCTCGCACCCGTTGCGCCGACACGCTTGGGATCCACATCTGGCATTTCCATCACGATTTTGGCCAGTTGTGCCGTGTCGAGAAAGATTTGACAAAATAGCAGTTTCTCTGGCGAGCCATTGAGGGCATCCTCCAATCCTCGAATGATATGCCCGTGCAAGGTATTGCCAATAACCCCCCCTCCATCAATGGAAAGACCCCCCTGGCCTCGGCAGTCCAGGGCCGCCACTGTGTATCCTTGTGCAACGTAATTTAGCTTGTCTGACCAGTCACCAGAATCGATCGAGTAACCGTGGAACATCAGGACGGCAGGATGCGGTTGGGAGTTTTGCTTGGGCTGCAATAATTTTGCATGCACGCGTGCGCCGCCTACCCCGGTGAAATACAGGTGAAAACATTCAACACCTGGCACCTGGAATTGAGCCTTTACCAATTCCGTCTGTGGCTCGGTCGCGTTCATTTCTTCCAGGTTTTTTTCCCAGAATTTGTCGAAATCGTTGGGACACGGGTTGCACCCCTGGTATGTCTTTAATTTTTCAAGTGGATAATCAAAGGTCAAAGGCATTGCGGCATCCTGATTGGACAAATCTTGCAGATCAAATTTGCACCATTAAAAATGAATTATACCGTACAGGTGATGGAGACTATTCCATGGCTGGCTTCAGAAAAATATGGATTCCTGGTCCACTAAATACGATTGACCTGCATGCACTTCGTTCATCCTGAGGCACAAAAAAACACCTGCTCATGGTGTTTTTATATTTGTTCGCCTTGCTCGCAAGCGCTAATACTGGGCTTTTAATTGCTCTTATATCGGCAATGGAGAATCTTTCCAATCCACCCAGGTGGGGATGGCGTTTTCAGGAATGTGTTGAAATGCCTCTCGCATCGGGATGCCGCCTTCCTTGCAAATAATGGTGGCAAGCGCCAGCCCATGCGAGACGATTAACACTAAACCAGTTGGGTAAAGGTGAACGATATTTCTCATTGCCGCCTGGGTGCGTTCGGCCACCTCGGTCACCGACTCCCCTCCGGGTGGATGGAAGTTGACAGGGTCGATTTTCCGCTCGTCCCAGCCCATCGCATTCCGGGTTCTGATATCCTCCATGAACTGTCCTTCCCATTCCCCCTGTTTGATCTCGCGCAGGTGCGGCTCCGCTGTTACCGGCAATTGCAGGACCGTCGCGATGATTTCCGCCGTTTCCCTTGCGCGGATTAGATCGCTTGTGAATATGGCGGTAAAAGAATATCTTTTCAACTGCCCGGCAAGGGACTGAGCTTCTGCCCGCCCTGTTTGGTTGAGCGGAGTGTCGCTTTGACCCTGGAAGCGTCCTCCGAGATTCCAATCGGTTTGACCGTGGCGAACCAGGCAAAATCGCTTCACTTTTTCCTGCGCTCCAGGTAGGCAGGCACATTGATCATGGGTGGACGCTCACGCTCGGCAATGTCTTCAACGGTCAGGTAATACCCATCCCGGGAATGCTGGATCAATTTCATGGTTTTGTTGACGTCCTCGACAATCGCCCGTTCGTAGCGGTTCTCGATTTTGCGGAGCACGGTTTGGATGATGGCAAAAGACATTTTGCTCAATGCCACCAGGTCTTGGTTCTTATGAATGCGTTCCAGCAGGTCCACCTGGGCGATGGAACGCAGCCCAAATTGTTCGAATACATCGATCAATAAGCCCGTCTCCACCCCGTAGCCTGAGAAGAAGACCGCTTTTTCGAGCGCCTCGCGCCGGCCCGCATATTCACCCGAAAGCGGTTGGACAATACCGGATAGTTCGGGGTAGAAGAGGTTCAACAGTGGACGCGCCGTCAGCTCGGTAACCCGCCCTCCTCCGCCTGCCATTATTTTGTCCCCCACCTTGAGCGGGCGTCGGTAAAATCCCTTCACAAGTTGAAAACTCGGGTTGAGCAGCAGCGGACCGATGACCCCATAAACGAAACGTGGGTGGATATTGATGATGTCGGTATCGATCCAAACGATGATGTCGCCTTTTGTAACCATCAGGCTTTTCCAGAGCGCTTCCCCCTTGCCGGTCCGCGCTCCCAGCTCGGGCAGGATGTTTTGGTGTATGTGCACCGGGATGCCGAGACTCTCTGCGATCTGGCGGGTTTGATCGGTCGAGTCGGAGTCGATCAGCACCATTTCATCCAGGAGAGGGATTTCATCCATGAGGGCTTTTTTGATCATCCCGATAATTTTTCCGACCGTCTTCTCCTCATTCAATGAGGGTAACGCCAGGCTGATGGTCACGCCTTGTTGCTCTTTAAGCGCCATCAGTTGTTTCAGATCTGAAAACTCATTGGCGTGAAAAGTGTTTTCAGCAAACCATTTGTCCACCAGGATGGAAATTGCCTGGGCTCCTGCGCTTTCGTCTAGCATGTTTTCAGAGATGGGACGGCGGGCTTTCACCACCATCACCGTCGCATGCGCTTCGCGCAGCATTTTCTCCGCCACCGGGCCTATAGAGGGACCGCCCATGCTCTTGCTGGCAGTCGCTCCCAGCACCACCATGTCGTAATGTTTGGATTCATCCAGGATGGCTTGCGCAGTGTCGTCCGTTGTTATCGAGCGCAGCTTGACTTCGGGGATTTGGTGCAGGATGTGCTTCATTCCTCTGAATGGTGTGTCGTTTTCCGCGCCAGTCAGGGCAAGGTGCAGCACATCCAGGCAGTCTGGACACAGGTTCATGCCTGTCTGGAGCGCCAGTTCTGCGTACGGTCCGCCGCGTACTGCGATCAAAGTCCGTTTAAATTTTAGGGGGGTTGCGCCGCGCGCGATGGCAATATCGCATAATGAATTGGAAAGGAGCTCTGCTGCAGGCACACCACAGGATATCAGCCCGTCTTTCCACTCAACAATGAATAGATCAGGCTTCTCGAAAGAAATAACTTTTTGTAGATCTTCCCATGGCGATTCGGATACGATCACGGTTGATTTGAAACGCGTTGTGTCATTGCCCAGGGAAAGCAGCCGTTTGCGCACCAACCGCGCCGCATGCGCACCCGCGCTGACGGATCCTCCGCTTGTGATGGGAACCACGCCTACCAGCACAACTTCCTCGGCTATCGCTTGCGCGATTTTCAAAGCGGATTGTCCATCCATCCCGGTCCCAATGGGGACGAGCACGGTTTTGGTTTTTCGCAAAAATTTCTTCATGCCATCACCTCCCGGATCAACGGTCCGATCTGCAAACGATATATGGAATCCCATGTGTACCCATGTTTTACTCGCCGTGCCAGGCGGGATGTCGCTTCGCCTTCCAGCCTGTCTGCAATTTGCTTTGCAATTGAATCTGGTTTGGCATGGGTTCCGAAATAACTGGCTTCGTCACCGCCCAGTTCACGCAGCACGGGGATGTCCGCGCAAAAGACAGGGATTGAATTGAACCCGGCTTCGATGATCGGGATTCCGAAGCCCTCTTCAAAGCTCGGGAAAATCAAGGCATCTGCCAGCCTGTAGAAATCGGCAACGATGGCATCTGGAAGTGTCTCATCGGTGACTTCAGCCAGGAAATGCGCTGCTCCTTGAAGTTTGAGTTCACTTCGCAGCTTTAGCAGTTTCCCCTTATAGGCCGCGTTGGCAGGGTTATGGGATCCCTCGGGACCTGTGACTAAAAGCATTGCATTTGGGAAATAAATTCGTAACGCCACCAGGGTTCGCAGCGCAAGTTCAATGTTTTTCCGTTCCGTGATCCGCACGGGTAACAGCAGCAATGGGTCTGCCTGGTTGAGCATTAATTGTTCAATTAGTTGGATCGTTCGAGTTTCAAGTTTGAAGAAGGTGTTCAGGTCCACACCGTTGGGAATTACATGAATGGACTCTTCTGCAATGCCAAGCAGGTCGCTGAGTTCTTTTTGTCTTATTTTTGAAATCGTAACGTGCGTGGCACCTGCCCATTTTGAACGCAGGACATTCCAGGGATAGCCGTCGTGCATATCGGGCAGATAACGCCGCGTGGTCCATGCCAGGTCATGATGCCATAAGATCAGGCGCGGGAACCCGGGTGTTTGGTATGCCTGGTTCAAAGCCGCGGTTAACGCCAGGTTTTTATGCAGGGAGGCCACGTTGTGTGCAATTAACAGGTCGAATCCTTGTAACTCCGCCATCAGGTCCATCTTGATTTGATCGCGCAGGGCATCGAAGGTACGTGGGACATCGCCAGTATCCAGGTTCTTTTTTATTTTGATCACTTCCGCGTGGCGCGAGTCCAGGCGCAGCAGGGTGCGCACCGGGATGCGTTCATCAAATACCTCGCCCCGGCCTGCCAAGATGGTAACTTCATGCCCTGCCTTCGCCATCAGGAGCGCATGATGAGCCAGCACGCTTTCCACGCCGCCAACGTTGGGAGGCGACGAATAATGCAGGATGGCAATTTTCATACAGACTCTCCGAAACAGTCGGACAGCAGGAGTCCCAGCCTGCGCTCGAGCACGGAGTACGAGAAATATCTGCGCGCCAGTTCATAGTTGTAATCGCATTGTTCTTTTGCCTGCTCCGGATGAGTAAGAATGGTCCGCGTGTCCTCCAGTGTTTTCTCACTGATGAAACCGTCGAATTCGATCACCTGGAACCCCTTCGGCTTGATGTCCGCTTCATAGATTGAATAATTGTTCACCACCAGCGGACGCTTGTAATATATCGCCTCCAGGAAGGCATTGCCAAATCCCTCCACCGAAGAAGGATAGGTGACCAGGTCGGCGTGTGGATAGATATCTCCAAGAGCGTAAATTTTCCGCCCATCCGCGCTGAGACCGCGCTCGGGTCCGACGATCGTCGATTCAAAATTGATTTTTACATCCAGCAGGGAAGCGAACTTGCGCACTCGTTTTTCATAATCCGTTCCCTCGTCTCCGGCAGCGTGCGTGATGACCAGCTCGGCTGGCAATCCAAGACGACGGGTCAGCTCGATGGCGTGCTCGATGCCTTTCCGCTGGATAATTCTCGTCGGTTGGAGGATCAGGTATTGACCCGCAGCCACCCCCAGGTCGGCCCGCGCCGTGTTTGTGTAGTCATCCGGCGGGAAAGGTGGTGAATCAAAATCCATGACATTTGGGATCACCATCGCTGCCAGTCCCGTCCTCGATGCAAGCTGGAATGCCTGTACTGAATTAAGTACCACGTGCCGGATGGCGGGCAGGGTCGCCGGGAAGGCAGCCGCCAGGTAATCGTGCACGGAGTTGTTGAGAAACCTCTGGCGCTCCCAATAAAAATCGTGATGATGTGCAATGGTTGGATAACCGGTCTCGGCAATAAATTCAGTCAGGGCCAAACCGAGCGGCAGGTTAATCGGAATGGTAAGGGCATTTTCGACGATGAGAGCTTCCAAGCGAAACCGTGTCGCAAATTCATATAAATGCTTTTTGAAGTACTCTTTTAATTCCTCCACTTGCTTTGTGACGCTTGCCGGGCGGATATATACTGAGAAGTAGTCCTGGTGAAGTGTCTTGATTTCACGCCGCACCTGGCGGCTCGCGTGCATTTTCCCCCATTCTCCCGTATAAACGATCTGGTTTATGTTGTCGATCTTTGGGTGACGATAAAAAGCTTCGGGTACGACATAACTTTTATCCTTGGGACGGTCGCACTCACCGCAGAAATAGAAACACTCGTGTCCCATGCGTTCCAGGACGGTAGCCCATTTGGCTGTCTCGAGGCTGACACCGTCTGTCCCTGCAAAACGTGTGGAGATAAATCCGATCTTTCGGGAGGGGGTCATTTATTATCTCCTTATTGATAAGGGTTTGAAAAAATCCTGGTGGTCTCCAATTATGCCAATTTGGGGATACGGTACAATTACTCTCGTGAGCTTATCTTTTTATACCACACAACTTACCCGTATTTATGGCGCGGACCTTGCTGTTCGGGTTGCGCCGCAGTTACAGGAACTGGTCGATCGATATCGCGCCCAAATCCCGTCTCCCACTGATATTTCCTTATCGGAACGCGATTCGATCCTGATTACTTACGCTGATCAGGTTCATGAAACCGGCCGGGCTTTTTTACAAACCCTGGCGGAATTTTGCGAAGCTAAATGCAAGGGTGTGGTCAGCGGGATTCACATCCTGCCGTTCTATCCGTCGTCTTCTGACGACGGATTTTCGGTTATGGATTACCGCGCAGTTGACCCTGCCCTTGGATCTTGGCAGGACATTGAACGAATGGGGCGATCATTTCGTTTGATGTTTGACTGTGTAATTAATCATTCATCCGTTCAGGGGCTCTGGTTCCAGGCCTTCCTTCGAGAGGAGCCGCAATATCACGATTATTTCTTGACCGTGGAGGGAATCCCCGATCTGTCAAAGGTTGTCCGCCCGCGTACCACCCCCCTGTT
>JADGQC010000189.1 GCA_017882125.1 Anaerolineales bacterium
TTCATTCTGAGTCTGGATACGCTTTTGAAGCCGGTGAGAATCATTTCTTGGATGCTGCCCACCACCTATGGCACCCTCCTTTTGCGGGATATCTCCCTGCGTGGGATTACTCCAAATTGGGTGCTGCTGGGTGGCCTGATTGGTATCGGTTTGGCCTTGATGCTCATCTCCTGGCGGCTCATGCGCCGTCTGATTACATCGTCACTATGATTCTTTTTGGAATGAAAAAAATATCACCGGCGCATTGTATTAGAAGCATCAAAACCAATATATTATTAAAGTGATTATTACCTTTTAAGTGATGCATGATCGTTGCTTGCCGCCTGATTTTTCCAGCGCTATATCCGCTGGACTCGCCCTCTTTCAAAAGCCGATGCTAATGGATGAGCGTGCAGTTCGATGCCAGGCTGTTTAGGTCTGTCATGTTGATGTGGATGTCTCCCCCAAGTGGCGGAGAGAATAACTCCCCTGCCGGTGGATGCAGCAGGGGAGTTATTATTGTATGATGAATTGTCACCCTAATCGGGTTTAAACGATCATGCGGTAGGAAATGCTTTTACATGATCCCACAATATCGAGAATGGAGATTAATATGGGAATACTTTCCTGGATCGTCGTTGGTTTACTGGCAGGGTGGTTGGCTGGGTTGGTCGTCAAGGGGGGTGGTTTCGGTTGTATCGGTGATATCGTCGTCGGCGTGATTGGCGGATTGTTGGGCGGCTTCCTTGCTTCCTATTTCTTCCATATCGGCGACCCGATGTCGGGCATCAACGTGGAATCCATCCTGATTGCATTTGTAGGTGCAGTCATATTTGTCATCATATTACGCTTGATTACCGGTAGAAGGTCTTGATTTGCCTTTAAAGGCTCCCGGCTGCGGTAAGTAATTGCAAAACTCAAATCAGATCTAAACCTGGCAACCGGGTGAGATTGAGTTTTGCTTTTCTGAGGTTATTTCTGCCTCATCTATTCGATGTAAAATTTCTGCTAAAATATGGCCGGACCTTGGTTATAAACATTAATTGATAATGAATTTACTTGTTAAAGGCATCCGATTTTTAAAGGGCTTATCCGGACAATAACGCTTAATTCATTATTTCCCCGGCTATCTATCGTGCCAGACGTTTTTAAGATATTTTAATGGCGATCGAATTTCTTATCAGTGAAAAATGTTGATAAAAAACCAGGAGAAGTAGATTGAATATGAACCGGAGCTCAATTTCCCTGGGGCGCATATTGGGAATCCCGATCGGAGTGGATTACTCCTGGTTTTTGATCTTTGCATTGCTCACCTGGTCACTGGCAACCAGCTATTTTCCAGCAGAATTTACAAACTGGTCAATAACGCAATATTGGATCGTGGGTGCAATCACGGTCATATTAATGTTTGGCAGCGTGCTCCTGCATGAGCTGGGACATTCGTTCGTGGCATTGCGTTACAAGATCCCGGTACGAAGCATTACCCTTTTCATATTTGGCGGCGTTGCTCAAATTGGGGCTGAACCGCCCAGCGCTGTTTCGGAGTTCTGGATTGCCCTTGCCGGACCTGTGGTGAGTTTCGCCCTTGCGGGAATTTTCGGTCTGCTGCAGGCGGTTGTTGGTACTCTTGCCCCCCTTTTGGCTATTGCCAAGTACCTTGCATATATTAATGGAGCTCTTGGTCTCTTTAACCTCATCCCTGGTTTTCCATTGGATGGTGGTCGTGTCTTCAGGGCAATTCTATGGGGGTCTACTAATAATTTTCGTAAGGCTACTCTTATCGCTGGAAACGTGGGCAGATTCATTGCTTACTTGTTTATCCTTTGGGGTGTGTGGCAGATATTCACCGGCAATTTCGGCAATGGTTTATGGATTGCCTTTATAGGTTGGTTCCTCGAATCCGCAGCCTCCTCACAAATACAACAGCAAACAATTCATGACCTGTTGGCAGGGCATCATGTTGCCGATGCAATGCGCCACGAGTACGCTTCCATTTGTGCGGATTGTACCCTAGACCAATTGATCAATAAGCACATCCTGGGAAGCGGGCAGCGCAGTTTGGTGGTTACGCAGGATGACCAGGTCGTCGGATTACTGACGCTGCATAATATTAAAACCATTCCCTCTTCAGCGTGGTTAACCACAACTGCTGCCCAGGTAATGATCCCCGCTGAAAAAATGATCTCAATTCGCCCTGAGGCGGAGCTGATGGATGCCCTTGGAGAAATGGACCGGGACGGTGTCAACCAGCTCCCGGTCATGCTGGGTAACCAAATTCAAGGTGTACTTGGTCGGGATGACGTCATCAATTTTTTGCGCACCATGAGTGAGATCCGTCGCCGTTAGGGCTATCTTGACATAAGATGGCGGCTATATGCAATAGATTCGCCCTTACCTCAGTTGTACTATTATTAAAGAAAATGAGGTCAATATGCCGCAGGCATCACACGTTGAAAAACATTTCACAGGGTCCGCTGTCATAAGAGATGTTGTGATTGGGATGTCTGATGGGCTGACTGTGCCCTTTGCACTCGCTGCGGGTCTCTCGGGCATTGCCAATTCGACCGCCATCGTCATCACCGGAGGACTGGCAGAGATAGCGGCAGGGTCAATTTCCATGGGTTTGGGCGGCTTTCTTGCAGCCAGGAGCGATGCTGAGCATTATGCCAGGGAACGGGAGAATGAACAGCTCGAGATTGAAATTATTCCTGATAAAGAGGTCGAAGAAGTGGAACAGGTATTATCAGCCTATGGCCTCGAGCCGAAAGAAAGTACCCTGGTCGCAATGGCATTGAGTAAACGCCCTCAAGCGTGGATTGATTTCATGATGCGCTTCGAGTTGGGACTCGAAAAACCCGCCTCCCAACGCGCGCTGAAAAGCGCACTAACGATCGCGATTTCCTACGTCGTTGGAGGGATGATTCCTCTTGCTCCATATATACTGATTCACAATACAGGAACGGCCCTCTTGTTTTCCGTGGTTTTTACCCTCTCGGCACTATTGATTTTTGGGTATGTGAAAGGCCGTTTCACTGGTACGCATCCCATTCGGAGTGCACTTCAGACTGCACTGATCGGCAGCCTCGCTGCAGCTGCGGCTTTTGGTCTGGCAAAATTTATTTCGAGATGAAAAGGAATAATTATGAGTTCAAACCATCGCGCATTGTTGGAGAGCATTGCCCATCGGGTAATGCTTGAGCGAGGCTTGCTGCCTGATTTTTCAAGTGAAGTGCTCGCGGAGCTCGCAAAACTTCAGCTGCCTGCCACGGCAGAAGCGGGGGTGTCCACTGGCTCCGCTGGGATTCGGGATTTGCGAGGTCTTCTGTGGGCTTCCATTGACAACGACGACTCGCGTGACATGGATCAGCTCACGGTTGCCGAGTCTCTGCCTGGAAATCGGGTAAAAATCCTGGTTTCGGTTGCTGATGTGGACTCCCTGGTAAAAAACAGTTCGGCCATTGATGCACATGCCCGCCATAATACTACTTCGGTTTATACTGCTGCCGAAATCTTCCCCATGCTTCCCGAAAAGCTTTCCACCGGCCTCACCTCCCTCAATTTTAACGAAGAACGCCTTTCGATCGTTGTTGAAATGGTAATTAATGCAGATGGAACCCTTCAGGATTCCGATATCTACAGGGCAATGGTCACCAACCGTGCCAAGTTGGCCTACAATAGTGTCGCTGCCTGGCTGGGTGGAAATGGCAAAGCGTCGGAAGCAATCACCGCGGTAAAGGGGCTGGATGAGAACCTGCACCTTCAGGATCAGACCGCCCAAAGGATGAAGGACCTCCGTCACACCCACGGGGCGCTGAGTCTGCAAACCATCGAAGCTAAACCCATTTTCGATGGTGACCAAATTCAGTCTCTTGAAGTGGATGAAATGAATCGCGCCCGGGTGATTATCGAAGATTTTATGGTGGCTGCCAATGGCGTCACCGCCCGCTATCTCTCTTCGAAAAATTTCCCTTCGATCCGTCGAGTAGTCCGGGTTCCAAAGCGATGGGATCGGATCGTTGAAATAGCCCGTGACCATAAGGTTGGATTGCCGGAAAATCCGGATTCAAAAGCGCTGGAGGAATTTCTAGTCAAGGCTAAAGCCGAAGATCCCCTTCGCTTCCCGGACCTTTCTTTGGCAGTGATCAAATTGCTGGGCTCCGGCGAATACGTTGCCGAGCCTCCTGAAGGGAGCGCTCCGGGGCACTTTGGACTGGCGGTCAAGGATTATGCCCATTCCACTGCTCCCAATCGCCGCTACCCCGACCTGCTCACTCAGCGCCTGTTGAAAGCAGCAATTGACGGCAAGACTGTGCCGTACCAGATGGATGAACTCCAGCTGTTGGCAGCTCACTGTACCCAGGCAGAGGATACCGTCAATAAAGTCGAACGACAGGTCGCCAAATCTGCGGCTGCTCTACTGCTCGAATCCAGGATCGGAGAGCGCTTCGATGCGCTCGTCACGGGCGCTTCCGAGAAAGGGACCTGGGTTCGCTTGCTGACGATGCCAGTGGAAGGGAAACTGGTGAATGGATTCGCGGGCTTGGATGTGGGTCATCAGGTTCGCGTGCAGTTGACTTCTCTCGACGTTCAGAAAGGATTTATTGATTTTAAGAAAGTCGGATGATAAAAAACTTTTCCGTAAACCTTTATTCGGCACCTGTCAACCAAAAGGAGACTGATATGAGCAAGATGGATACAGCCAATTCCTCGATCGTTCCCGGAGCACCCTCGATCCAAACTTTACCTCCTCTCCCGTATGCTGAAAACGCGTTGGAACCAATAATCACAGCAAAAACTATGAGCGTTCATTATGGGAAACATCACAAAGCCTATGTGGACAACCTGAACAAGCTGGTTGCAGGAACAGACTTTGCCAGCCTATCACTGGATAAGATTATCACCAGTACTGCTGGAAAGCTGGAAAATACGGCGATTTTCAACAACGCCGCCCAATCCTGGAACCACTCGTTCTATTGGAACAGCCTGACCCCGAAGGGGGGTGGTGAACCACCCGATGCACTCAAACAAAAAATCGAGGCATCATTTGGCAGCGTCGATTCCTGTAAGAAAGAGCTTGCCAGTACTGCGGTTTCGCAGTTCGGGAGTGGTTGGGCTTGGCTTGTCCTTGACGGCACCTTGCTCAAGGTGGTAAAAACTGCCAATGCCGATATTCCAATGACGAAGGGTTTAAAACCTTTGCTCGCCATCGATGTGTGGGAACATGCTTATTACCTGGATTATCAGAATCGTCGTGCCGACTATGT
>JADGQC010000190.1 GCA_017882125.1 Anaerolineales bacterium
TTTTGGTCTGCTCGTTCTCGATAACAGGTATCGAACCGATGTTCTCGCTCTTCATCAACTTCGCTGCTTCTGCCACCATGGCATTTGGCAGGCAGCAAACCGGGTCTTTCGTCATTATTTCATTACACTTCTTCATTTGGAAATCTCCTTTCTTGTATTGTGTATGAAAAAGCAGTTTGTCAGGCCGCCTCTCCTATTGAGCTATTTGCTCGGTGCGGTGATTGTGGATGGCGGTTTTAGGGATGCCCACCACTCTCACGATACGGAACTAACAGACCAATATGCCTATGCTGATCATGGATTCATTATACAGCAAATCCTCCCTGGCCACATCCAACGGATGGGGATTGTTTGCCTCCGCCACTTGGGGGGACTCCCTCAGAAGCGCAGTACAAGCCAATAGGGATCCACCAGAGTTGCGAGAATCCCCCAAACTGATCCAAGCACTAACCCTGCGATGACATCTCTTGGATAGTGCGCGCCAACGTAGATCCGCGTAAAACCGACCAGAGCGGCGACTGCATACAGGGCAGCCGTTTCTACCATTCCAAACTGGAAGTAATGGATGAACAGTGTCATCAGGAAAAATATCTGGGTTGTATGACCACTTGGAAAGGAATCGCCTATTTCTCGCCAGCCAATGACGCGTGCCTTATCAAGAGTAAGAAATGGACGGTCCCGATCGGATAACGCCTTGATAATTTCCACCAATAACCAAAGCGTGAGGGTGCCGAAGATGATCTCTATGGCCAGACGGCGATAATTCAGTATAAAAAGAAGGAATGCGGCGATAAATGCAACCAGCATATTGCCAAGCTGTGTTACCAGCCACATACAACGATCCAGCCACATGGGATAGACCCGCATGTTAAAGAGCATGAAAACCCGGGTGTCCAGGCGCTGACCTGTTGACCAAATCAAGGACAAAGTCACCAGCGCAAACAGGGTAAGCAAGACGACCAGTCCTCGTTGGGCGCTCAACGCCGTCCATAATGACGCCCGCACCCCACCCGGCAGCCAGATGAGGAACAGTACCAGACCTGTCACCAGGATTATCAGGACGGCGGGTCGTCGTCTGTTGGCAGACCAAAAAGAAGTGGCGTGTGCCTCTGGCGACAGGGGAGTTTGTTTGAAACCGTTATCCATCAACCGCCAACTTTGAATCGATTGCCGGTGTTGCCGACGACTCTCCCGTAAGGGCTGTGCCAACCATAACCGTCAGGGCGCGCGGGTGGACGTGAATTGATAATGAACCTGATCCCTGGCCCGCCAGGATACCGTCGGCAAGCACAGGCATCTGTGGGGTCGAAACGATCTTAATGTGCCTGGCACGATAATGCTTGATGCCGGCATCCTCGAGCGGACCGCCGAGTGACAGCATGGCATAGGAGAGCATGTTCAGTTTGCCCATATCCGAAAAAGTGAATACATCGAGACGGCCATCTTTGAAGGATACCTTGGGGGAAATCTGGAAGTGTGGTCCGAGAAAAGGCATATTCGTGATCAACATCATATGCGCCGACGTATCAAGGTGTTTGTGCCCGTCCAGAATCATACGCAGCCGTGAGGGTGTTGCAGAGATAAGTGTTGATAATAATCCCCCGATCTGCGCCAGATTACCATGCTGAAAATCATCCGCCATCGGATACAGATCGGAGATGAGACCCAATGCAACACCTTCCAGAAACCAGTAACGGGAATGTCCGCAGTGGGCTCGTCCTACATCGATCTTCAACCGGCGACCCTGGCGCAATAGGGCGACAGAATTTGGGATATCCCCTGTGATCCCCAGGTTAAAAGCGAGGTTGTTGCGTGTGCCTGTGGGGATGATGCCGAGGGTCGCATCACTTCCAAGCATGGCCCCTACGACGCTGTCGATGGTACCGTCGCCACCGGCAACGACAATCAACTTGATGCCCGATTTGATTGCGCTATGTACCACGTCTTCAAGCTGACTATCAGGAGGCACTATAAAGACTTCCGGAAGAATATGCTGGTTCTGCATTTCTGAGAGAATACTAACCAGCTGTTGCGGTGATTCTCCCGGTTGGCCGGAACCAGGATTAAAGATAAGTTTCGCTCGGATCGGGCGGTGAAAACCTGTTTTGAGTTTGCTTGATAGGTGCAATTGCATATTATTCCTTGCACTGCCTGGCCGTTAGCCGCTATTGTTGGTGATGATTACTTTGAGCGCAGGTTCCTTTCAATGTTGTTCGACGTGCGGCGCTTGTGGCCTTCTGTTCTCCATTTTCAACTGGACAACGGTTTTGATGGTGCGTTTATTCCCAATCCGCCAGGTGGGGGGTGCATCACATTAAATTGGGATTCTGCATGAATACTTCCACCACCTGCGGATCAAAGTGCGTTCCTGATGAGATATGGATATGTTCGCGCACCTTTTCTTCTGACCAGGCGAGGCGGTAAGGGCGGTCTGATCTTAATGCATCCCACACATCCACCACTGCAAAAATGCGCGCAGCCAGTGGAATCTGAGTGCCTTTTAGTCCGCGTGGATACCCGGTGCCGTCCCATTTTTCATGATGGCAATAGGGAATATCCAGCGCCAGCCGCAGGTAACGAATGGGAGCGAGCATCTCGTGGGCAAAGGTTGGGTGCTTCTTCATCGCCACCCATTCTTCGTCCGTCAGAGGGCCGGGTTTGAGTAGAATCCCGTCTGGAACACCCATCTTGCCGATATCGTGCAACAGCGCTCCCCAGCGGACTTGCACCAGTTCCGCCTCACTCAAGCCTAAAACGCCTGCGAGTTTCACCGTCATCTCTGTTACCCGCTGCGTGTGCCCTTCGGTTTCTTTGTCGCGCAAATCCATCGCTTGCGACCAGCCTTCTATCGTGGCATCATATGCCATAGTGAGTTCCGAGTTGGAGCGTTGCAGATTCTCAAATAGCGTGGCATTCTCGATCGCAATCGCCACTCGCCCGGCCAGGGCATTGAGGAAGCCGAACCATTCTGCATCGGGTTCAAGTGAGGTGCGATGGTAGACTTCCAGTACGCCCTTCACCTGCCCCTTGATAATTAACGGCACACCATAGTAGCAGACAAAATCCTCGTCTATCACAAGAGGTGTCACGAATAAGTTATTTGGTTCATTTCTTAGATTTGGAATTTGGATGAGGTGACGCTCCAGAACGGCGCGGCCGGCATAGCTCTCGCTCAAACGTACTTGCGTTTTTCTGACGGCAGTGGCGCGGAAGCCGCGCTCCGCACCGTATTCCAGTGTTGACGAATTGGAATTTAATATCAAAATGTCAGCCGCATCAACTCCAAGTTCTTTCGTTGTAAGGTTAAGAATTTCTGAAAGGCTAAGCCTTAAATCAAAAATTGCTGCGATGACTCGATCTATGACGCTCAAGGCGGTGAGATGCTCAAGTTGCCGTCGTATCCTATCTTCCGCCTGCTTGCGCTCGGTGATGTCCTGGTTAACCACGATCGCGCCCTGAACATCTCCCCGGGCATCGAGCACTGGGGCAGTGAAATTGAGAATCGTTTTCTTTTTACCGTCGAAAGCATCGATCTCCAGCAGTTCGTCAACAATCGTCACCCTATCCCTGATGGTGTGCACCAGCGCCCAGTCATCCGGTGCCACTTCCTCTCCGGATGGAAGCCGCCGCGCTTTGAAGACCCCGTATTCGAGCGGGCTCACTTGAGGCTCCGCACCCCATATCTTCACCCCTGCAGGATTCCCGCGCAGGAGCTTTCCATCCTTGTCAGCCAACCAGAGCCCCACAGGAAGGATGTCAAAGATCTTCTGCAGCATGCCCTCGCGATTTCTCAGCGCCTCTTCCGCGCGCTTGCGCTCGGTGATGTCTTCTCCTGAACTCACTACACCAATGATCCTGCCCGCTTCATCGGTCAGCATCGAATTGTGCCAGGCGATAAGTCTTTCCTGACCGCTTTTCGTAAGAATGGGATTCTCAAAGTACTCCATCCGCTCGATCTCCCCTGCCATTACTTGGTCAAATGTGCCGGCGACCCTGTCTTTTTCATCTTGCGGCAGAAAGTCGAACCAACTCCGGCCGACAATTTCCTGCTCAACGTAGCCCAGAATCTCACAGCCCTTCTTGTTGATCAGGATGACTTTTCGGTCGGTGGCCAAGACGACGAACATCACGCCAGCGATATCCAGGTACTGTTGTGCTCGACCTTGCTCTTTCTGCAGGGCATCTTCCGCCTGCTTGAGCGTAAAGATCTGCTCGCCGTCCACCTTGCCGCTGCGAATGGCGCGCAAAGTCTCTTCGGCTTCGTCCAGGCGCGCGCGCAGGTCTTCGTTTTCAGCGACAAGTTGTTTTTGTGTTCTGCTTGTAGATTTCTTGGGCATGTCAACTCCCTGCTAGACCCTAAGGGTTTCCCGAAGCGAAGGACCCTTAGAGTCTAGCAAGTTCTGTCACAGAAAACTCAAAACGCGCTCGTAATAAAATTTGGGCGCGTAGATCTGGATTGGAATTTCCCGAACCCCCTCCCGCAGGGGTCCAGCCAACTTGTTAAGCCCTTTTTCCACTTAACAAGCGTAATATGACAACGAATATCACTGCTCCGACAAACGCAATCAGGATGGATGGCAGGTTGATACCGGACATCGGGTCGCCCATATGGAAGAAATAGGAGGCAATCCAGCCGCCTAACAATCCGCCTATCACGCCGACGATGATGTCACCGATACACCCGTAACCGCCCCCTTTTACGACCAACCCGGCCAACCAGCCGGCGAGCAAGCCAACGACAATCCAGGAAAGTATTCCCATTTTGTTCTCCGTTTCTTTTTTTATGGTTTTCTATTCCAGTCATGCGAAGGGTCTTTGTTTTCGCATGTTGGTGAAATAACGAGGCTTAACCGGCCTCGCCAGGGGACTTCCTTCAACAAACTGAGCCACCCGGCTCCAAGACCGGGTGGCAGAACTCTTTGCGGTTTGCCAGGATGAAGCCGTCATCAGCTTCGACAAACCCGGTTTACTGCTTCTTGCATAAATCTCTGAACTTTCTGTTATCGAATTGTGAGCAATTCTTGGAATTGTTCACATATTTACGCAGTGCCCTGTAATCGTCGAAACGCGAGATATCTACGCTATCCCAAGGAGGCGCAATATGACGAGTATGACGACGATAACGATCAGGATGTGAATCCAATTGCCGGTGCGTGGGAAGCTTGGACTTATGTTTCCACCCAAAAAGCCGAGCAGCCACAGGATAAACAGAATTACGATG
>JADGQC010000191.1 GCA_017882125.1 Anaerolineales bacterium
GCCGCCTTTGAACCGCAGGCCATTAGAGCCTGTTTGCTGGATGTCAACCATCCACTTTATGTGATCGAGCAGGAAGGCAAAATTGGTCTCATCTCAGCGACGTTTAACGAACCGACGTTTCGAGAGCAAGCGAACGGGCATTTTATTACCGGAATCCCAGCCCTGCCCATAAACAGCCTGGGGGACGCGGGTTTCAAGAAAACCTACCATGTGCGTTGCGCCTATTATGCCGGTTCAATGGCAAACGGGATCTCTTCAGTAGACATGGTAATTGCATTAGGCAGGGCGGGACTTCTGGGTTCTTTCGGGGCAGCAGGGCTGGTGCGCAGTAGATTGGAATCTGCCATCCAGGAAATCAAGGCAGCCCTGCCTGACGGTCCTTTTGCGGCCAATCTCATCCACAGCCCGAGCGAGGATGCCATGGAAAGGAATGCGGTCGAAATTTATCTCCAGCAAGGCGTCCACGTGGTGGAGGCGTCGGCTTTTATCGACCTGACGCCCAGCATTGTTTACTACCGGGCAGCCGGATTGAGGCTCGCAAGCGATGGTGAGATCAATATCGGAAACCACGTCATTGCCAAATTGTCCCGCAGCGAGGTTGCCACGAAATTCATGCAACCAGCCCCGGAAAACATCCTCAACCAACTGGTGAACGAGGGCAAAATCACGCAGCAGCAGTCAGAACTCGCCAAACAAGTCCCGCTGGCGGACGATATAACCGTGGAGGCTGATTCGGGCGGTCACACCGACAACCGACCGCTGGTATGCTTACTCCCCACGATGCTGGCATTGCGGGATGAAATCCAGGCAAAATACAATTACCCAGTACCGGTGAGGATCGGGGCAGCCGGAGGCATCAGCACGCCCGCTTCAGCGCTGGCAGCGTTCATGATGGGCGCTGCATACATCGTCACCGGCTCGGTCAACCAAGCCTGCATTGAAGCCGGGGCTTCCGAACACACCCGTCAAACACTGGCCCAAGCAGGTATGGCAGACGTGGCGATGGCTCCCTCTGCGGATATGTTTGAAATGGGGGTGAGGGTCCAGGTGTTGAAACGCGGCACGCTCTTCCCGATGCGCGCCCAAAAACTTTACGAACTCTATTCGCATTACGACTCAATTGAACAAATCCCGGCTGAAGAACTAGAAAAATTGGAGAAGCAGGTTTTCAAACGGGATGTCGAATCCATTTGGGAGGATACGGTCAAATTCTTTACAGAACGCGATCCCGCCCAAATCGAGCGAGCTCAGAACAACCCGAAGCGCAAGATGGCCCTGGTTTTCCGCTGGTACCTGGGGCTGGCCTCGCGCTGGTCCAACAGTGGAGAAAAAGGGCGCGAGATGGACTACCAGATCTGGTGCGGTCCATCCATGGGCAGTTTCAATGACTGGGTGCGAGGTACGTACCTCGCCGAACCAAAAAACCGGCACGTGGCGGATGTGGCGATGCAAATCCTGACAGGAGCCGCCTGCCAGTATCGGCTGCAAGCGCTGAAGCTTCAAGGGTTGCAAATCCCGGCTGAACTTGAACAGTACTATCCCGTGGAACC
This sequence comes from Anaerolineales bacterium, assembly GCA_017882125.1. Lineage (GTDB taxonomy): Bacteria > Chloroflexota > Anaerolineae > Anaerolineales > Villigracilaceae > UBA877. The sequence continues at coordinate 1,551 of JADGQC010000191.1, forward strand.
CCTAACTCAACAAAGTTAGCTTTATTCACTCCCGCGGAAGGCTTCAAGGGAGCGCTTGCCTGTCGCCAACCACGGTCCAAGGAAAAAACATGAAGAATGAATTTGAGGCGAAATTGGAAGAACTACGGGCCACTGCGCTTTTAGGCGGCGGTGCATCCCAGATCGAAAAACAGCATGCCAAAGGAAAGAAAACGGCACGGGAACGGATCGAAATGTTCCTGGACCCGGGCACATTTATCGAGACCGGCCTGTTCGTTTCCCATCGCGCCACCGGTTTTGGCATGGAAAGCAGCCATCCGGCAACAGATGGCGTGGTGACCGGATGGGGGAAAGTGGATGGGCGGGTTGTGTATGTGTTCGCCCAGGATTTCACCATTTTGGGCGGTTCACTAGGCGAAGCTCATGGTAGGAAAATCGCCCAATTGATGGACCTGGCGTATCAAAATGGCGCGCCGGTCATCGGTCTAAACGACTCGGGAGGGGCGCGTATCCAGGAAGGCGTGGATTCGCTGGCATCTTATGGTGAAATATTCTACCGAAACACGCGCGCTTCGGGTGTCATCCCGCAGATATCCGTCATCATGGGACCTTGCGCGGGCGGGGCAGTATATTCACCCGGGATCAATGATTTCATCCTGATGGTCAACCAGAACGCCTACATGTTCATCACCGGACCCGAAGTGGTGAAGGCTGTGACCCACGAGGAAGTGGACTTTGACTCCCTTGGCGGGGCTGAAGTCCACGGGAAGAAAAGCGGCGTGGCCCACATCACTGCCCCCGACGAAGAGGCATTGCTTGGACAATTGCGCTGGCTGCTCTCCTACCTGCCACCCAACAATATGACACCTCCCCCCTTCCTGCCACCTTCGGACGATCCGCGCCGGCTCCTCCCTGAACTGGAACAAATTGTGCCGCTTGACCCACAGCGACCTTACGATATGCATGCGGTCATTGCTGCGATTGCGGATGGTGGCGAATTCCTGGAAATACAGCCGGAGTATGCTGAAAATATCCTGGTAGGATTTGCCCGCCTGGACGGTTATCCGGTGGGTATTGTGGCGAACCAGCCCGGATACCTGGCAGGGGTGCTGGACATCAACGCATCCGACAAGGCGGCGAGGTTCATTCGATTTTGCGACGCTTTCCACTTTCCGCTGGTAACTCTGGTAGATACGCCGGGATTCCTGCCCGGCAGCGAACAGGAACACGACGGCATCATCCGGCATGGAGCAAAAATGATCTATGCCTATTCAGAGGCCACAGTCCCGAAACTTGCGATCATCTTAAGGAAAGCATACGGCGGGGCATATATCGTGATGAGTTCGAAGCACCTGCGCTGCGACTATAACCTGGCCTGGCCGCAAGCCGAAATTGCCGTGATGGGACCGGATGGTGCGGTAAAAATTGTTTTCCGTAAAGAAATAAACGCCTCCAGCGACCCGGGCTCACTCACGGATGAATATATGCACAAATACCGCGCAGAAATATCCAATCCATACCTGGCTGCCTCGCGCGGCTACCTTGATGATATCATCCCCCCGGCTGAAAGCCGGCTGCGCCTGATCGCGGCCCTGGAAAGCCTGCGCGAAAAACGCCAGGAAACGCCCAAGCGAAAACATGGGAATATTCCGTTGTAGGTAATGATTATATGAAAGTATTAATTGCCAACCGGGGTGAAATAGCTGTACGGATCCTGCGCGCCTGCCGCGAATTGGGCTTTCCAAGCGTGGCGGTTTATTCGGAAGCGGATGCACAGTCTTTGCATACCCGTTACGCAGACGAATGTGTTTTCATTGGCCCAACTCCTGCCGTCGAAAGTTACCTGAATATCGAGCGAATACTGGATGCGGCGAAACAATCCGGGGCAGAGGCGATCCATCCGGGTTATGGATTCTTATCCGAGAACGCAACGTTTGCCCAGGCGGTGGAAGACTCCGGTTTGATCTTCATTGGGCCGCTGCCCGAAACCATTTCTTCCACAGGAGATAAACTGGTGGCCCGCCGGGTGGCACGCGAGGTAAACCTGCCCGTCCTGCCCGGACCGGATGAACCTGTGGCTGACGAAATCCCGGAAAGCCTGATCGAACAGATCAAATACCCGGTGCTGATCAAGGCGGTTGCCGGCGGTGGCGGTCGCGGCATCCGGCTGGTGCGCAGGCGCGGGGAGTTGGAACAAATGATAGCAGCAGCCCGGCAGGAAGCCCTGGCGGCATTCGGGGACGGGACTGTCTATTTCGAACCGCTGGTACCGCAAGCCAGGCATATCGAAATCCAGATCATCGGGGATGGGTACGGGCGGATCTTGTGCCTGGGAGAACGTGAGTGTTCCATCCAACGGCGCCGACAAAAAATCATCGAGGAATCCCCAGCCCCGAGTCTCAGTCCCGATATGCGCCGCCAACTTTACGAAATGGCTTATAACCTGGGACATGCGTTAAACTACCGCAGCCTGGGAACGATCGAATTCCTACTGGGAGAAGACGGTTCCTGCTATTTTATAGAAGTCAACCCGCGCATCCAGGTGGAACACCCGGTAACAGAAATGGTCACCGGAATAGACCTAGTGGGCATACAACTCAGGCTGGCCGATGGGCAGCCGTTCAAATATGTGCAGGAAGACATCAAAATGCGCGGATCGGCCATTGAGGCACGCGTGATTGCAGAGGACCCTGATAATGGTTTCATGCCCGCAACGGGCGAAATAACCTTGTTAAAAGAGGCAGGCGGCCCTGGAATACGAACTGATTCGGCCCTGTACCCGGGAATGCCCGTCACCTCCGATTACGATTCGCTAATAGCAAAAGTAATCGGATGGGGAGAAGACCGGCAAACAGCGATCCGCAGGTTGCGGCGGGCGTTGGGTGAGTTTCAAATCGGAGGAGTCTGCACCGACATCGGATTCCTGATCCAGATCATCGACTCAGATAGTTTTATCCAGGCCAGCGCGAATACAACATACCTGGACACCTTTTTGCCTGTTATGACCGAAAGCGACGAAGAACTTGAACGCGATATGGCGCTCACAGCTGCGTTTTTGGAGCACCAAGCGCGCACCAGCCAACCTGCCAACCCTATGGATTCCGGGTCGGACCAATGGCGGGTGCAGGGCTGGCGCGAGCAAATGCGGGATTAAATTCGGGAGAGAACATGACGATCTACTATGTGACGGTCGGGAAGAAAGAATACCAGGTTGAAATAAACGGGAAACAATACAAGATCAACGGCGAGCTTGTACAGGCCGCCCTGATTGCGATGAAAGAACGCGGTAAATACCTTTATGACGGCGTTGCACGCAAGACGGAAATATATATCGAGTCCATGGGCAACAGCCTGTATACGCTAAATGCCAACCGGCGGAATGCAATTGCCAAGGTGGAGCGGAGCGATATCCGCAGGGGGAGTAAAGTTAAAAAAGCAAGCAATGGCAGCCTGAATGCACCCATCTCGGGGATTGTCATCAGTGTTCACGTTACCCCGGGAGAAGTGGTCGAGACTGGCCAGGTGCTGGCGGTTCTGGAATCAATGAAAATGCAAATGGAAATGCGTTCCGCCTGCTCCGGCGTCGTCGACTCAGTCAATGTTCAGCCAAAGACCCAAATCGCCAAGGGGGAATTGCTTATCAAGATAATTCCCGAAGAGGCAAAATAGCTTCAGATC
>JADGQC010000192.1 GCA_017882125.1 Anaerolineales bacterium
TAAAGCAGGCAACGGTTACCCGGCGAGTTCCCTCAAGCGATGATACATCAGCGAGATGCCCATCGTCAGCAACGCGACCACAATAATCGCTTTCCAGAAATGGAGAAAAAGGATCACAGCAGAAATCATTGCCAGGATCAAGGTGACGCGTCCGACCGTCGGGACAAACGCGCCCCGCAAGATTGATTCAAGGACAACGAATAGAATCAAGATAACTGCCAGGCTCGCCCATAGATAACCGGGGGCAAAGAAAATGAGCGAGGCAACGACAAATAGCAACAGGCTCAGGCTGACTGCAGCCCATGTTTCTGCAGCGCGGTCGAAACGGAGAACCTGAGTGGGGTCATCGGGAACAGCCAGGTCATGGATGTGGGCGCGGGAGTTATCCTGATCCCCTGCACGGATAAGTTCCAAACGGCGATTCAGCCCCTGGAGCAAGGCTGTATTTTCAGATTGTTCGCGGCGCAGAGCGCGGACTTCGGCGGAGAGGTTATTTATTCCCTTTTCCAAAGCGACATACTGTTTCGCCATGTGAGGATTGCCCTCCATAGCTTTTTGCCTGGCGCCTTCTTTCTGAAGTTCGGTAGATTTCTGGGGGACCAGAATATCCAGTTCCTGCTGGCGTTGGGAGACCTGGTTAATATTATTAGAAAGCAGCGATTCCATTTGGGGAGGAGGAGGAACTTTATCCAGTCCGGCAAAGCCCAGAGGGTCATACCATGAGCCGCGGGGTGACCCATCCCGATTGTACATGGGACCGGCAGGAGCATTCTCACCGGAGATCGGGTCACGGGCAAAAAGCCCCCACATGCCCCGATATTTTCCCACCCAAGGGGTAGATTCGTCGATCAACACAGGCGACCAGGTTTGGGATTCGCCCGGACCGATACGGAGACCATCGCCGCGAGCAAAATCCACGAACGGGATGTGAAAGGGATTAATTGGTTGCTGCCCCAGGGTCCCGGTCCAAATCTTGTTCAAGGCATTGAGCAGACCTGAAAACCAACCCGCAAAGGGAGGGTTGACCTCCGCCTGATATTCCCCCATCCGAAAATATGAGGCATGCGAACCAGCCCCGGCAAAGATCAACGGATGGCTTTCTTCAGCTTTTTTGAGTTCTTCATGATCATCCCAACGACGGCGGAGGTCATCCCCCTTGAAATCATGCGAAGCGTAGGCAGCCCATTCCGGGGTTAGCTGCCCGTCCTGCTCGTACAAATATATCGTAATCATTTCCCAGTCGGACTCATGATCATTGACACCATGAAAACCGGAACGCCAGCTATTAAAGCAAAAGAAAAACCAATACTGCAGGATGGTCCAGCCACCTTGACGAGTGACGCGACCGTAATAGGTGTATTTCCTGTCTTCGGATAAAATCCCGTTATAGTCCAATTCGGCAGCCGCGGCGGTGGCAGCAGATACTTTTCCACGCAGAAGGAACGACAAAGAGAAAAGACCATCCACGAGACGGGGCAGGATGCCGCCGCGTGCCAAACGTCCTATGCCGGCATGGAAATATTCGCCGAGTTGGCGGCGCAGGCGGACCTGGTCAGTCAACACCTGGGCAGATTCTGCGAGGCTGAGGGACTCGACAAAACGTAGAAAGCGAACTGAGCCAAACTCAGCGGTGCGGGGTTCAACCAACTTTTCCAGGGTGACTTCCCCCTGCCTGACAAGGAGTTCATCGTGACCATCCGGGTGATGTTCCCAAAGAGAGCATTCTCTAACGTAATGCTCAACATCGGTCGGGAAGAATTGTTCCCCCCTGGTGTAGCACGCAACCGGTTCAAATTTGCGGAGGAGATCCAGGTCAGAGGTGGTAAAAGGAACAGACGGGCGATCAGAGGGGAGAGCCATCATCCCTCCTTATTCCATAAATACGCTGGACGTCGGTAATATTAAGGGCGAAGGCAATGATGACATTGGAGGCCATCACGACGTAATTTGGATGCGAGTAGAAATAATCCACCAGGGAGATCAACAGCGACACTCCCGTCCAAGCCATCAGGAGCACCCAACTCCAGCGGCGGAGGCGCAGGAAACCGATCAGGACAAAGATGCCAGCCAGGGAGAGGACAAGATATGTGGCGGTGGAGAGGAGAGTGCCGCCCAGCGCCGTCAGATGCCAACCGGTGAAAAATGGACCCGTGATGCCACCCCTGAAATAATTGTTCAGGAAGAGGGGTTTGTAAACCTGGTAAAGGCGTATTAAAAAGAGCACCACGATCGCCACCGCAATGACGCTGACTGCAATAGGCCTTTTCTTTTTGTCGGTTTTCATCCTTTTTACCATTGCGCACCTCATAATCGGTGAGTATTGAAATGGTGTGGTGAAGATGATTTCATCTTCATGATTTTACCTCAGGCGAGAAGAATAATGATTAAGGTGAAACAAGGAACATGTTACGTGGTTGACAACCAAGGAAGTTGTCGATTTTATAAGATGAGGTCTCCTAGCCTTTTTTCCAGGTATGGACTGGTCGTTTCGGCGATGCAGCCGGTCAAAGGGGAAGATATACTGATGTAAAATCAACAAGGAGCAATAAAATGGCAAACGTATTGGTAGAACTTTCGAATGCAATGGTCGCCGCAACGGAAAAAGCCGGAGCCTCGACAGTACTGGTGAATGCCCGCCGGCGCATGTCTGCCAGCGGAGTCGTTTACGCGGCAGACCTGGTACTGACGGCAGACCACGTGGTCGAGCAGGAAGAAGGCATAACCGTCACACTGAGCGACGGAAGCATGCTGGGAGCCAAGTTAGCCGGGCGCGATCCCGGATCGGACCTGGCGCTCCTGCGGCTTGAACGCCCGGCAGGCAAACCGGCTGAAATTGCCCCAGAGCCCAAAATCGGACAGCTTGTGCTGGCATTGGGCCGTCCCTCAACCGAGGGAATAGAAGCCAGCCTGGGCGTCGTCAGTGCGGTTGGCGGACCCGTGCGCACACCGCGCGGCATGCTTGACCGATATATCCGAACCGATACCACGCCCTACCCCGGTTTCTCAGGCGGTCCGCTGGTGGATTCAGAAGGGCGGGTGGCGGGACTGAATACATCCGGCTTTGGGTACGGCGCCGCTCTCACCATCCCGGCAGGACTGGCCTGGAGCGTGGCTGCACAACTCGAGAAGAATGGTTCGGTGCAGAGAGGCTACCTGGGAATCCGCAGCCAAAGCGTGGAAATTTCAGCGGCGGCACAAAAAGCGCTCAAACGGGAGCAGGCAGCAGGTCTCGTGATTATCGGAGTAGAGAACGAAAGCCCGGCTGAGGCGGGCGGCATGATGGTGGGCGATATCCTGGTGGGTATCGAAGCCCATCCGATCCAGGACCATGACGAACTCTTTGCCCGCCTGGCGGGAGATGCGGTGGGCAAATCCATCGCAGTGGAGATCCTGCGGGGCGGCAAGCAGGAAACACTCAAGGTCAAGGTAGGAGTGCGTCCATGAACCTGACAGCGATGTTCGAAAACGCATTGGACGACCTGATGAAACGGATCCGCGGAATGCTGGTGGTGGTCAACAACGAGCACCAGGGGGCAGGAGCAGGCGTGCTTGCCGGGGACGGCCTGGTGCTGACCAATAACCACGTGGCGGGTGACGGACATGCCCTGGAGGTCACGCTGGATGACGGCGGTCCATACAAGGCAAAGGTCATAAAGAGGAAAGTGGACGCAGACCTGGCCTTATTGCAGATCAGCGACCATGGACATGCGGGGGCGATCTTCTCGACGCAGGAACCGCGACCCGGCGAAATGGTCTTCGCGTACGGGCATCCCTGGGGGCAACGCAACGTGCTGACCGGCGGAGTCCTATCAGCGGTAACGACCGCCCGGACACGGAGAGGAGAGCTGACGATCCTGCGCAGCGATGTGCAACTGGCTCCCGGTAATTCAGGAGGCCCCCTGTTGAACGCGGCCGGGGAAGTGCTGGGCCTGAATGCGATGATCCTGGGCGGCGACCAAAGTGTGGCGATCCCTGCCAGCGTGATCCGGGAATTCCTGGCTGAAGCTCATAAAAACATGCCGCGAAGCAAGGCTGCGGAGGACGTACTTTGATGCGAGTATTAATCGCGGCACAGTCAGTGGCGATGCGCCTGGGATTAAGAGAAATGCTGAGCAGCCTGCCCGACCTCGAAGTAAGCGCAGACGCCCCAGGCGCACGGGATCTTAGCGGCGTGGACGTGCTGGTGGTGACTTCAGCGGAGGACATACCCCTGCACCAGGAAACCCGCCCAGTGCTGCTGCTCACGAATGCCCAGGAGGAAGCCGCCAAACTATCCGACCTGCCCGTGTGGGGTGTGCTGCCGTTGGAGGCAAGCCCGGAGGAGATCTCTGCCGCGCTGCATGCCCTGGGAGAGGGACTGTGGGTCGGCTCGCCCGCCTTAGCGAGCAGCCTGCTGGAACGGCACCCTGTCCCGACTTTCGAGGCGGGTGAACCGGTGGGAGATTCATTGACAGGGCGCGAACTGGAAGTGCTGCAACTTGCCGCAGAAGGGCTGGCGAACAAACAGATCGCACTGGCGCTGAATATCAGCGAACACACCGTTAAATTCCACCTGTCCTCGCTTTACGCGAAACTGGGGGTGACCAGCCGGACAGAGGCAATCCGGGCGGGAGTGAGGCAGGGACGGGTGGTGATGTAAGCGGGTTTCCAGGTTTTTGTTAGCGCCTGTCGCGCAGGGAGGGCGACCCGGCCCCCCCAAGGGGGCGCTCCGCGGGGGCCGCCCCTACAAAGGCGAGACAGCCAATTTGCAGGGAGGGTGACCCGTAGGGACGGGTGGGCTGTTTAACATTCTGTTCTGTCATTATTCGCACGCGAGAACGACTACAAACGAGTGACTGATTTTGAGGCACTTTTTTTAGATGATGCCTTACACATCGGGCGACCCGGCGGGTCGCCCCTACATGCCGCACAGACCGTGAAACAACTGGTCCGTTGGATCGGGCGCAACATATTTGCGAGCCAAAACGAACACAAACGAGTGACTGATTTTGAGCATTTTGGGTTTTAATTGATTCTTTGTGAAACATTTTAGCCTGGTTCATACCATCGATGCCCCTACACAAGCCCTCGGTATGTTAGATCATCGACGATTACGCCGCCCCTTTGGGGGCCTTCGGCGGGT
>JADGQC010000193.1 GCA_017882125.1 Anaerolineales bacterium
AACGAGTGGAAGCCAATTCGGAAAAACTTGTATATTAGGACATTTGATTCAGTCCAGGTCAGTATGAATAATGCAGAAGTGCTCTAATCCAGCCCTTCTGCATTTTAAAATGTGAACCGGTGAAGGACGATAAGGGCTTAATTGATAAATGAGATTATAATTATCTTAATTATAACCAACCGGTAAATGGAATTTATTTAAATGTCCGAACTTATACTTGTCACAGGTGCAACAGGTTACATCGGTGGGCGTTTAGTCCCCCGGTTGCTCGAATCTGGCTACCGCGTTCGCTGCCTGGTTCGGGATGGAACCCGTTTGCAGGGATTTCCCTGGCTCGCACAAGTGGAGGTTATTCAGGGGGATGCGCTCGATCGGGCATCTCTGGTCGAGGCAATGCGCAACGCTTCGTCGGCATATTATCTAATTCATGGGATGCAGGGGAATAAGAAGGATGCCGGGCGTGACCTGTCAGCCGCGCGTAATTTCGCTGAGGCTGGCGTGCAGGCTGGTCTGGAACGCATTATCTACCTGGGAGAACTGGTTGATCCAAACGCTCATCTATCCTCTTACCTGGTATCCCGCAACGAAACCGGGCAGATCTTGCGTCAGGGTAGGGTCCCGGTCACCGAGTTTCGGGCGGGCATGGTCGTCGGATCAGGCTCGGCACTTTTTGAAATGATTCGGTATCTGACAGAACGCCAACCCGTCCTGTTCTGTCCCCAATGGTTCTATTCATTGGCACAACCGGTCGCCATCCGGGACGTGCTTGCCTATCTCATCGCGGCTCTTAAAACTCCCGAAAGCGTTGGGGAAGTGATCGAAATTGGGGGACCCACCCGCCTGTGTTATGCCGACATGTTGCGCGGCTATGCGCGCGAGCGCGGTCTGAAAAGAATTCTACTTCGCACGCCGTTCTATACGCCGCGGTTTTCCGCTTACTGGGTGCACATGCTCACGCCAATTCATTGGCGCATAATTCTGCCGTTGATCGAGGGTTTGCACGCCGAAATGATTGTGCATGACGATTTGGCCCACCGACTTTTTCCGAATATCCATCCTCTCGATTTTCAAACTGCCTTGCATCTTGCCCTGGAGCGTGTCCAGAGCGACACCGTGGAAACCTCCTGGAGCGATGCATTGGTCGTCACACAGGGCAATACCCGTCCCTTTATTTTGACTACCACCGATGGGATGATGCTTGAAAGACGTCATCTCGTCCTGGACTTGCCCTCCGCTCCTGTTTTTCGGGCTTTTACGGGTTTGGGAGGGGAGCGTGGTTGGCTGTACCTGAACTGGTCGTGGGAAATTCGCGGCTGGTTGGATAAATTGGTTGGAGGTGTGGGCCTGCGTCGGGGGCGTCGAAATCCGGATGATCTCCGGGTAGGGGAAGCGCTGGATTTTTGGCGTGTCGAGGCGGTTGAGCCGGACCGGATTATGCGTCTGAGAGCGGAAATGAAACTGCCAGGCAAGGCTTGGCTTGAATTTCAATCCATTCCACTGCCTGCAGGCAACACGCAGCTTACACAAACAGCATATTTTGCCCCGCGTGGGCTTGGCGGTTTTTTCTACTGGTACTTGCTTTATCCTATTCACAGCCTCATTTTTAGCGGTTTAATTCGTAAAGTTGCCGGCCGGGCTAAAAAACTGGCTCGACTTTAAAGGATTTTCGTGGCACAACCCAGGTTGGTCTTGGTTACAGGCGTGACGGGCTATATTGGCAGCCGTTTGGTCCCAATATTGCTGGAAAAGGGAAACCGGGTGCGCGTGCTTGTCCGCGACAAAGACCGCATATCAAGTCGGCCTTGGCGTTCGCAGGTGGAAGTGGCGGAAGGGGATATTCTCTCCCCGGAAGCTTTAAACCAGGCGATGCAGGGGGTATCCACGGCATATTATCTTGTTCACAACATGACTAGCGGACGGGATTATTTAGAGCGTGAACTTGATTCTGCCCGGAATTTCGCTAAATCTTCCGGGAATAGCGCCGTGGGACATATCATTTATCTGGGAGGGCTTGCAAATCCTGCCGATGATATTGGCTTGCATTTAAGATCTCGCATTAAAACGGGTGAGATCCTCCGCCAGGGGTGCGTTCCTGTAACCGAGTTTCGTTCAAGCCTGATTATCGGATCAGGGAGTATTTCATTTGAGCTGATCCGTTATCTGACCGAACAATTCCCTGTCCTTTTAGGTCCTTTTTGGGTTCACAATTGCACTCAACCGATTGCAGTTCAAAATGTGCTTGATTATCTGTTATCAGCATTGGATGTCCAAATTTGTCGCGGAAAAATTTATGAAATTGGCGGTAAAGATGTCCATAGCTATGCGGAAGTAATGTCTATCTACGCGTGTTTACGGGGATTGAAGCGCCATATTATCGCTTTGCCGGGAATCTCGGTGAATTTTATGGGCCAAATGGCGGGGATATTGACACCTGTTCCTGCTGAAATTGCCGGTCCCCTGCTCGGAGGGATGCGCACTGATAGCGTGGTAAGGGATAACTCGGCTCAGGTTGATTTTCCGGATATCCATACTTTGGATTATGAGACGTCGGTATCGATGGCTTTGGCATGTCTCTCTCCAGGCAATCTTGAATTCATCCGGGAAAATCATGCTTCCGGGTTTAGAATTAATCGGGAAGGTTTTTTTGTTGAAGGTCAGCAGGTCGTGATCGATATTCAACCCGAGGCTGTCTATCAGACGATCATCGGTTTGGGAGGCAGGCGCGGTTGGTTGCATTTGAACTGGTTGTGGAAAGTGCGCGGCTTCCTTGACAGGTTGGTCGGAGGCCCGGGCATGCGCGGTCGCCGGAATGTTGATTCTCTCTCCGAAGGCGATATTCTGGATTTTTATCGGGTGGAGGCACTGGAGCCTGGGCAAAGACTGCATTTGAAGGCCGAAATGAAAGCGCCCGGTCTGGGTTGGATGGAATGGCGCATTAAAGAACAATCTGGTGGCGAGGTATTATTAACCCAAATTGCATACTTTGCACCTCACGGGTTCCTTGGTTTCCTTTATTGGTACATCTTGCTCCCAGTACATCGCCTTGTTTTCAATGGCTTGATTGTAGCGATTATCCATAAGGCCAGGGAAATTCAGAGTGGATAATGGATCTTTGTTGGAGAGAGGAGATGCAGTAAATGAATATTAACTTCAAAATGTGGGATAAGGCTCTTTCCACCCTGGTAAAAATGGAATCAAAGCAGGAGTGGGACGCGCTTGACGCAGTTTCCAAATGGCTGATTGCCACCCGCTCGGCTGTTACCACCGTGACGGTTTATGCCTGCGCCATTGCCGGGCTTCTTGCCTTGCGCGATCATTATTTTGCATTCCTTCCCTGGTTGATTGTGTCTTTGGGCCTGTTCATCGCACACGGGACAAATAACCTGCTCAATGACTACACCGATTTCACCCGGGGTGTGGATAAGGACAACTATTTTCGTACGCAATATGGGGTTCACCCCCTGGTACAGGCTTTTTGGACGCGGCGCCAGCAAATTACTTGGTTCCTCGTCAGTGGTGTCCTTGCATTTATCACCGGCATTTATGCGCTTTTCTACACCAATTTTTCTCTCGCCGTGATCGGTCTGTTCGCTTTTGGGTCAGTGATTTTGTTGTTCTACACCTGGCCGCTCAAGTACCTGGGTCTGGGTGAACTCCTGATTTTTCTGATCTGGGGACCTATACTGGTGGCAGGCGTTTATATCGTCCTGGCACGTGGGTGGACGGCGAGTGTTTGGAACATTGCCCTCGCAGCTGTCCCATACGGGTTAAGTGTGCTCAGCATAAACCTTGGAAAGCATATTGACAAATCTGCGGAGGATAAGAAAAAAGGGATCGGTACGCTCCCCGTCCGGATTGGCGAAAAAGCGGCGCGCTATCTGAATATCGCCGTTTTCGTCCTTATTTACGGAATCATAATTTACCTGGTTTTTGTACCACAATTTTTCACCCCCGTGATGCTCATCGTGTTACTGGCTGGGAAACGCCTGCTTTATGCTGTGGGTGCGCTCGCCAAACCCCGCCCGGCGGAGCCTCCCAAGGAATGGCCGGGCTGGCCCACCTGGTTCTCCGCCTTTGCTTTCTACCATAACCGCCTGTTTGAAAACCTTTTCCTTTTGGGCTTGCTGGCTGATACCCTGCTGCGCTTATTTACGAATTTTTGGCCAGTGAGGTAATCGCCTCACCCCTATGAACATCTCCGCCCGCCTGATATCGCTCGCCCGGGACAGCCGTCTTGCCCTGGGTGTTGCGATTCTTTGCGGACTGCTGGCTGGTTTATTGACGATCGCACAGGCGGCCGGGCTTACCCGCATCATAAACGGGGTCTTTTTGCTTGGGCAGCAATTATCAGATGTAGCCGGCCTTGTACAACTTCTAATTCTTATAGTATTTTTGCGTGCATTCCTGGCATGGGGGAGTGAAGTCAGTTCCACAGCAGTCGCGGTCCGCGTGAAGAGCAGTTTGCGCCAGCGGTTGTATGACAAAATCCTGCGTCTCGGGCCTGCTTTCACCCGAGGTGAGCGCACCGGGGAATTGGTCACCGCCGCTGTCACGGGGGTTGATTTGCTGGATGCCTATTTCAGCCAGTACCTGCCTCAATTATTCATCGCCGTCCTTGTCCCATTATCCATTTTGATAGTAGTCTTTCCTCGGGATTTACTTTCCGGGCTTGTGTTGCTGCTGACCGCGCCGCTCATCCCGGTATTCATGGTCCTGATCGGAAAAACCGCCGAAAAGCTGACCAAACGTCAGTGGGATACGCTCGGTCTCCTGGGTGCACATTTCCTCGACAGCTTGCAGGGGTTGACCACCCTTAAGGAGCTGGGTCGCAGCCGCGACCAGGTCAACTCGATTTCCGAGGCTGGCGACCGCTTCCGTGATCGAACCTTGAGCGTCCTGCGCATCACCTTCCTTTCAGCGTTGGTGCTTGAACTGGTTTCCACGCTCAGCACCGCGGTGGTGGCGGTTGAAGTCGGACTGCGCCTTCTTTACGGTCAGCTTGTCTTTCAGCAGGCTTTTTTCCTGCTGCTTCTTGCCCCGGAATTTTATCTCCCCTTGAGGATGCTGGGCTTGCGCTTCCATGCTGGCATGTCT
>JADGQC010000194.1 GCA_017882125.1 Anaerolineales bacterium
GTAAGATCGCCGGGGCAAAGGCACGGGTGCGCGTCTGCAAGATGTTGGATGAAGTGCGCGTGCTGGCGGGAATCGAGTATTTCGCGAAAGTGGAAAGTCAAAACAATTTCCCCACGAGTGCCGGGATCGCTTCTTCAGCATCGGCTTTCGCGGCGCTAGCCCTGGCTTCCACAAGTGCCGCGGGCTTGAAATTGGACGAGGCAGATCTTTCCCGCCTGGCCCGCCGGAGCTCCGGTTCAGCCTGCCGGTCCATTCCGGGCGGATTTGTTGAGTGGACCGCGGGGACGGGGGATGGAGATTCTTATGCAATTTCAATAGCTTCACCCGAATATTGGGATCTGGCGGATTGCATTGTCATAATAAGCGACGAGAAAAAATCCACCGGATCCACTGAAGGGCACGCGTTAGCAGGCACTTCCCCACTTCAAGCTGCCCGCGTAGTGGACGCCCCCCGCCGCTTGGAAATATGCCGTGACGCCATCCTGACCCGGGACTTTGCCCTTCTCGCCGATGTCGTTGAAACAGATTCCAACTTGATGCACGCAGTGATGATGACGTCGGACCCGGCGTTATTCTACTGGCAACCTGCAACACTGGTTGTAATGCAAGCAGTGAGGGAGGCGCGGGCAAAAGGAATGCCTGTTTGCTATACAGTTGATGCGGGACCAAACGTCCACGTGATATGCAGTGGAGTTGTGAGTGGGGATACGGCCAAACTGGTGGGCAGCATCCCCGGAGTCCGGGAAGTGCGCCTGGCTCAAGTTGGGGGACCTGCAAGGGTAGTGGAAAATCCACATCCAAATCATGATTAGATTTAAATTATAATTGTTCAATAAATTACCAATTAAATCCCAAAAAGGATATAATCAGCATGATCGCCTCGCAGGAGGCGCCCTTTAATGTTTAAGAGGTCTATCAATGAGCATTGGTCTGTTAGGCGGAATCATCTTCGTAGTGGTCTTCGCCGGAATCATTTTGGTGCACGAATTGGGGCACTTTTTCATCGCCCGATTAATGAAAATCGAGGTAGAAGAATTTGGGTTTGGGTTTCCACCGCGCTTGCTGCGATTATGGCGCGGCAGGGGATCGCTCCTGGTTGGGAGGGATCGTGTAGTTATCCCAATCAATTTCGACCTGACTTTCGATCCGAAGCAATCCGTCCATCGCAATGTAAATGTAGTCGCGATTTCCAAACGCGGGAAACTCGTGCTCCGTTCCATTACCTTTGCGTCAACGGAAAATGGACAACCGCTCTCCGAACCAATATCGGTACCAAATCCATCTCCTTTTCCAGGTCCATCTCCAGCAGGTGAAGTGGCAAAATTAATTTCAAAATCACTACCCGGAGAAATCCATTTAAGTGGGACATTGAATGAAATCAGGCCAGGTACCGAGTTCACCCTGAATTGGATCCCCCTGGGTGGCTTCAATAAGATCAAGGGGGAAGACGACCCAGAAACCCCCGGAGGGATGGCTGCAGCCAATCCATGGAAACGCCTGGCCGTGCTCGTGGCAGGCGCTGGTATGAACCTGTTAACAGCAGTCGTTGTTTACACCTTCTTCTTCTACCAGGTCGGTATCCCCGATACACATATCGCAGTCATCGCAAGCGTCGATTCGCCTTCGCCGGCCCAACAGGCAGGATTACAGGTCGGTGATGTGGTCGTGGCTGCAGGAGGCTTGCCTGTTAATGGGTATTCCCAATTAACGCAAATAACCCATGACAACCTGGGTAAGCCACTCCAACTGGTAGTTCTACGGGATGGTAAAGCGCTGGAAATTAGCTTAACCCCGCGATCGGTTTATCCATCCACGCAGGGACCGATGGGAGTCAGTATCGGCGAACCGCTTACCCCGGTCAGTTCCTGGTTTAGCACTATTCCGGCAGCATTTTCCGCAACCGTCCAAGATGTGGACAGCCTGCTAGCCCTGCCTGGTCGCCTGATCGCGGGAACTATTTCTCCACAAGCCGCCCAGATCGGTGGTCCGCGCACCGTGTGGAACTTATTCCAGCAAGCCGTTTCCCGGGATGTAACCAGCCGGGAACCCGCAGCAAACACCGGAACAACAACAAAACCGACAAATTACACCCTGCTGATCATCATCTCCATAACAGTTACCACCGCTGTGGCAAACCTCTTACCCATCCCAGCCTTTGACGGGGGACGAATTTTTATGACCTTGCCGGAAATCTTGTTTAGACGCCGCATTCCGGCCAAATACCAGGCGATGATAAACGGAATCGGCTTCATAATCCTGGTAACTTTGCTCGGTTTCTTTTATCTAAAAGATATCATCAGCCCGGTGAACTTCACCCTACCCTAAATCAGATAGAAAAAACGTATGCCTCAGAATGCACCTTTTCTGACTGTTATTGACGCCCTGCTCGATGATAACAATCCCTTTCCAGCTCGTTACCTGCACCGTTTTTCGGATATGGAGTCTGCTGATTTGAAACAACTAAAAAAAGCGTGGCCGGGAATATCCCCGAGCCGTAAACATACTTTATTAGAAGACCTGGAAGACCTGGCGGAAGCAGATACGCTTACGTCCTATGACGACTTGGCGCGCTCCCTCCTGGCTGATCCCGACCCACAGGTCCGGGCTCGAGCCATCCGACTATTATGGGAATGCGAAGACCAGAAACTCATCCAGATATATCTTGACATGCTGAATAATGACATGGATGTCGAAGTACGGGCAGCTGCAGCAAACGCCCTGGGACAATTCGTATACCTGGGGGAACTGGATAAGATCCCAGCCGAACTGCACCATGAGATAGAAGATCAATTGCTGACGGCAACCACCACCTCCAAAGAAACTCTGATCCGCAGACGGGCGCTGGAGAGCCTGGGATATTCCGGCCGCAAAGAGGTTATTCCTCTCATCGAAGCTGTTTTCGAGGAGAAAAAAACCGATTGGGTGGTCAGCGCCCTTTATGCGATGGGACGTTCCAGTGACAACCGCTGGAAGAAGCAAGTGATTTCACAGTTACGGTCACCCGACGAAGAGATCCGGTCCGAGGCGATACATGCAGCGGGTGAATTGGAATTGGAATCCAGCCGCGCAGTCCTGCTTGACCTCCTCGAGGACGAAGAGGACCTGGAAGTGCGCCGGGAAATAATCTGGGCGCTTTCCAGGATCGGCGGAGAAGGGGTGCGAGCCAAACTTGAAGAACTGCTAGAGATCGAAGAAGATGACGAAGAAGCAGATTTCATCGAAGAAGCCATCGATACTTTGTCCTTCACCGAGGATATGGGCAACTTTTCGTTAATCGATGTGGACGATGAAGTGGATTTCATCGAAGAGGAACCGGACGAAGAAGAGTAACAGTAGTTTTTATTGGGAACAAGTGTTTTTAATTCAAAATCGGTGAGTATCTCGAATCTCATAACTGCGAATGGTGTTGCTGAATGTTTTTGCCAACAACCTCCTGCCTATCCTGCTGCTAAGCGGGGCTGGATTTGTGCTTGGGAGAAGTCTCAAACTTGACTCGCAACCGCTGGGGCGGGTGATCTTTTATATACTCAGCCCCGCGCTGATCTTTAATATCTTAACCAGCAGCAAGCTGGCTGTAGAAAGCATCCTGCTCATGATGGGTTACGCTGCGGCGACAATGATCATCATCGCAGGAATCGCTTTCGTAGCAGGCAAGATATTCCGGCTGGAACAAAGTGTGCTGACCATCGTGGTGCTCACCAGCTTTTTCGCCAATAACGGCAACTATGGGCTGCCATTGATCTCCTTTGCATTCGGACAGGAAGCCCTGGCATATGCCAGCATTTACTTCGTAACCAATTCCCTGCTGCTCTACACCGTGGGGGTTTTGATCGCCAGCCTTGGCCATTTGCAGTTAAAGGATGCCCTGAAAGGTCTCTTAAAAGTACCGGCAATCTATGCCATAATCCTTGCGGTGATATTCATTCAAACCGGCTGGTCTTTTCCATCTCCAATCCAAAAGACCGTGGAACTGACCTCAGGGGCAGCCGTGCCAGCGATGATCATCCTGCTTGGGCTCGAATTGCAAAAGGCGGAATGGACGAACAACATAAAGGCTTTGAGCATCCCAGTGGTCTGCCGCCTGCTGATTGGGCCAGTGATCGGGATAGCCATGGCAGCTTTGTTCGGCCTGGATAAAGTTGCCAGCAGAGATGGGATCATTGAGGCTGGAATGCCTTCTGCGGTTATGACAACCGTGCTGGCCAACGAGTACAACCTCGATTCATCTCTCGTAACGGCTATTGTTTTTGTTGGCACCATTTTGAGCCCACTTACGCTGACTCCTCTATTATATTTTCTTGGACGATAAAAATAATGCTCAAACCCAAGTAGTTGAACTGTTTTTATTGAAGAAGGAATAACATGGCAGAGGGAAATAACATTGAGGTGGAACGTATCCACATTTGGGTGAAGGGACGGGTACAAGGAGTGGGTTTTCGCGCCTTCGCACAACAAGTCGGAGTTCAACTAAATCTCACCGGCTGGGTGCGGAATGTGGGGTACGACACTGTAGAGACTGTGGCCGAAGGTCCGCATGAGAAGCTGGAGAGATTTGCAGAGTCAGTGAAAACCGGTCCGCGCGCTGGAAATGTGGAAGAGGCGAAAATCGAATGGGAAACGGCACTGGGAGAATACAATAGTTTTAATGTCAAATACAACATTTGAAGTCAGAAAAAAATCCCTTCTTCACGGACAATTCGTATAAATCATCGGGATGAATTAGGAAAACACTAGTTCGATCGATAGGCAATTATTAGGGCAGAATATTGATAATACATTTAAGAAGGAGCGTTAGATGAGCAAGAAAATCATATCCATGGTCAGTATTATTTTGCTTTTGCTAATGCTTGGAACGCTCTTGGTTTCGTGCGGAACAAGCGGGAGCACACCCAATCCTTCAAGCGGCAGCACTCTGGATGGCCAGACTTTGATGCAACAACGCTGCTCGTTGTGCCATTCCGTTGACCGGGTGACATCCGCCCATAAGACTATCGGCCAGTGGACTACCAGTGTGCAACGAATGATCGCCCATGGAGCACCGCTAAATTCTCAGGAAGCGCAGAC
>JADGQC010000195.1 GCA_017882125.1 Anaerolineales bacterium
AGCCATCAGACGCAACACCCCAAAAACGATGAGAGCCACACTGATCCCGATCACCCCGGCCAGAAGTGGCCCAGCCAGGGAACCAATAAGCACAGCCGCATTGAGGACGATGTTATACCAGGCCAGGTGAGATGGGCGGTCATCCACTGGAATTTGCTCAAGCAGATAATTGGCGTATGCTCCCGCAACCAGCGCCCAGGCAAACCCACCGGTCACCGAAAGCAGATAATATTGGAAGGCGGTGTGGGAAAGACCCATGGCAAGCGGGTAAATACTCATCCCGATCACACCCCAGCCGGTCAACTTGTGATGTCCGAGCTTGTGTTCCAGGCGACTGAGTTGGGTAGATCCGAGCAGTACAGTAACATAAAAAAGGGCGGTACCTATGCCCAGGTTGGTGTCAGTTAAATGCATTACATTTACAGTGTAGACTGTAAATAGGGGAAGTGCCAGGTATTGTGCCAGGTGAAAACCCAGGAACACGAGCAATATTTTCCGAAAGGATGTGTGCCAGATATCAAGCCGCAGGGCGGTGCGCCAGTTAATGGGCGACCTCCTGGTTTGATGATCTGGCAGAGTCTCCAGGTTAAGGATCGCATCTGGGGCAGGCTGCGTATGGGGACGAATAAAAAACAAGTTGTAAGTACTCATGGCAGCCGCCAGGAACCCAATCCCAAAGACAACCTGGTATCCAACCGGGAAGGGCAAGTGGTTCAGGATTAAACCGGTGCCAATGGAAGAAATGATAAATGTGATCGATTGGAGTACATTGCGTGTACCCATCACAGAAGCGCGCCATTCCGGCGGAACGGCCGCGGCGAACAACGCATTGAAACCGACGCTCAATCCACACATGGGAATCCCCATCGCAAGGGTTATGACGGTGAGCGCCCAAATCTGCCCCTGGTTCCCGAACAGCCAGGGGAGTGGAATCCACAAGAAATAACCAAAGCGGGAGAGCAGGGCGGTCCAAAAAACGGCTTTCCCCACCGGCCGATTTTGCAGCCAGTTGCCTGTTGGGATGGATAAGAACAGGCTGACCACGGCGGGCATGGCTCCCAACAGCCCGATTTGGAATACGCTCGCACCAAGGCGGGCGGCATAGATGTTCATGAAGTTTATGGCGCTGCCGCTTAAAATTCCAAACCAGGCAATGTCGGCATAAAGATGGATGAAATTCTGCCGGTATTCGTTGGGGACAGCCGGATTATTGAAGAAACGACGGAATGATTGCACGGGTTGATTATAATCAACCCGGACTTAAAATTCACTCCCGCGTAAGATGTAAATGGAGTCGCTCATGTTTGGACTTCGCAGCCAATTTCTCCTGGACCCTTCGGTCACCTTTCTAAATCACGGTTCCTTTGGGGCGACCCCGCGCCCGGTCTTCCAGGCATACCAGCACTGGCAGCGGGAACTTGAACGCCAGCCAGTCGAGTTCCTTGGGCGCCGCTTCAGCGATTTAATGCAGACAGCACGCACTTCCCTGGCAGACTACTTGGGAACAGACGCGAGTAACCTTGTATTCACGACCAATGTAAGCGAGTCCCTGAACATCGTGGCGCGCTCCCTGGAGCTCGGCCCAGGAGATGAAGTCCTGGGCACGGACCACGAGTATGGTGCGCTGGACCGCACCTGGCGCTTCCTGGCCAGGGAACGGGGTTTCACTTACATAAACCAGCCCATCCCAGTGCCGGTAACATCTACGGATGCATTTGTTAACTCCCTGCGGAAGGGGTCACGCCCCACACCCGGGTGATCTTCTTAAGCCACATCACCAGCCCGACCGCACTCATCTTCCCGGTGGAAGCTGTCATCAAGCGAGCCCGCCAGGCTGGGATATTAACTGTCGTGGACGGTGCACATGCTCCCGGGCAGATCCCGCTCCAGTTGGATAAACTTGGAGCTAATTTTTACGGTGGCAACCTGCATAAATGGCTGTGCGCACCCAAAGGAGCTGGGTTTTTGTTTGCCAGGCCGGAGGTCCAGCATTTACTTAAACCACTCGTGGTTTCATGGGGGTACGAAGCGGAGATCCCAGGTGCATTGAAGTTTATCTACCAGTTTGAATGGACTGGAACCCGGGATATTGCCAGTTTTCTCTCCGTGCCTGCCGCAATCGAATTCCAGCAAGAGCATGATTGGGAGAAAGTCCGCCAAGCCTGCCATGAACTGGTGAAGGAGGCGCAGGAGCAGATTTGTGCGCTGTTCGAATTAACTCCCCTGTCAAATGAAAGTTGGTACAGGCAATTTTGCTCAGTACCCCTGCCACTCATGACTGACTGCGATGCATTGAAAACACGGCTGTACGATGAATATCAAATAGAAATCCCGTTAGTGAGATGGAACGACCACAAACTGATCCGGATAAGCATCCAGGGCTATAACAACAACCGGGATGTGAATAAATTGCTGAAGGCGCTTAAAAAAATCAATAAAAATGGAAATGGGAATAAATAACCCCAAAACATTCATCATTCATGCCAGATTAACAACAGGTCCTTCAAATCTATAGAAACAGGTAATTCCTTCCTGGAAGAGTTGTTCAATAGTCATTATGACTGATCTATCAAGCATAATCCAGCTGCATAATTGGATTAGCAGAATTTAGGAAATTTCCTGCCATAGTTTTAATAGCTCCTCTGCCGACAAGCGCCCAATAACAGGCTGCCGGTTTTCCTTCACCCATTTTCGGAGCGGCTCGACCCATTTCACAAGTGCACGCGCGTCTGCCGGGTAGTGAGTAGCTCGTGCGCCAATATTGATCCACTTAATTCCTGCCAGGGCAATTTCCCAGTCCTCCCAGGACACCATGTCAGGTGTCAGCGAAAAGGTCGCGAGCGGAGAGAAGAACACGGGTTTCCCGACAGGGAAACGAGGCAGCATATTCTTCAAGTATTGCAGGCTGTCTTGTGTATTGAAGATCAACCACAACGGCAACAAGCCGGCTTGCCTGGCAGAATTTGCATCGAACTGGCTGAACATTTCCACCATGACACCGGATGGTTGGCGTCCCTCTTTTTCCAGGAGCTTAAGGGCAGAATAAAATGCCAGCCGGGAAAAATCGTTCGGGTGGGGCATAGGGATGAGAACAAAGCGAAATCCTTCACGCCGGCAAAAGGACTCCAATGCTGCTGCAAGCCCCGGCTCGGAACCCCACTCGGATTCCGGGCCCCGTTCCAGGGGATAACCACTCAACTTCCAATCCGATATTTTCAAACCCGCGCGTGGGGCGTATTCCCGAATACGAACACTGCCTTCCAAAAACTCCTCGGCGGAAATCCCTCCCCACCCGCCAACCTGGAATACACTGCGCGGTCCCACCCGGTAACGCAACCAGGAAGCTCCTCCTTCCAAATAGACGACCGCCCCACCCGGTTCCAGCCTGGACTTGATAAATTCGGCATATGCCGGCGGGAGGTCGATCAATTTGAAACGAAGGTGGTTGACAAAGCGCGTCATCCAACCGTCGTGGATCGGATCGTAATGCTGGATGGTCATGAGCCCGGGGTTTTCGGCGGCAAGGCGCAGAGCCACATCCAGGGAACGATGCAAATATTCGTTCACATCACCGGTCAGAGAGCCGCGTTTAAGGGTGGTAACGAATGCCTGGGGTAAAAATGGCCCGCCGACTGCCAATGACAAGTACGTGGTGGCTCCACCGAGTGCGGCTCCCACCGAAATTGCAGGGAATTTTCCGGTCAGATGCGTGTAGTCGTCCAGCCGTTGGCGAATCAACTGATCTACCGAGAAATTATCCAGGACAGCCGGAGACAAACCGGAGATGGATTCGAAGCGGCTGATCACTAATTTTGCAACCCCCTGGGGAAGGGCGCCCAGAATACCCAGGAGGGATTTTTGCCAACCTGGAAATTCATAATTGTCGCAATATTCACCGACCAAACCCGCAGCCACGGCGCGTGTCACAATTGGGGAGGAACTCTCGTTGGATTCGATTGCGGGCATGGAAGCTCCTGTGAAGGGATATAATTATTCTACATCAAGAATGATGGCAGGAAAGGCGAAAATGGAAATTGCGTTGGCATTGGGAGGGGGAGGTTCCAGGGGTTACTCTCATATTGGAGTTATAAGACGTCTTGAGCAGGAGGGATATCAGATAAAAGCTGTGGCTGGAACGAGTGCAGGAGGGATTATTGGGTGCCTTTACGCGGCTGGTTATACACCGGATGAAATGGAAGCCAGGTTTGAAAAGTTGGACCAGACCAAACTATTCGGACGTTCGGGGAATGAGGGCCCTTCCATCCTGGGCTTTAGTGGTGCAACCAAATTACTCGATGAATTATTGGGAACTCTTACATTTGAAAATCTCAGGCTTCCTTGCGCAGTGGTGGCGGTGGATATTAATTCGGCCAGGGAAGTAATTTTGAACGAGGGCTGTGTTGTGGATGCCGTCCTTGCTTCGGGTGCGGTTCCGGCTGTGTTTCCTCCCCAGCAAATTGGGGAACACCAACTGGTGGACGGCGCAGTGCTCGACCCGGTGCCCGTTTCCGTGGCCCGTTCCCTCGCACCCGGCCTGCCAATCGTTGCCGTGGTCCTCACACCGCTATTGACGCAGGAACGGGATTTGCTTTCTTTGCGTTTTCCAACACGCATCCCGACACCCATTGTTGAGCGACTTTTCCGTTTTCGGCTTACACAGGCTCTCAATATCTATCTCCAGGCGACTGATATCGGGTCGAGAAAATTAACTGAATTGCGTCTCAAACTCGATCAGCCCGAGGTAATCGTTCGACCGGACGTGGTAGGGATCGGCTTGCTGGACAAGGTGGATGTCCACAAGGTCGTCCGGATGGGCGAGGAAGCCATGGACGCAGTCCTGCCAGACCTGAAACAGGCCACCTCCTGGTCAAACCGGCTGCGCAGGAAATATTTTTCAGTCCGGCAGGGATCTGATTAATGTCGCGTGACCTGCGCAAATATATCCGGCAGACCAACATCCGCCTGGCAGTGGGGGCTTTGGTGCTCCTTTTCGTGGTTGGGGATGGGTTGATCTACTTGTTTTATGGCTCCAGTGCAGCGATTGCGGGTTTC
>JADGQC010000050.1 GCA_017882125.1 Anaerolineales bacterium
CGCAGCGATCGGAAGAATGGGGAATTTTCATCCACCTCCGCCAGCAGGTGGAACGCGCCCCACTCCCCTGCCTGCGCCGTCAGATGGTCGAGCAGCAGCGGGGATAATCGGTCAACGTTTTCCGTGGGAGCCATGAAGGTCAGCCTGGCGGAGGTCTCGTCTGCTTTTAAAATCACCTGTCCCATGAGAGATTGACCATCCTCGCTTGCAACCGCCGTATAAATATGGCGGCGCGGGTTCAGGTAGGAGAGCATCGCCCTCGCCCCCAGCGGGTTTCCGCGGGTCAACATGCGCGCGCTGTACAACGGCAGGACGTTCCGCCGCGAGTGGGACAGGAAGGGCAGGTCCAGGAAGTCGAGCGATCGGACGGTCATTTTATAAAGGAAAGAAAATACTGATGAAAGCGCGCATCCCGCGTCAGTTCCGGATGGAACGACGTTGCCAGCATTTTCCCCTGCCTGGCAGCAATGATGCGCCCATCCGCCAGGGAGGCAATGATCTTTGTGCTGCCTTGCACCGACTCGATGATCGGGGCGCGGATGAAAATGGCATGGTAGGGTCCGCCTGCGCCCAGTTCAGGCAGGTCGAGGTCGGCCTCGAACGAGTCCACCTGGCGCCCAAAGGCGTTGCGCACCACGGTGATGTCCATGATCCCCAGCAGGGGCTGGTTGCGTCGGGCGTCCTTCGAAAGGAAGATGGCCCCCGCGCAGGTGCCCCACATGGCATGGGTCTTGCCAAATTTGCGCAGCGGTTCCAGCAATCCGAAGTCCTCGGCAAGCTTGCCGATCGTGGTGGATTCCCCGCCCGGTATGATGAGACCGTCCAGCCCACTGAGCTGGTCCGGCAATCGCACTTCTGCGGTCTCAGCGCCCAGGCGCTTGAGCATGACGATGTGTTCGGCAAAATCGCCCTGGATGGCTAATACACCAATTTTCATGATTGCACTTTTAAGGGGACGTGCTCTCCTTTAAGGTTCGCTGTCCCCTGTCTGGGAGCTTCTTTTTAATTCGCTAATGATTCACGATAAAGGGACGTTGTCCCGCACGGGTGTGTTGGCCTCGAACCCTGTTACCAGCCTCGACCGGCCATTTTCTCCACTTCGGGCATCACGGATACGCTGCGTCCCACCATGGCCTCGCCCAGGTTCTTGCTGACTTCCGCCAGGATGGAGGCGTCGTTGTAGTGGGTCACTGCCTTGACGATGGCTGCCGCGCGCCGCGCCGGGTCGCCCGATTTGAAGATACCCGATCCCACGAACACGCCGTCCACGCCCAGCTGCATCATCAGGGCTGCATCCGCCGGGGTGGCAACGCCGCCTGCCGCGAAATTGACCACCGGCATCCGTCCCAGTTCCTTTGTCTCTTTGACCAGTTCGTAGGGTGCGCCCAGGCTCTTGGCGTACGCCATTAATTCCTCGTCCGCCATCGTCGTCAGGCGCCGGATCTCTCCCAGCACTGCCCGGGCATGCCGCACGGCCTCCACCACGTCTCCGGTCCCGGCCTCGCCCTTGGTGCGGATCATGGCTGCCCCCTCGCCCACCCTCCGCAGGGCTTCGCCCAGGTTGCGGCATCCGCACACGAACGGCACCTTGAAGTTATGCTTCAGGATGTGGTTCTCTTCATCCGCCGGGGTCAGCACCTCTGACTCGTCGATGTAGTCCACCCCGATGGCTTCCAGGATCTGCGCTTCCACGAAATGACCGATCCGGCATTTGGCCATGACCGGGATGGTGACCGTGTCCATGATTCGGAGGATCAGATCCGGGTCCGACATGCGTGCCACGCCGCCCTCCGCGCGGATATCCGCCGGGACGCGTTCCAGCGCCATGACCGCGCACGCCCCCGCCTCTTCCGCGATCTTCGCATGTTCCGGTGTGACCACGTCCATGATCACGCCGCCCTTAAGCATTTGGGCCAGGCCCTTTTTTACGGTGAAAGTACCGGTTTGTTGTTCCATAATAAACCTCCTTGTAAAATGATACGCGTTCAAATTTTACCACCGCTTCCGATTCAAACGACCTTTGCTATCCTTCTGATCGCGGCTTGGGTCATAGTGAATCGAGTGTCCCCTTAATCGGTCATCTGGATCTCCATGAAACAATGCCATTGTAGCGTTCCGTGTCGAAAATACCCCCTCCATTTCGCCGCGGTACGGCACTTATTTTTGCCAGAGGGTTTTAAAAATACAACCTTTTGTATCCGACTTCGAATTCCGCCTCCGCTTTGCAGGAGAAAGCTCTCGAAAAATAGGACATTGTCCCATCATGGCCTTATTCACCTCGGTTCAATCTTTTTCCTTCCCTGCGGGATTACGAAACTTACCCACAAGGAAAGGAGGCAGGGCAACAAATGATTGTTTCGCCGCATCGCGGCAGTTTTTTGTTTGGTTTTCTTAAATATTGAATCTTCATCTTGCCAGACGAATACCGATGGGTATATGCAATTGGGAGGCAAGTGAGGCGGAGAATTGGACCATCTTGTTCATAAATCTCATCATATTTTGTCAGAACCTCTTGACAAAACTACAAAATTGTATACAATTAGTACAATGATACAATTATACAATGAGACAATGATACAATCCTTCCTATGAACCTCGAAATCGATTTTCGTTCCGGTATACCAATCTACCTCCAGGTGGTGGAGCGAATAAAAGAACGCATCGCCGGCGGCTCGCTTCCCCTCGGCTCCCAGCTCCCCACTGTCCGCTCCCTCGCTCTCGAGCTGCGCGTCAATTTCAACACGATCGCCCGCGCCTACCGCATCCTCGACGAAGTCGGCATCATTTCCACCCAGCAGGGACGCGGCACCTACGTGATGGAGATCTCACCGCCCGAGGTCTCCGAAAAGATCCGCCAAAAAGCATTGGTAGCCCTCACCCAGCGCTACCTGGCGGATGCAAACCGGCTGGGTGCCTCGTCCGAGGAGTTGTCTGAAATAATGAAGGATAAGGTGACTATTTGGCAGCAAACCGGTCACCTGCCCGACCCTGAACCTGATGTTGAATAAAAGGAGATTGCTATGAGAATCAAAGATATTAAAGATCTAAGCCTGCGACAGCAGGGCACCCTGAAGCCCGACCAGCACATTCCCAGCGCAGCTGCATTTATGTTCGCCCTCTGCATGCTGGCGCTGATTGTCGGCGTAATCACGATGATCCAGCGCCCGGGGATCAGCGATAACGTGATCGGCACCTGGACCGTGGCCTGGATCCTGCTCGGCTCATACTTTTTGTTCTGGATGAAGATCGCCTCGCAGTGGGAAAAGGCCGTCATCCTGCGCCTGGGCAGATTCCATAAGCTGGCCGGACCGGGCCTCTTTTTCCTGGTGCCGTTTGTGGATACCCTCGCCAACTGGATCGACCACCGCGTTATGGTCACGCCCTTCTCAGCCGAGAAGACCCTCACCAAGGATACCGTCCCGGTGGACGTGGATGCAGTCCTGTTCTGGGTGGTCTGGGATGCCGAGAAGGCCGCCCTCGAGGTTGCAGATTATCGCGCCGCCATCGGCTGGGCTGCCCAGACCGCTCTGCGCGAGATCATCGGGCAAAGCGTCCTGGCCGACATCCTGGTCGGACGCGCCAAGATGGACTCCGACCTGCAGAAGATCATCGACGAGCGCACCACTCCCTGGGGCATCACCGTCCAGTCCGTGGAGATCCGCGATGTGATCATCCCGCCCGACCTGGAAAATGCAATGTCACGCCAGGCGCAGGCCGAACGTGAACGCCAGTCGCGCATCATCCTGGGCGAGTCCGAGGAGCAGATTGCTGCTTCCTTCGCCGAGGCCTCCAAAGCCTACATCCACAACCCCACCGCCCTGCACTTGCGCGCCATGAATATGCTCTTCGAAGGGCTCAAGGAAAAAGGCGCATTGGTCATCGTCCCCAGCTCAGCCATCGACACGATGAACCTGGGCGGACTGAGCGGCATGGTTTCGCTCGCGCAGCTGAACGCGCCCAAAGAAAAGGAGTAATCGTTAAACAAACGCTCCGCGGACCGGCAGGTTGGACCCTTCATCTGCAAAATGAACTGCCGGCCGCGGAAAAAAATCAGGTAAATTCAATTGGGTTCAAATCCATCATTTAGATAATCGATATCGTGCGTACGAATCAGATACAATGATTAGGAATGATGACGATGAAAAGGAAAACTCCAACCACCCTGCTGACCCTCGCCCTGGTCGCCGCGTTATTGCTAACAGGCTGCCAGCCTCCCAAGCCGGCTTCCCTGTCCAACGAGCAGGTCGTGGGAGTGATGGTCAACCTCCTGACGGCGATCAACGCCGGTGACTACCCGGGGTTCAGCCGGGATTTCAGCCAGTCCATGCTGACCGCCATCCCCGAGGCGCAGTTCACGGACCTGAAGACCATGCTCCAGAATGTCAGCGGCAAATACGTCTCGTGTAAGACAACGCCCCAGCTCTCGAACAGCCAGGGCTACGCGGTCTACCGGTTCTCCTGCAGCTTCGAACTGGAACCCGTCATCGTGACCGTTACCATCAAGACCGGAGGAACCCAGGTCGAAGGCCTGTTCTTCGACTCGACCAACCTGCGCAACGTCGGGAAAAAGACGCCCACGCCCGCCAATGGATAAAAAAATTCCATCCGCCCTGTTGACCCTTTCCCTGGCAGCGGCCCTGCTGCTCAACGGCTGTGCGGCTCCCCTGCCGTCGTCCCTCCCGGACGACCAGGTGCTCCAGGTGGTGGACAGTATTCTGATGGCTTTCAACGCCGGCGACTATACCAGCGCAACAAAAAACATGAGCGCCGTAATGGTAAAAGCTTTTTCCGAAGCGCAGTTCTTGAACATGGCTGATCTGCTCAAGAAGACCAGCGGCAATTACATCTCTTGTGGCGGCGCGCCGATCGAGCTCTCGAACAACACCAGGTATGCCGTCTACCGCCTGCCGTGCAAATTCGAACTGGAGACCGTGACTGTGTCGGTTGCCTTCTTTATCGCCAGCCGCGAGGTCGAGGGGTTGTACTTCGACTCCATATCACTGCCCAGTACCCCGGTCCCGTAGGCAGATTTTGTTTCACGTGGAACGTATAATCCAAGCCCATCCATTCGGTCAGGTTGAAACCGGCCTAATGACAGTGCATGGAAATTTGAAATGCTTATAGACTAAGCTGGCATCCTATTTCCAGGGATGCGCATTTGCCGGACCGCCATCATAATTCTGAAAGGAAAATGAAATGAACCTCGATAAACTAATGCAATTCATCCCGTACCTGATCCCGGTGCTGATCATCGAGCTGGTCCTGATCGTTATCGCCCTGATTGACCTCGTCAAGCGTGAACATACGCGCGGACCCAAGTGGCTGTGGGCGATCATCATCATACTGGTCAACTTCATCGGTCCCATCGTGTATTTCGTCGTTGGGCGCAAAGACGAGTAGTAACGACTTAAGTCGTTACTACAAAACAATAAAAGAATTGGAGAATCTCGTGAGCACTGTTCATGTTGAAAATATGACCAAACACTACGGCGCGGTGCATGCCCTCGATGGCCTGGACCTGGACGTGGCAGCCGGTACGGTGTACGGCTTCCTCGGTCCGAACGGCGCCGGCAAGACCACCACCCTGCGCATCCTCACCGGGCTGGCGCGCCCCACTTCCGGCAAGGCCCAGGTGGCGGGCGTGGACGTCCTGCACGCCGGGAATGCCCTGCCGCGCAAGATCGGGCACCTGCCTGAGGAGCCCGCCTTCTACACCTGGATGACACCACTGGAGTTCCTCGATTACCTCGGGCGGCTGTATGGGCTGTCCACCTCCGCACGCAAGTCCCGCTCGAAGGAACTGCTGGCCCTGGTGCGCATGGAAGATGTGTCGAAACGCCGCATCGGCGGTTTCAGCCGCGGCATGCGCCAGCGCCTGGGCGTCGCCGCCGCCCTCATCCATCACCCCGAAGTGCTCTTCCTGGACGAGCCTGCCAGCGCCCTCGACCCCGCCGGGCGCAAGGAGGTGCTCGACCTGATCGAGAACCTGCGCGGCCAGGCTACTGTGGTCATGTCCACCCACATCCTGGCGGACGTGGAGCGCGTCTGTGACATGGTGGGGATCATCGCGAAAGGGAAAATGCTGGTCCAGTCGCCGCGCGAAGCCCTGCTGGAGCGTTACGCTGTGCCCGCCTTCGAGGTCGAAGCGGACGACCGTCCCGCTTTGGCGAACTGGGGCGAGTCCCTGAAGCGCCTGCCCTGGGTGACCTCGGTCACGTCCCAGAATGGGACCCTGCGCATCCTTGTCAAGGATGTGAAGACCGCCAAGGCTGCCTTGCTGGTCGGAGCCGTCGGCGCCGGGCTCGTATTGAACCGTTACGAAGAGATCCGCCCATCGCTGGAAGACGTTTTCCTGCAGCTGGTCGGGTCGGAGAGTGTCTCATGAACTTCATTACCGTTTTTCGCAAGGAAATGCTCGAGCAGGGACGCACTTACCGCTTCCTGATCGTCGCCGCTGTCTTCGTCGCTTTCGGTCTGTCGTCACCCGCCCTGGCAAAGTTCACCCCCGAACTGCTCAAAGCCATCCCGGGCGTGCCGGGTGGCATCCAGGCCTTCTTCCCCACCCCCACTGTGGCAGATGCGATGGGACAGTACATCAAGAACATGAGCCAGTTTGGCGTGCTGCTGGCGCTGCTGATGACCATGGGTGTCGTTGTCCAGGAGAAGGAACGCGGTACCGCCGCCTTCTTCCTCACCCGCCCGGTCTCGCGCACCACCTTCCTGCTGGCAAAGTTTGCCTCCATGACGGTGGCCTTTGTCGTCAGCCTGGCTGTCGCAGCCCTGGGCTGCTGGTACTACACCTACATCCTGTTCGAACCGATTGCCTGGGGACCCTTCCTGGCCCTTAACGGGCTGATGCTGGTCGTCTTCCTGGTCTATATGGCGCTCTCCCTGCTTGGCAGCACCATTGCCCGCAGCAACGGCATCGCGGTGGGACTGGCGTTCCTGTCCCTGATCGTCATCGGCGGGATCGGTGCGCTGCCGACCATCGGAGATTACTTCCCGGGTCGACTGTTCAGTTGGGGCGCCTCCCTGGTATTGAAGGGAACCGATACTGCCTGGCCTGCTCTGTGGATCAGCCTGGGCATCATCCTGGCTGCCCTTCTGGCTGCCTGCCTCGTCTTCCGCCGCCAGGAAGTGTAAACAAGGGTTACGTAGTAACGACTTTAGTCGTTGCTCATTAGTTATATGTAGTCATTATTTTGGTGCTCTTTGTTTCACGTGAAACGCTAAATCAGAGAATGGGAGATTGTTATGTCCGACCAAACCATCCAATGGGAATACCGTGTCCTGACCATCGGCAGCACCTTTGGCACTAGGGACGAAAATATCGAAGCCACCTTGAACGAATGGGGATTGGAGGGGTGGGAGGTCACTCACGTCTATACCCCCAGCTCGAGCAACAAGGTCACCCTTGTTGCCAAGAAACCATTGACCGCCGCGTCGCGGCGATTGCGAACAATGCCTTAATTAAAAGCCCTGTCCCTTCGGGACAGGAAGGGCATTGAAATGGTTTCCGCGTACTTCCGAAAGGAGCAAAAGGGAGCCTCTCCGGCCCCCTTTTATTGTTGTATTATTAAAGAACGTTTGTTCTATTTATTATTGTGTCTATAGTGGCGATTTATGATTCGCCCCTTCAAATTCAATCCCCTAATACTCCCCAAAACCATCCACGAGCTGCTCGTACCCGCCCTCTGGCAGTTGGCGATAATACCCGCTGCCCGCGGGACCGTCGGCCCACAACGAATCCAAGCGCACCAAATAATGTTCGCCAAGCGCGGGGGAGTAAACATTTTTATAGTCCATGATCGCATGGGTCCAACTGGCTGAGAGGATCACATCCGGGTTGGCGTTTGGATCGGAAGGGTTCGCCGCCCCGAGGTCCAGGCTTGCCGTCGACGGGCGCAGCTGGGTGACACAGCGGATCGAGATGGCAGAAGATATGGCCACTGCCCCCCTGGGTCGTCCAAAGGTCCGCATCGGTCGCAGCGAAGTAGATGGAGATAATGGAATTATTGGGGTCAAAACCATAATAGATATAAAAAAGCTGGCCTTTTTGCCCCGACCCGGTGCTGAATTCCCGCGTAATAAATCCAATCCCTAAATCCTTTTTCGGGCTTGTCAGGGTAAAGCCCGGGTACACCGCATTCATCAGGCCATTCAAAGCCGATTCATCGGTTGGGTAAAGGGCGTTTTTTAGGGCGGTGATACTCCAGGCGGCATGGATGCGCTTGTCTGGAGAGAAAATGTCTGCGCCTGTGTAAGGCGCCTCGGAGGCGAAGCTCCAGCCATCCGGTACCAGGGCAACGCAATATGCGGCTCCCACTTCAACCAGTTGGGTGGCATTGGGGTCGATCGTAATGGCATTTGGAAGATTGACATTCCCCCCAGAAATGGTTGCCCCGGGGATATTAACCTGCGTTCCTAACCCGGGAGTTGCAGCCGGTCGGTTTCTCAGAAGCAGCACACCCAGCAGGACCCCCCCGCCGACGATGATGAGCGCAGCCAGGGCGATGCCCCGCTGGTTGCGGGTCTGATTTGGGGATGTATGTGTCAGGATTATAATTACCATCTGGATTTATCGGTATCAAATGGAGCAGCCATGCGAGTAAAACATGTCAATGAAGTGGAATCAGAACCCGTAAAGAGCGGAAACATGACCACCATCCAGGTGCTCATCTCCTCACAGGAAGGCCCCAACTTCGCCATGCGTCGCTTCGTGATCCAGCGCGGCGGCGGGATGCCCCGCCATACCAATACCGTGGAGCACGAGCAATATGTGCTTAAGGGACACGCCAGTGTCGGCATCAACAATCAAACCTACCAGGTCAAGGCCGGGGACGTGGTCTTTATCCCCGAAGGCGCGCCGCACTGGTACCAGAACAACGGGGACGGGGACTTTGAGTTCCTGTGCGTCATCCCCAATAAAGCAGACGACCTCAGGATCAGCAATGGGGATAAAGAGTGTTAGTAATATATTGCCAGAGCCGAAACGCGTTTCCCTGCCGCGTCGTCCCAATTAAAAAACCGTGACGGTGATCACCATCACGGTTTCTCTTTGATCCTGTTCAGCTTTGCTGATCTTAAGGAGTGCTGGTTGGCGTAAAGGTTGCAGTCGCGGTGGCCGGGCCCGTGCTTGCAATAGCCGTTGCCATGGGAGTGCTCGTGGAACTGCCCACGATGATCGCCACGAACACGTCCGCGCCGAATAACGTTCCGCTGGCCGTGGACATGCGCCAGTGACCGCGCACCGCGCCGGCTTTGCTGGGAGCCGTCATGGCGATGGAAACCTCCATTTGCGCGCCCGGGCTGACAGGGGTAACCAGTACCAATGGGATCCCGCCCATCGAGTCCCCGCTGATAAATACGAACTTGAAACCCGCGTCCCAGTTACAGGTGCCGGTGTTCTTGACCTGCCAGGTCTTGGTAAAGGTCTGACCGGGATTCATGGCAGTGTTGTCCGGGATGGTCACGTCGCTGATCAGGGTCAACCCGTAACAGGAGCTGATTGCTGTCACAGCCCCGGTCATGGTTGCGAGCGGCGTGCTGCTCGTGGCGGTTGTGGTGGGCGTAAAGGTTGGGGTGGCAGTGGGTGTGACGGTCGGCAGGGCCAGGGAGGTTTGGGTCAGCCCGGCCGCGAAGGTGCCGACCGCCGAGGTCTCGATCGCCGCAGCGGTGGGGGTGCCAATGGCAGCGCTGCTCCCGCAGGCGCTCAATGCCAGGCTGCCCACGGCAGCAACGATGATCAAAATGGTCAATTTTCCAGGATGTTTCATGGATAGTTACTCCTTTCACTAAAGAAAACGCATTATACCCGTAAACCGAAAAAATTATTTTTGATAAACTTAACCCGTTGCCTAAATATGCTCAATATTGGCGGAAAAGCGCGATAATACAAGAGCAATCCCACCAGTCTCCCAGGCGCCCTGCCCCACAACGTGGAGTGACCGGCAGCCAGGGTACCCTGACGAAAGGATAACACATTAATGAAAGTTCTGTTTATTGGAGGCACCGGCATCATCAGCACGGCGGTCAGCAAACAGGCCATCGCCAAAGGGATTGAGCTTTATCACCTTAATCGCGGCTCGCACCCTGCCGTCCTGCCCGGTAGTAACCGCCTGACTGCCGATGTGCATCAATTGGAAGACGCTCGTAAAGTTTTGCAGGACCTGGAATTTGATGTCGTCGTCGACTGGATTGCTTATACTCCGGAGGACATCGAGCGTGACCTGTCTCTCTTCCGCGGCCGGACCCGGCAGTTTGTTTTCATCAGCTCGGCCTCCGCGTATCAAAAACCGCCGGTTAATTATCTCATTACCGAGTCCACGCCATTGTACAACCCATACTGGCAGTACTCCCAAAACAAGATCGCCTGCGAAGAACGTCTGCTGACCGCGTACCGTGAAGAAGGTTTTCCCGTCACCATTGTGCGTCCGTCCCTGACGTATGATCCCAATTTCCCCATCGCCATCGGCGGGTGGGGCTGCTATACCCTTGCCGATCGGCTGAAAAAAGGCCTGCCGATTATCGTTCATGGCGACGGCTCATCGTTATGGGTGGTGACCCATTCGGACGACTTTGCGCGCGGGTTCCTGGGCCTGCTTGGGAATCCGCAGACGTTGGGTCACGCCTTCCATATCACCTCCGATGAAGTGCTGACCTGGGATCAGATCTATCGGACCATTGCCGGGGCATTGGGAGTCGAGCCTCGGATCGTGCATATCCCCTCTGACTTTATTGCCAGGGTTGCGCCGCAGTTGTCCGGGACTTTGCTGGGTGATAAGACCTGGAGCGCTGTGTTTGACAACACCAAGATCAAGTCGTTCGTACCCGGCTTCCAGGCTGTCATCCCCTTCCGGGATGGCATCCGCCGCACGCTGGCATGGTTTGCCGCTGACGGGAAACGTCAGCGCATTGATGAGGCCGTGAATGCGGAAATGGACCACATCCTCAAAGCTTATGAGGGTGCGCCGCTTTCGTAGAGATTTGCCAGGAGTGATCCGATAATATCGGTGAACAACTTTTTTACATATTGGACAAGAAGCCAGGTACTTCTCAATCCCTATATCCGTTGTGAAAGGATAGTGCATGAAAAATGAAAATAGAAGTGATGAACGGCATGAACATGGATTTTACATGCGTGTCACAGATAATAATACGCATGAACTTCTAGGGTACATTACCGATGTCAGCCAGCGAGGTTTCAAACTTGATACCCCCAAGATCCTGACGGTCAAAAAAGATTACGTCCTGCGCCTGGAATATACCTCTGAGGTCGTAGAAAAACCCTTTATCGTTTTTATCGCCCGGGCCAGGTGGAGCAAACTCGACCCTATCACCCCGAATGAATATATCGTAGGTTTTCAGATTGTCACCATATCACCACCCGAGCTGGAAATATATCAAAGCATTGTGAAAAATTACGGCGTGTTCAAACACAAGTGGTGAAATGATGATTCATGAAGCAGGGAAGGTTGTTGTTGCTGGTGCACATATTTTATTTTTGTATTGGACAATAGGCCGGGTTCCTCTCAATATCTTTTTTTCCTAAATGAAAGGAGAGGGCATGTTAACTGAAAGAAGAAAGAATGAACGACATAACAAAGGGGTTTACATGCGTGTCACAGATCATGACACGGAAGAAATAATAGGGTACCTTACCGAAATCAGCCTGGGGGGCTTCAGGCTGGAGAGCCCAAAGAATCTGACGGTTGATAAAGATTACACCCTGCGCCTGGAATATGCGATTGAGGAAAAAGACAAGCGCTACATTGTTTTTGTTGCCCGGGCTAAGTGGAGCCAACCCGACCCCATCACACCGCACGAATATATTCTAGGCGTTCAAATTGTCAGCATGGCACCCTCTGAGCAGGAAATATATCAAAGCATTGTGGAAAATTATGGCCAGTCTAAACCCCAGGGGTAAGAAATAAGCGCCCATATTTAAGATCGATAAAGGCATGGGAGGTACCAGGAAATGGAATTTACGAAGAAAGAACTATATGACCTAATTAACCGACCAGGCCAATTATGGTTGGTTGGGGCAGACCTGAAAGAGGCCAACCTGAGTGGGGCTAACCTGGGCGGGGCAAACCTGTACAGCGCAAACCTGACCCGGGCTGACTTGCGCTGGGCTGTCCTGGAGAATGCTACCCTGAACGCGGCTAATCTGGACGAAGCTGACTTGCGTGAGGCTTTGTTGGGGGCTGCTAAACTGATCGGAGCTCAGCTGCGTGGAGCCAATCTCAAGAGAGCTGACCTGGGCTCGGCTAATCTGCGTACGGCTGACCTGACCCATGCTGACTTGGAATATACCAACCTGACTGGAACCGACCTGAAAGAGGCTGACCTGAGTGGGGCTAACCTAAGTGAGGCCAACCTGGGCGCGGTTTCGTATACGAGCGAGCCTGACTTCAAAGGGGCGAAATATACGAAAAATACAATATGGCCTATCGGTTTTGACCCTGAGAAAGCTGGGGCAATTTTAGTGTTTTCAAATGAATAACCTGGATAAAAAAATCCGGGTACTTCTCAATTCCGTTTGCTCTGGCCGATAAAGTCGATCTGGAACTTGTTTTGATTGGTTATTCAAATAGGGAGACAATATGAAGGTCAATCGCAATATCATACTCACATGGTTATCTATAATCCTATTGGCTGCTTGCGCACCGTCACCCCAGGCCGTCCAGACCCCCATGGGAAAAACACAGGCGGCCGTGCCTACTCAGACAGCCTATCCAACTTATACGCCATTTCCAACCTACACACCTTTTCCTCCCACGCCGTACCCGACAAAGATTCCTTTCATAGAATCATTCTCTATCCGCCTGTTCCCTGGAATTGAAGCAAGTCTGATTTACGCAATTGAAACAGGCACAGAAATTTGGCTGGATTTTCCAAAAGATGCGACTTTACAGCCTGCCAGAGTTATGCTTATTCCCGGGCTGTCATCCATTTATCCACCAACTCTTGTTTACAATGGCGATGCCTTCGATCTGCTTGCAGGTCTTGGGGATCAAATGGAAGGATTCAAGAGATTTACCTTCAATGCACCTGTTTCGGTGACAATCAAGTTTGCCTCATCTCAAAACCCGGACACACTGGCGCTTTACACGTGGACGGGCAGCGATTGGGAAAAAGTTGAAACAGTGTGTAACCTCCCTTTGCCCTCTTTGGATATGAGCGCTAACATGATCAAGACTTCT
This sequence comes from Anaerolineales bacterium, assembly GCA_017882125.1. Lineage (GTDB taxonomy): Bacteria > Chloroflexota > Anaerolineae > Anaerolineales > Villigracilaceae > UBA877. The sequence continues at coordinate 13,206 of JADGQC010000050.1, forward strand.
ATCTGTTCTCCGGGTTCATTTGCTATTTTTGCTCGGAATGGCCAATAGATGGGCAGCCCAGGACCGGCTCCAGTAGAGCGAATCATCTTGGACGAAGCAATCCGTGCAATTGGTGTCAAGCTGATAAGGCAGGGTCGCTGCTGCTTTTCCATCGAAATGCTTTACAATTAGTTTGCTGGCCCAAATACTTGGGATCGGAGTCTTGATGAGTCAAATAATCGGCTATGGTGAAGACGCACTCACATATTGGGCGATCACCTCAAAGCTGGACGAGATATTACGGGCTCTGGGTGATAAAAGTTACCCATCTTCCACGATCGTTATTTACCGTCCAAGCTTTGGTCGACGGGGTAGGATCGGTTCTCATGCTAATAATGGGCAATTGAGCGCCGAATTTGGTGAATTCGATGCGATCCTGGGAACTCCTCAAGCCGTCTATCTGGTCGATAGCAAATGGGATTTGGCCCCCAAGACCGGTAATTACTGGATCACCCTCAATGCCGCCCATTCTGCCCGGCATGAGATCATGCGCTGGTATCTGAAAACCTGGCAGATGAGTCAGCCGAATGATTGGATCACGTTTGTTGAACAACAGGAAACCGCATTTCAGACTCTGTTTCCGGGTAACAAACTGGCACCGGTTGATAGCCGCCTGGCACAGAATTTGGAGTATGTCTTAAACGCCCTGGGCAAATGTGGTACGCATGTTCAAGATGTACTCTTGTTCATTGGTCAAATGACCAGCCCAAAACCGATTGGGGTAAAACCGGATGGCTTTAAATTGGTAAATTTAACGTATCAGCCGTTGATCCCGTCGGGATATTTTAAAATTCAAAATCTTTGAGTGGCAGACCTGGTTCGGCTCGATTAAGGCCTGAAGGTGCCTGGATATGCAATATACAAAAGAGCAGCTTAATTCAATCCTGAAACAACCCGGCCCGCTGGACCTGGCAAACGTTGACCTGGGCGGGGCGGACCTGAGCGGTTCCAACCTGCAGGGGGCTTACCTGGTGGGAGCTGACCTGGGTTCTGCTAACTTGACCGGGGCCAACCTGACCAAAGCCCTCCTTTGGGGTGCTCGCCTGAACGGGGCCAATCTGAACCAGGCTAATTTAGGCGGGGCCGGCCTGGACAGAGCTGACTTGAGCAAGGCTGATCTGAGCGGGGCTGACCTGAATGGGGCTGTCCTGAAGGGCGCAAAATACGATCAAAATACCAGGTGGCCGGAGGGTTTTGACCCAACGGCAGCCGGGGCAATATTTGAAGGAACCAGGAAGTCCTAGCAAGCGCCAGGCGATATTATTCTTGTAGAGCACATTGCCCCCGAAACCAGCCCTACCCGTCCCGAAAGCACGGCTGGGGCATTTCTTTACGGCATCCTCAGACACACCGCGTGGTCCAGGCTCCCATCGAAAAAGTACTTCCCTTCCACCGTCACCTCCCATACCCCCGCAATCCCGGCTGCTCCCGACTGTGCGGCTGCCGGGGATACCGGTCCCAGCCCCAGCGAACCGATCAGGAGGCCGAAGATGAGCAGGGCATGCAGTTCTTGCCCGGTTTGTCGAATCATAATTTTCACGTACTTAATCCAAATATATTTCACTATTTATGAATGGATGCTTTCTATAACCCTTGGGAAGTTATCTCGCCACTCATAAGATCCGCTTCTTCATCGGACATCATTCTAATCGAAACGGCCAGGACAGATAAGAAAGCACCTCCTGTGCTCAATTATCACACGAGGTGCTTTCTTTTAGTATCCGTTTTTAGGGGTTTAATTCATACAATTAAATAGCTGGCCTTAAAAAAGCGCTGTTTCGGTATTCCCGTACGCATCATACAGAAGCCAACCGTATTCTCAGCGCTGTAGCAATGAAGTGCAATGCACGCGAAATTTGAATTCAGGTTCCAAATTCATGATTCCGATGCCTCTTCAACCTGCGCTAAAAACATTACGATGGTTTCCCTGAAATTGATAACTTTTGTCATTTCTCCAAAATTTGGAGAAAGTGATGGGAATTAGAATAATCAAATATCCAATCTGGTTTTAATTTTAAGTTGATCCTGATCATCGGTGAAAAGACTTGCTTATAGCTTGCTGGAATAATTACAAAAACTGATTTCTGGACAATCCAGGGTAAATGATCAGGCCCGTCAGTTCCTAATATATGCCAATTATTGGTGTTACAGACTTACCTATAAATACTATTTGATTTGTATGCCGTTTGTCTTTATATTAACCCAATAATGACCAACAATTAC
>JADGQC010000196.1 GCA_017882125.1 Anaerolineales bacterium
TCCCGGAAGGCGGCGAAAAACTCATCACCGTGTCCCTCCAGGAACAGCGACTGTATGCGTACCAGGATGGTACGCTCATCGCCACTTTTGTCGTGTCGACGGGAAGCAACACGAGCACCGGCAGCTTCCACATCCTCGACAAAATCCCCAAGGCTTACAGCGATATCTGGAACTTCTGGATGCCGAACTGGATGGGGATCTATTATATCGGCAGCCTGGAGAATGGCTTCCATTCCCTGCCGGTCCTTCCAAATGGCGAAAGCATATGGAGCGACGCGCTGGGTACACCCGTCTCTTTCGGCTGCGTGGTGCTGGGGGTGCCGGAAGCCCAGGCGCTTTACGACTGGGCCGAGGTGGGAACGACAGTGCAGATAAACCCCTGATTTTTTTATGGCAGGCAGAGAACTTCAGGAAATAAGTTGGAAAAATGAACTTGCACCTTTTCTCCACCCCAGGCAAAAACGACATCCGCTATATCGTCGAAGCCAGCCGCCCATACCTGGAAGGGAAGGAGAGACCGGTCGTCGCTTATCTCCCGGCTGCCTCTCTTGGCGATAGCTGGCTGGCTCTTACCGAAAAAGCGTTCCACGGCCTGGCGCGCGTGGAGACGATCAACACCGAGATGATGACCCTCCCGGATATGGAAGCAACCTTGCGAGGCGCGGCACTGGTCTACATCCCCGGGGGAAACACATTTCTGCTCAACCACCGCCTCCATCTCAGTAAATTGATGGATACCCTGCAAAGGAAAGTGCGCGCCGGGTTTCCGCTGGTGGCTTTTAGTGCAGGGACCGTATTATGCGGACCGAATATTCTCACCAGCGCAGATATGAACCTGGTGGGAACTTCATATTTTTCCGGGTTGAAGGTCACGCCATTCAACTTTTATGTCCATTACGCGGAGGATGAAATTATCCGGCTCGAGGCGGACGAATGGGTCAGGGAATATCATGTCTTTCATGAAAACCCGGTCATCCTCCTGGCAGATGGGGGATATGTGCGGGTGGAAGCGAAGAAGGTGACCCTGGTACGCGGGGAGGCGTGGATCCTGCGCAAAGGAAAAGAAAAGGAAAAGCTAAGCGAGGGAGAGCTGATCGCAGTGTAGTTGGGTAGTACTGGTCAAAATAACCTCAAGAGTACCACCAGGATAATATCGTGCAAACCGCCAACATTCAGTTGGCGGTTTTTTTACCGGGGAAATCGCGTTAAGTCATCTTTGTGAAAATATTCCCGAAATTGTAATTTCCTTCAGAAGTTGTACACTAATCTCATCTTTATTGCGCTACATCCCCGGCAGAAAGTGATCGTTTGAGGGAGAGTGTATCCATGACCGGAGAATATCCAAGAATGACTTCATAACCAAGATAATTGAGCAGTTTCGTTACTCTTATTAACAAAGAAACGTAACCAGTCAAGGCGTTTTTGAGAAAGGATGCTATCGATTTGGTCCAGCTTCCAACTTCACAACATTTCAAACTGCATGAGCTCGGTGAGGGAATCTTCGCCGCCATCCATGCGCCCAATGGCTGGGCACAAAGTAACGCTGGAATCATCGACATTGGCGACCGAACGTTGATTTATGATACTTTCATCTCTCCCCTGGCATCCCGGGACCTGCTGGCTGCAGCCCAAACCCTAACCGGTCGCCCAACCCACCTAGTTATAAACAGCCATTACCACAACGACCACACCTGGGGAAACCTGGCTGTCCCGAAGGAAACGGATATTATTTCCACCGGCAGGACGCGCGACCTCATCGCCGCAAGGGAATCAAAACTGGACCCTTCGTACCAGCCAACCATCCTGAAAGAATTGGGAGAAACACAAGACCGGTTGGAAAATGCGCGCAATGAAAATGAGCGGGCACATGCAAAGTATTTTGTCGTATATTACCAGGCCATTCTCAACACCATATCTTTACTTCCATCCCGCGTGCCCAATGTAATCTTCCGGGATGAAATTGAATTCACGGGCACGAAGCGCCGGGCCAGATTGATCGAGCGCGGCGGTCATACCGCCAGCGATGCCATCCTGTACCTGCCGGATGACCAGGTGGCTTTCCTGAGCGACCTGCTTTTTGTTAAGGCTCACACCTATTTGGAGGATGGCGATCCGGAGGAACTACTGCAGACGATGGACTTCATCAAAGAACTGGGGGCTGAAGTTCTGGTGGGAGGGCATGGTAACCCCGGGGGAATGATTGATGTGGATGCCATAATCGATTACATCCATGAAATGAATGCACTTGTTCGACATGCCATCCAGGACGGAGCCAGCCGGGAGCACATTGCCAGCTTGCCCGTCCCTGACAAGTATCTCACCTGGTTATTCCCCAATTTTTACAAAGAGAATATCCTTTTCCTATACCAACGGTATTCTACGCAGTAAATGATCCGTGGGGCACAAGCAACGCCGCGGCTGGAACTGATCACTCGCTGCGGGATTGAGAAAGGGAAGGTCCTTACACCTTCCTGGAGGTGGTATGTCAGCTTATGCTCATCCTGAAGTCCTGGTAGACACGCAATGGGTCGCAGAGCACCTTACTGCACCCAAAGTCCGTTTTGTCGAAGTAGGCTATGACACGAGTAATTTCAATTCCGGACATATTCCCGGTGCGGTGGGATGGGGTTGGAATACTGATTTCCAGCATTCCATCCGCAAGGATTTACCAGACAAGGGGCAAATGGAGGGCTTGTTGGCTCGCTCGGGTATTGAAAGTGATTCGACCATCATCGTATATGGGACTCGCCGCAACGGGTACGCGACTTTCGCCTTTTGGCTCCTGAAAATCCATGGTCATGGCGATGTGCGTTTTATGGATGGAAATCGCGAGAAGTGGATTACTGAAAAACGGCCTCTAGCAACAGAAGTACCGACGGTCGTACCTTCTGTGTACGTCATAGGGGAAACCAATTGGAATATTCGTGCATTGCGCGACCGGGTCCTCGACAGCGTTGGCAGACCGGAACGCATATTAGTGGACGTTCGCACACCGGAAGAATATCACGGTGAGTTATGGGATGCGTGGAAATACCAGGAAGAAGCCAGCCAACGCGGTGGTCACATTCCGGGTGCGGTCAACATCCCCTGGGATATGACACTAAGGGAAGATGGAACCCTAAAATCCGTTGAAGAACTGCGCGACATATATATCAATAAGGGTGTCACCTCCGATAAGGAAGTCATCTCGTACTGTATTGTTGGCGGGCGATCCAACCACACCTGGTTTGTATTGACCCATCTGCTCGGCTACCCCAATGTACGGCTGTACGATGGTTCGTGGGCGGAATGGAGCACCCTAATAGGAGTTCCAATTGAGAAATAAAAAGATCTCTTCCAGGACAAGCGTTACAAAACTCCAGAAATCATCCCGTGAATACAACCGCGGTGGAGGCATGAATCGATCGCTGGCGGTATTGGACGAGTAATTATTTATATGAATACAGGTGTAAACCCAGCTTAAGCCAGGGAGAACTGCCTGATTTTTTTTGAGAGAAGAGGTAAAGAATGAAACTAAAACGATTAGCCTTTCAACTACTCTCCATCACTCTCGTCCTAGGAATTACCCTCGGATGCGGTTTTTTGACCTCTGTGACCGGGACTCCTGACCCCAACCAGGAGTTTCTCAACGCGATCAACCAGGGTCCTATAATTGTCAGCCCGGAGCAGGTTAACCAGGCCGAGCAGGCGCTGTTCACTTCGATGCGGGAGCAGAGCGGCGCCCGGGCTGCCTTCGGGGACCAGGCCGATGCGATCTTTTTAAAGATGGATCAGGATGCGTCTGCCGCAATGGACGAGATGGTGAATCTTGCGTCTGGAGCGGTTGTTCCCCCCCTTAAAGTGTCGCCGCTGATAACGAACCCCGGAAGCTCGGGCACAACCCGCGCATCGTTTCTCGATACAGGGAATTATTGGACAAAGTCGATGGTCCTGTCTCTTATAGAACTGATCGGTGTCCCTGAGATTGCCAATCTCCAACGCTCGGATACCGGGAATGTCGATGGACCCATAACGCAGAGAGGGGATCCCAATGGAACCGGAGATTACTACTTCTTTCAGCCAAAGTTTATCGGTTCCAGGATGGAAGCCACGGGCAGGTTAAGGATGGCCAATGTAACCCAGTTCGTAGGGAACGGGGTTTACAACGAATCGGTTGGGTACACCTTTAGCATGGAATTATGCCCGGATGCCCAGGGGAATGTTCCGCTCCTATTTACTTTTAAGGCCACTGTGGGCGAACCCGGCGCAGGTGAACAGGTTGGGGTGGTCAGCCAGGCAACCGGACACGTCAATGATGAAGGCAAGTTGGATTCGTATGACAATACATCCACCTTTCAGGGAGCCAGGCAAAGAACCCCCCCGCCCGGTATGGATCCGAGATTCGCCAATATATTTTTCGAGTTCCAGGAAAGATCGACCCAATACACAAGTAATAATAATCCCCCTACATATAATGGAAACTATACCAGGGAATCCGTTGCACTTGATTATGATTTTGGTACAGAGACATCATCTTCGCTGCGTTTAATAGAGTCATTTTTAATTCATAACGCTTTTGAAATCGCCGAAACGAAGTGGTCGACCGGCTACTGCGTTGAGATCCAAGTGCCCGATCTGGGGACAGGCGTGAAATCCGTGCAACCCAACTCGGATACACCCTTCACCGCCAATGTCCACCATAGGTTCGAAGGCGTTGACCTGCAGGTGCCGGTCATTGCCACGCTTTCAGATGGGCAGGTTTCCGTTAACCCGTCCGGCAGCAAGGTCCCCGCTCCAGCCTCCTTCACTTATAAAGCACCGGGTGAAAATAATAAGACTGCCACTGTTAACCTGGTGACCCGCTCCAAGCGCGGCATAGCCACCCTGGATGTCAAGTTCAAAACCGGAGAGCAAGGTTGGAAGGTGGATGGGCCATTCGGTGAAAGCCGTATATTTGGAGAGATATGCTCCCTGGATGTTCCTTTTACACTCAACTGGGATTCAGGAGTGGGTTTGGCCGGTACTGTTACATTTTC
>JADGQC010000197.1 GCA_017882125.1 Anaerolineales bacterium
GTCTTTCCGGGGTTTTCCGACCAAAACTCTGGCGGGACTCCGTTAAACGTCACGCCGCGACGGGGAGGGAATTTATACTGGCGGCAGGTCTATAACGCAATCTCGATTCATGTACCCATGATCTACAATGCCATGTTCGACGAAGTGGATGAAGGCACTGCCATGTACAAGATCGCTGCCACTATTAATGACCAGCCCCAGGGGGTGAATCTGGTCCCATTGGATGCCGATGGGATCAACCTGCCCAACGACTGGTACCTCAGGCTGGCAGGTGCCGCCACACAGATGCTGCGCGGCGAGATCCCGTTGACAAGCGTGATTCCCATCCACCCGGGCACAGCAGCTCCATAAACATCCCCTCAGACAAATCTAATACCCTGAAAGTCATTAGCGTGTTCGGGCCGCTTCCGAACAATAGCATGCTTCGAATAAATTGTGCGATAATCAGCAAAATCCCGCAGGTAGTGTTGATGCTGAAAATCTTTTCAGAGATTCAATCCGGAATCAACACATGAGATCCCAACAACAGTCCTTGTAAATGATTTGATGATCGAAGGAGAGCACACTTGATCCCGAATGACAGGAACCTTCCCAACCTTGCCCATGACCTTGTCCGGATCCACAAAGTCATCACCCGGGGTCTATCCGTTGGAGTGACCAGGGGAAGGGAATTCCTTGGCGATGGATTCCCATCCCAAGATCTAAAAATCGGATTCGCCGACTACATCCGGAGCCTGGTGTCTGTTGTGGCAGCCCATCACCTGGGGGAAGACACAATCGCCTTCCCGGCGCTTAAAGAAAGACTCCCTGACGCACCGTACAGACGTTTGGCTGCCGACCACAAAAAGATCGAGGCGGCATTGAATCCTTTGAGGGAATCCACTCCTGAAATTTCAGGGGCAAACCCGCTAGCCGGGCTCGGCGTGGTGGTTGCCGGCCTTAGGAAAATACTGGCGATCTGGCCTTCACACATTGGATTAGAGGAGTCTTCTTTCGGTTCCAAACCCATTGCGGGGGTGATGACCCCGGAGGAGCAAGCCAATGTGAGTGTTTTGATGACCAGACACTCGCAGGAACACGCCGGTCCCCCGTTCCTGGTGCTCCCATTTGTCCTATTTAACCTCGCCGGTGCTGACAGGGATGCAATGGCAGCGACACTGCCGGCACCCGTCAGGGAGCTCGTGCAGAAGGAATGGAAGGATCAGTGGAGCCTGATGAAGCCTTTTTTCCTGGATTAGGACCCATCCTGTCCAGCGCAACCACCCCTGTTTACCGGTTCTTTACTGCATTAATAAAATCCGCCAGCAAGCCGTATGCGGTGGTCTCCGGGCCGGGATTGCCTTCGACGATGGCAAGGCTCGATAACGTGTCGGTGTGGAACTCAACAATGGATGAGGAGCCTTCCACGCTGTAAAGAGTCGAAGAGGGGGAGACAAGTTCGGGCGCCACGCGGCCTTTAACTTCATTTCCATTTTTTTCCGCACTGCAGACCAGCTTCCAGCGTTTGCCCTGGGTTTTTGCTTCCGAAACCATTTCTGCAGTGATGCCGCGGATGCCGGTGCGGTCCACCTGCCGGGGTTTGAAGGGAATGCCCATCAGGACCGTGACCAGGGCGGCAACTTTGATGGAGGCGTCCCAGCCGTCGACGTCCCCGGAAGGATCGGTCTCTGCCAGGCCGATCTCCTGGCAGTAATGCACGGCGTCATCGAAAGTGCTGCCAGCTTCCATGCGCCCCAGGATGAGATTGGTGGTTGAATTCAGGATGCCGCGGAAGGAGGTCAATTGCGCGGCCGGCAGGGCGGAGCGGAAGAGTGAGAAGATCGGCGCACCATCCATCACGGTGGATTCGAAGTAAAACTTGCGACCTTTGGCTTGCGCCAGGGCGGTCAGTTCACGGTAGGCGTGGACGACCGGACCTTTGTTGGCGGTGATGGCGTGCATCCCGCGTTCCAGGGCTGCCCGCAGATGGTCGATGGCAGGCTGGCCGGTGTCAACATTAACGGGGGAATTCTCGAAAAGCACGTCCGCAGGAACCAGGCGAATAAAATCGAGCGGCCCTGTTACGGGAATCCTGGTCAGCGCGGATAAGGATCCCCCGCCCTCCACCAGCGCCAGGGCATTTTCGAGATCGAGACCGTCCGGGTCGATGGCAGCTCCATGCTTTCCGGTGGCAATCCCGGTCACGCGGAAAGTGAGATCATATTTTGCCTTGAGTTCGGACTCTTTGCGCAGGAGCAGGCGTGCCAGGGCGCGTCCGACGTTGCCAAAACCGAGCAGGGCGAGTCGAGAAAGCATGGACATCTCCAATAATTTGCAAGGATACAACAAATTCATAGGGCACGATTTCCCCTGCGGGGGAAAACCCCCCCGGGGAATGTTACAGTGTGCCCTTACAAGGGCGGGTAAGGGAAAGAGCGGCGGTCTTCGGGCGGCTGGGGGTACACCTGGTTTGCGAGGAGCGCCCCGGTTCGGGCATCCAGTGCGGCGAGCTCCTGTGCAGTAAGGTATGGCTGCAGCGCGGCAGAAAGACTCAAATGCAGGATACCCTGGAACGTCTTCAGCGCAGCAACCAAATCAGCGGGCAGGGCTTCCCCGGCAAAATCCCAGATCACCGTGCGCAGTTTGTCCTCTGCGTGGAAGCACAAACCGTGATCGATCAGGTAGAGCTTGCGGGTGCGCTTCTGGAGCAGGATGTGACCACCTTTGCGGTCGGCATTGTTGATCAGCAGGTCGAACAGGGCCACCTGGCGCAGCCGGGGCCGGTCGGCGGGTTGGAGGGTGAAATAGTGCTGGTTGGGATCGTGTTCGATGTACTGCTGGAGCGAACCGTGACCGAAGGGGCCATCGCGCAGGATCGTTAGCGGGACGAAGCAGAACCCAATCGCTTCGCTGACCAGGTAGGCTGCAACTTCGCGCCCGGCCAGGGAGGCTTCGGGGAAATCCCACAACGACTGTTCGCCGCGCCTGGGCTTGTACACGGCAGGGATTTCCCGCCCTTCACACTTGACGTTTACCAGGAAGGTGTAATTCGAGCCAAGCGTGAACTGGCCTTTAAGCTCGATCTCCCCCTGTTCTAGGTCGAGGCGAAGAATTTCCGGTGAGATGGTCATGGATGCGGCTGCCTAACAGAAAAACCGGACCAATAAAAGGGACGGGAATTCAACCCGGGTATGGGCGACCGGGCACTTAATGTTTGTGCCCATTCTTCTTGGGACAAAAATGCCCTTCGGGATCCATCGGCTGCCCGCACTGCGGGCACAAGGGACGACCACGGCTGACGATTTCCTTGCTCCAGTCTGCCAGGATGCGGATCTGGGCGCGGGTGCACCAGAACCGGACCTCGGAGGCTTCCTCCGGGTCCTGGCCTTCCATCACGACCTCACGCACCATGACGACGATCATGTCGTGGTCGGCGTCGTAGCCCAACCCCATTTCCCCGGCACGGAAGAGCGGGTCCACCGGCGGACTGATGCGCATTTTGTCTTCGTCGAATTCCGCCACGGTCACGCTTAATTCAGGTTTTTGTTTGGCAAGTTCAGCCAGCATCTGGTCAACGCCCACTGCCAGGGATTGGAGCTGGACTTTTTCAATGATAATGGTCACCGGGGCGGGATCGGTCTTGCGCCAGCCCTGGATGTAAAAAACGCGTGCGCCCGGCTTGCCAATGGCATCCACGGTAATATGCTCGAGCGGGTTGAGGTCGATCTCTAAACGGGGCATGCTCAGCCTTCCTGTTTGAAAGAATAAACGTCAAAATCGCGCGCCACCTGCACGTTGGGGAACACGGCCTGGGCTTCGGCCAGCACATCCTTTTCACGGTAGCGGCGGGAGAGATGGGTCAATACCAACTGGCGCACGTTCGACCTGACGGCCAGTTCAGCGGCCATTTTCGCAGTCAGATGTGAAAACTGCCTGGCCATTTCGGCTTCCTCCTCCAGGTAGGTGGATTCAATGACCAGCGCCTCGGCATCCTGGCAAACCGCAGCCAGGTCTTCGGTGCGGCCGGCATCGCCGACATATACCAGCCGGACGCCGGGCTTGAGCGGTCCCAGCACGTCATCCGGTCCCACTTTGCGCCCGTCAGCGAGGGTGATGATCTTCCCGTCCACCAGGTCGCGGCGGATCGGGCCGAAAGGCACCCCCAGGGCTTCAGCCTTTTCAGGCAGGAACGGGCGGTGGGGACGCTCTTCGAATTTGAATCCCAGCGAGTCGGAGCCGCGATGGAAGACAGGAAAGGCCGTTACCGTGAAATCTTCGGTCTCGAAGAAAACGCCCGGCTTGATCTCGTGCAGGTTGAGGATGATCGGCGGCTGCCCGCCGCGCAGCACCACGCCGTAAAGCAGATCGTGGATGCGGTCAAGCGCCCACCTGCCGCTGTAAATGTTCAGTTCCTCGATGGTTTCCCAGCGCATGAACGTGGAGAGCAGACCGGCGAGGCCGAGGATGTGGTCCAGATGGCCGTGGGTGATGAAAATGCTGCTCAGGTTCCTGAAACCGATGCCGGATTGCAGGATCTGGCGCTGGGTGCCTTCGCCGCAATCGATGAGGAAGCGGAATTCGTCGTGCTTGACGATTTGAGCTGAAAGCCCGCGCTTGGCGGAAGGGGCGGAGGCGGAGGTGCCGAGGAAAACGATTTCGAACATTGCGGCAATTATACCCTGCCCGCAGATAGGAGCATTCGGCGGAACCGAGGTCCCAAAAGGGGGCTACACCTGCGCATCGACGACTCGTCCCCGGGGGACGCTTCCCGGAAGGGTCCCCTCCCCAAGGGAGCGCTCCGAGGGGGACAACGTCCGCGCATCGACGACTCTTGTCGTCGATTTGGCCGCCCACCAGGTGGGTGCTTCGCGAATTGCGGCTTGCCCCCCAAGGGGGGTGCTTCCCGGAAGAGCACCTCCCCATGGGGATGCTTCGCGAGGGACAATGTCGCGAAAGCCGCCTCCCCATAGGGGACAATGTTGGCTCATCGACGACTCTTGTCGTCGATTTGGCCGATGGC
>JADGQC010000051.1 GCA_017882125.1 Anaerolineales bacterium
GGTTTGGATGACACAGGATGATGACAACGGCTATTTCCTGGACGTTTATGTCTGCCAGAACGGAAATTACGTCTGGATGCCAACCCACAAAGAAACCCAAAACGATAACACTGCATCTTTCACTGACCAGCCTGGTTGCTCACAACCATCGGGAGGCCAGATCTATACCGTCGAGAAGCATGGATATACCAGCCCGGTCGACATCCCATGGCCTCCATGAAACCTAAGCTAATTTGTTGAAATACGTCCTGGAAAGGTATTAGGGTGATATGAAGGGGACCCAGAACCGCCAGTCTAAATAAAAACACAAAATGCCCGGCAGAAGCCGGGCATTTTTTAGCCAGTAATTATTTACTTGTCTTCAGCGATCTTCTTTCCGCTATATTTAAGCGCCGAGTGTGCTGCGGCCAGGCGAGCAATCGGGACACGAAAGGGCGAGCAGGATACGTAGTTGTTGCCGATCATGTGGCACCATTCGATAGAATCGGGGTCGCCGCCATGTTCACCGCAAATGCCCACTTCAAGTTCGGGGCGGGTCTTGCGACCATCGTTGATCGCCATTTGCATCAGCTTGCCCACGCCTTCCCGGTCAAGGGTTTGAAAAGGATTCTTTGGGAGAATGCCCGCAGCCACGTAGGTCACCAGGAAATTGCGCTCAGCATCGTCGCGTGAGTACCCAAAAGTCATCTGGGTCAGGTCGTTGGTCCCGAAGGAGAAGAATTCAGCCAGGGTGGCGATCTCTCCCGCAGTGACAGCCGCGCGCGGAATTTCGATCATGGTCCCAAACTTGTAATGGAAATCCACTTTCTTCTCTTCCGTGACCGCTTTTGCAATGCGGACGAGACGCGGCTGGATCCATTCAAGTTCCTTGACCGTACCCGTCAGCGGGATCATGACTTCCGGCCTAACGACAATGCCGCGCTTGGTACAATCCGCGGCTGCCTCGAAGATGGCGCGCACCTGCATCTCAACAATCTCGGGCATGGCGATGCTCAAGCGGACACCGCGCAGACCCATCATTGGATTCGATTCATGTAGATTCTTGATGGATGCCAGCAGGTCTTCTTTTTCTTTCAGACCTTTGGTCTCGCCCTTGACGCGCATAGTCACAACTTCTTCGAAGAGTTTCTCTTCGTCGGGCATGAACTCGTGAAGAGGCGGGTCGATCAGGCGGATAATGACCGGGTACCCGTTCATGGCTTCGAACAAGCCATCGAAATCCTTGCGCTGAGTCGGTAGAAGCTGATTAAGATAACCTGTGCGTTCTTCGCTGGTCTCAGCCAGGATCATCTTTTGGACAATCGGCAGGCGTTCAGTTTCGAAGAACATGTGCTCGGTACGGCATAAACCGATGCCTTTCGCGCCATACGAACGAGCGCGCTGGGCATCCTTGGGATAGTCCGCGTTGGCCCACACCTGTAAGCCGGGGGCTTTACGACCATCGGGGAGGATGCGGATGTCCGGGCGGGCAGCGATATCGTCTGCCCAGTTTAGGAGGGTCAGCAGGTCGGTCTGTTCTTCGATCTTGGTTTCAACAGTTGGGATCTTGCCAATGAAAACCTTTCCAGTTGTACCATCGACCGAAATCCAATCGCCTTCTTTGACAACCTTCCCCTCCGTCTCCATAATGCGATTCTCGAGGTCTACCCTCATCTTCGAAGCGCCTACCACACAGGGAATGCCAAATTGGCGGGCGACCACAGCGGCATGTGAAGATGCTCCACCTTCGCTCGTCAATACCCCTTGGGAGGCGATCATGCCATGAACATCATCAGGCTTGGTGAAAGGGCGAACCATAATGACTTTTTGCTTTTCTTCCTTAGCCATGCGCTCGGCAGTGTTTGCATCAAAGTACACCTGGCCAACCGCCGCACCAGGCGAAGCGTTAACACCTGAGACGTAGTAATCTCCCGATTTTTCTGCGGTTTTTAATGCGACGTCATCAAACTGCGGGTGGAGAAGCATATCAACTATATCGGGAGTAACACGTCCTACAGCCTCCTCTTTCGAGATTAACCCTTCGTTTGCCATATCCATGGCAATCTTAATTGCCGCCCGTGCAGTACGTTTGGCATCACGAGTCTGGAGCATCCACAGTTTGCCATGCTCAATGGTGAATTCGACATCCTGCATGTTTTTATTGTGCTTTTCTAGTTTAGCAGTGATATCCATGAACTGTTTGTAGGCCTTTGGCATCTTTGTGCCGAGAAGTTCAATCGGGTCTGCATTGCGGATCCCCGCCACCACATCTTCACCCTGCGCGTTCAACAAGTACTCGCCCATCATTTTCTTATCACCAGTGGATGGGTTGCGGGTAAAGGCCACGCCGGTGCCGGAGTCATCACCCATGTTCCCAAAGACCATGGTGACAATATTGACTGCTGTCCCGAGGTCGTCTGAAATGTTGGTGGCTTTTCGGTAATCCACAGCCTTCTTACCATTCCAAGATTCGAAGACAGCCTTGGTAGCCATTTCAAGCTGAGAAAACACTTCCTCCGGGAATTCGACGCCAGCAAGCTGCTTGTGCAACGTCTTATAAATAACCACCAAAGCTTTCCAATCTTCGGCTGTCATTTCGGTGTCGAGCTTGTATCCCTTGGAGGCCTTGTACTCAGCCATAGGATGCTCGAAAACAACGTCGTCGAGATTAAAGACGGTGGTGCCAAACATCTCGATCAAGCGGCGGTAAGAATCATAGACGAAGCGGGGATTCTTGGTGAGCTTGATCATGCCATCCACGACTTTATCGTTCAAGCCAATGTTGAGGATGGTGTTCATCATCCCAGGCATCGAGAACTTTGCCCCGGAACGGCAGGATACCAGCAAGGGATTCGACGGGTCCCCAAACTTCCTCCCGGCCTGTTTCTCAACAACCTTCAACGCTGCCAGCATCTGGTCCCATAACCCGTCGGGGAATTTACCGGTCTTGCGGAATTCATTGCACGCTTCGGTTGTGACAGTGAACCCGGGCGGAACCGGCGCACCCACGCGTGTCATGTCAGCCAGACCGGAACCTTTACCGCCCAACAGTCCACGAACACCATCCCATGAACCGGCAACTTTTTCAACCTGACCGACTTCTTCAAAAAGGTAAACCCATTTCGTATTCTTTGTCATGCCAGCCTCCTGCTAATCAACAATGTTGACTACATTCGGATCCATCCCCGAACGCAGCTCAATTCGACCAGATTGTATCTAAAAACACAATCCCAAAGTTTACCACAATCTTGTCTTACAACTGCTGACATTTTCAAGTTTCTGTATGATCAGGCGCGAAAAAAGATAAATCTCCTTAATGGTGGATTAACTAAAAACCCAAGTTGTAAAGCATCTGCAAAGCGCAGACCGACCTCAATGAGGGATAATACTGTCAATTCTGGTGGAGCTAATAATGAACCTAAAAGTGCTTGCTATAGATGATGATCATGCGATGACTGAATTACTGACCCTGCTATTAAAGACGCACGGGTTTAATGTTGTCACAGCCAACACGGGCGAAGATGGTGTTTCGCTTGCCTTGAAAGAGACCCCGGATGTGATTATCCTGGACCTGATGATGCCGGGCATGGATGGATGGCAGGTATGCAACCAAATTCGCACTTTCAGTACCGTGCCGATCCTTGTATTTTCCGCGCTCGACAGCCCCGGGATGGTGGCAAGCGCCCTCGATGCGGGCGCTGACGATTACCTGGTTAAACCAGTTCCCAGCGGGGTATTGATCGCACACTTGAACAAACTGACCCGCAGACCGGGTATGAACAACGGGGATAAATTTAAGCCGCAGACCGCCCCCATATCCCTTTAATATCTCAAATAAATAAAAGCGCAGGCTCCCATCCTGCGCTTTTATTTATGTTAAAATCAGAGCGTCCCTTCAAAGGTAATGTTATCACCAGAAATAAATCCAATGGAGTAATATCATGCAAACCTGTTCCAGATGCAACGCAACTTCTCCGGATGACGCCTTGAATTGTGTCTCCTGCAATGCCAATTTAAACGAATTCTCCGCCACAAGCGTAGCGCTCAAGCGGATGCAATCCAACCCGCGCATCCGGAGCATCAGGGTTTCCGCATCGGATGATGCCTGCCCACATTGCTATGAATTGCTTAAAACCTATTCAAAAAACGAGGTTCCCCATCTTCCTCACCCAGGCTGTTCGCATGATAATGGCTGCCGGTGCGTTTATGAACCGGTCCTGGAAGAAACCGCCATTGTTGGAAAAGTGGCAGAGTAATACCAGCTCTTCTTCCTCCCCCGGTTTGGGGGAGGTTGTTTTATTTCAAGGTTTTCAGCGCCTTAGCAGTTGCCTGAGGCTTTTCCATCATCGGCATGTGCCCAACATCCTCGATCTCCGTCAAAAAACCTTTCTTAAGCGTTTTTTGTATTTGGCGGGCACGTTCCACCGGGATCAATTTGTCATTCAATCCGTGAACCAGAACGACGGGATATTCCATTTGCGACAAGAGCGGCATCGAATCTTGACGCTCAGCCATGGCTTGCAGCGCCCCAGCCAATCCCTGGGGACTTTGCCTGCTCATCAGTACTTTAAGTTCAGCTTGTAAGGTGGGATTATCTGTCAGCTTGACTGACATATCAGCAGCCACATCCACGACCCCGTGAGCAAGGATATGTTCCGCCTCCTGATAACGGCCAGCTTTCTTCTCGGGGGCATCTGCTGAAGCCTGTGACGCGACAAGTCCCAAGGCGAGCATTCTCTCGGGAAAACTGCGAGCAAATGCCAGCGCCACATATCCGCCCATCGAATGTCCGACCACTACCGCCTTTTTGATCTTAAGAGAATCTAATAAGGCTGCCATATCCTCAGCCATACCGGTCATTGTCGGAGATTTCCCTTGTGCGCCAGATTCACCGAAGCCGCGTAAATCAGGCATAATAATATCAAAATCATTTTCCAATAGGGGAACGACAGGGGACCAGATCGAGTGGTCGAGCGGGTATCCGTGGATCAGCACCAATGGTGTCCCGCGGCCGCAGTTTTCGTATGCAAGTTCAATTCCGTTAATGGGTATTTTATTCATATATCCTCTTTATGCAGTCCAGTTGAGAAGAGCTTGTTTCTCATTGACGCAATGCCAACACTGGTATGTAGATTGCTTCACCGCGATGCTCCAAGCAATTACACATGCTTAACATTTCCAATTCACCTTTACTCTTTGTTTACTGCCCAGTCGAGAGAAGTACTGGACATAGCCATTTTCACATCCAAAATCGTAAATACGGCGGGTCACGTCAACATCCATCTTGCAGTACTCAACGAGTTTGTCCAATTCACCGGAGCGCCACCATTCCACTGCCTGGATACCCGAAGCGGATTTCGTGTCACCAAGGGTGGCACGCGCCACCGCATCCAGGCTGACGCGGAAACTCAACGTCCGGAACAGGTCGTCCATGATATCGAGGGTGGGTAAAGACTGCAGGTGCTCCCCTGGGACATATGGGCGGAGAACTTCATAGTCGAACCCTTTAATATTGAATCCAACCACCCTGCCGGATTTCAACTCGACAACGAGCTCCGGAATATCCTTCTCCCAGTATACGACAAAATCATTCCGGAGCGAAGACCAGGTGACGGCGCATGAGACTTTGAGCGCGCCGATATTGGTCCTTCCGCCGACGTCTTCGAATAAGTTCTGGGTTTCAAGATCAAATACAATGATATTCATGTTACTCACTCATCCCGCGTAAACGACCCATGATTATTATTAAGACATTTGAAATCGTTATTCCTTCAATTCTTCCACTTTTTCGCGGGCAATTTGCAATGCCTGGTCGCGTGAGGATACCTTGCCCATTGCCTGGGCTTCACGAAGAGTCTCAAGGATGTCTCCGATTAATTTCCCGGGTTCAAGATTAAGCTCCTGCATTAAATCATCGCCATTTACCAATGGAGGAGGATCAATGGACTCGGAAGGTTTTTTGTACCAATTTTCAAGCATTGTGCGGACGACATCCAGTGCGGCTATCCAAACGTCTTGTGGCAGGGTCTGCTCATAAGTGGCATGCAGGTCGGCAAGAGCTAATAGACAAATGTCCACTCCAGCAGGACCGGTATCCCTAAAAAACCGGTAGATGGCACGCCGGGAGGGCGGTTTGCCTTCTCCTACAAGCCGGTTTATATGGAAAAGAATGCGCATGTGGTTCTTAACAATCGTCTCAAGCCGGGAGGTTTCATCATTGCTCAACATCAAAGCTCGTCCTCGGCTGACAATAATTTCTGCGCCTTGCTGATCGTGATCCCAAAACCGCAATTGCCCTTCGTCATCAGTAATTTTGGTCTGAGGTTTGGCAATATCATGGAAAAGAGCTGCCAGAAGGAGCAGACTACGCTGGGAGCGGTCGCCGGACAAAGGAGTTTTGAAGGTTTCGCCAATCTGCCGGCGGTACCGGCCGATTCGCGAAACCAGAAGACCGTTAAGCAGGTCTGAGGCGGTATCGGGATCATAGTCAGGTGCCAGGGCAATAAAGAGCGCATCCAAGTGGCTCACAACAGCTAATGAGTGCTCCCAAACATCATGGATGTGAGGTGGGGGCTGCTTAACACCCTTCAAAGCCGAAATTTCTGGAAAAATCTTATCGAGTGCACCGAGCAGGTCAAGGGCACGCAGGCAGGTGGCGGGTTGAAGACCATCCAGAAGACGGAATAGTTCATCACGCATCCGCTCAGGAGATATAAGCCCCACCAGATTGGCAGATTCTTTCATTGCATCGCGAGTCTCGGGAAGGATGTGAAAGCCAAAATTTGCTGCCAGGCGGATACCGCGCAGGATACGTACAGGATCATCTTTAAAAGAGGATGGAGAACATGCGCGCAGGCGTTTCTCTTTCAGGTCCATTGCCCCGCCGAGCGGGTCGTGGACCGTATTGTCTTTAAGGTTAAATGCGATGGCGTTCAGGGTAAAATCGCGCCCGAGGATATCTGCTTCCAAATCCGGACCACGGTAAGCGGCAAAGTCCATGGGGGTGCGGCTCCCATCCGCATTCGTCAGGATAACACGGCCGGTGTCACGATCTTGGTCAAGTGGGTAAAAATCAGCTTTAAGGGTATTTGCAACGCGGCGTGCGATTTTAATGGCATCCTTTTCGAGGACAAAATCCAAGTCATGGATGGGGCGGGCGAGCAATGCATCTCGCACAGCTCCACCGACCAGGTAAATGGCAGTTCCTTCCGGTAAAGCCTTTCGCACAGAGTCCAGTATAGGGGGAAAAATCAATGGAGAATTGGTCGCCATAAAAATAATCTCAGGTGTTTCCTTGAAACGAGAATGGGCTGCATGGCGGGCTTGATCCGGGGTACCCCCCTGCGCAATGACTCGGCCGCGTAAACGCGCCACCCAGCGACCGGCATACAATTTCTCATCATCACCCGCCATCTAGTGCTCCTTGCAGAATTATGAAGATTTCTTGTATTTCTGCATGTCAGCAGAGGCGATGAAGCGCAGGTTGCGGAAATGTTCATCAATATCGATCCCATAACCAAAAACGTACTTGTCAGGCACATCGAACCCGACGTAGTCCACATCAACCGGAACCTCGCGGCGATATTTTTTATCAAGCAATACGCAAACCTTCAAGCTTCTGGGCTCGCGTGTTTTCAGCATTTGCAGGACATGTGCAAGTGTTCGACCGCTGTCGACGATATCTTCGACGAGCAGAACATTCAGGCCTTCAATGTTGGTCATCAAGTCAAGATTGACGCGTACATTACCGCTCGATGAATAATGTCCCATGCCATAGGAAGAAAGCGACATGCAATCGAGGGAATGTGGAATGGTGAGATGACGGGTCAAGTCAGCGGTAAACATCAAGCCGCCACGCAACAAGCAAACGACCAGTAGAATCTGACCTTGATAGTCGTTACTGATCTGCGCGCCAAGTTCCGCCACCCTCTTCCCAATGGTGTTTTCGTCCACCAGGATCTCATCGATAAACTCACGGTAATCTTGCATTGCCAATCCCATTATCCAGGCTGGTGATATTTGTTTTGGTCAACAACTGCTATAAATGGTAAATTTCGATAGTACTCATCCAGGTCGAGTCCGTAACCAAAGACAAACTTATTCGGGATACTGAACCCTCGGTAATGAACCGGAACGGAGGTCTCGCGACGTTCCTCCTTATCCAACAGGGTGCAGACTTTTAGACTACGCGGCTGACGGGTCTGTAAAAACTCCAGCACATAGGCAATGGTATTCCCGCTATCCACAATATCCTCCACCAATAAAACTTCCTTATGGCGGATATCGGTTTTCAGGTCGAGAGAAAGACGCACGCTGCCACCCGATTGGCGAATTCCGGCTCCATAAGATGTGACTGCCATGAAGTCCAATTGAAGAGGGACAGTGATGTACCGCATCAGGTCAACTAAAAAGACGATCCCGCCTCGTAAAATACAGATAAGCAAAAGATCCTTCCCTGCATAGTCGCGGTTGATTTCCTGCGCCAATTCCTTGACGCGTTTCTGGAGGGTCTTCTCGTCAATCAAAACTTCAGCGAGGAATTCCTTATAATCCTGCATGCTCACTCCTGGTTTCCAATCCCATGCCTGCACGGGAAAAAGCTCCCCTTGTGAGGGACCTCCCTTCCCTAACACAGGACTGTGCCCCCTTAGCGAGGGACTTCGTGATGAAGACGACAGCGGGCTTCATACATCTCCGCTGCGCCGACAATTACCACCGGGTCATCGAAGCGGGCTGGTTTTCCGTTGACCAGGCGCTGAGTCCGGCTGGCAGGTTCCCCGCAAACCATACAGATGGCCTGGATCTTATCCACGTGCTCGGCGCGCGCCATCAGTTCCGGCATAGGACCAAATGGTTCGCCGCGAAAATCCGTGTCCAAACCCGCGACGATCACGCGGACTTGCCTGGCAGCCAATTCTTCTACCACCGGGATGATCTCTTTATCGAAAAACTGGGCTTCATCGATGGCAATGACCGTAGCTTCCCCATCAAGGCGTTGTCGAATATCTGAGGCCTTTTCGACCGGGATGGCTGCATAATCACCTCCTGCATGGGAGGTTACTTTTTCAACCGCATAACGAACGTCAATTGCGGGTTTGAAAACCTGCACACGCTGGCGTGCAATGGTTGCCCTACGCAAGCGGCGAATAAGTTCATCGGTCTTGCCGCTGAACATCGAACCGCATATGACCTCAACCGAACCGTGAATGTGGGGCGTCATAATCTCCTCAAATACTTTTCCAGGCAAGTTTCTCTGCAGGGGAATGAGGCGGGGAAAAGAATAATCAAACAGGCAGATGCGGGGCGCATCTGCCTGTTAAGTTTACCTGATTATTGACTTTCGACAAGCCCTAGGCAGCGGGAGTTTCCGTTGTTTCGGGGAGTTCATAACCAAGAGCGCGCAGTTTCTTTTTTATGTCGATCAAGGACTTTCGTCCAAAGCCTTCGATCGCCAGGACACTTGCTTCACCCTCACCAAGTTTCGCCAGGAATTGACCAACTTCGGTAATGCCTGCTTTTTCCAAAGCTGCGACAGGTCGTGCGGTTAATTCCAGTTCAGCGATAGGGCGCTTGGGAGAAATTTTAGATTCAGCGCGAGACTTCTTCTCTTCCACAAAAGTCTGTCGAACCTGAAGCTTCTTATAGAAGCGGTCGACCTGACCTTCAATGTCTATGATACGCGCCTGCTCGCCGGAGAAAAAGGGATGACAATTCGAGCAAATTTCAACGCGGATTTCCTGCTTGGTCGAACCGGTTGTCCAGGTGGTGCCGCAAGAGGCACAGGTCACCTTGGCATCCGTGTAGTAAGTAGGATGAATACCCTGTTTCATTAATCGGATCCTTTCGCCGGTTCCAATTCCAATTCCGGCATCACATTTACGCGCTTGCGCCCTTTCACCACATCGTAGACAACCAAACCTTCAATTGTGGCAAAGATGGTATCGTCCCTGCCAACGTCCACATTTAGACCGGGTTTGATGTGCGTACCGCGCTGGCGCACGATAATATGCCCAGAAAGAACGTGCTCACCGGCGTATTTTTTTACACCCAACCGCTGGGCGTTAGAATCTCTACCATTGCGGACCGAACCGCCGCCTTTTTTGTGTGCCATGCAACAACCTCGCTTTTAAACTATTTCCCAGAAGATTTCTTGGGAGCTGTTTTAGTCTTTGATGACGATGTCTTCTTTGCAGTCGATGCGCCCTTGGAGGATGAAGTGCCCTTCACTGGTTTTTTCGCCTTCGAGGATGCTTTAGGGGCAGCTTTTGATGATGTCTTCCGGGGGGTTAGTTTCGTGACTGCCTTCGAAGCAGGTTTCTTCGCCACAGTGGAGGTGACCTTCTTGGTGGATGCTGCCTTGCCTTTTAGTTCTGTTTTCATTTGTTCTTCCTCTTTCTCAGCTTTCGCCGTGGGTGCTAATTTCTCGGATTGAATTTCGACTGCCTTTGCCACCTTAACGGGTTCCTTCTTCACAAATTCGGAACCACCAATTTGTTCCACAAGAAGACGGGTGTAGTTTTGGCGGTGACCAATCTTGACGCGAATGCGTTTCTTGGGGCTGTAATTGAAAATATCAACTTTTGGCCCTTTGAAATGCTCCATCACCGTAGTCCATACAGGGAGATCCTTGACGAGAGGTTTGCCAACGGTAATGGTTTCCCCGTCCGCCAGCAAAAGGACTTGCTCAAGCTTGACCCTGGCGCCAGATTCGACTGGCAAGCGGTCCACCTCGATGTTACCACCTTCGACGGCGCGAAATTGCTTGCCGCCACTTTCCACAATAACATACTTCATTTTATTCTCCTGGTCTTCGCTTCACCACCGTCCCTGCGGTACAAATTCGGAGTGGGGCCCTGTAAAGGTCTTGAGGCCGAATCCTTACGCCGGTCAGCGGGGAAGCCGGGATACAAACTGACGCCCCAGCAACCTGCCGGGGCAGAACAGGACAATATTATACTTGCGAGGTGCAGGCGTGTCAACCGCTGGCGCGAATATTTAGAGGCAGTTTATTTCCCCAAGCCGGTCCGTAGGCGCAGAACTCCTTATGGAAACGAAGGCATTCAACAATAAATTAGGAAACTCATTATTACAATTTGAATCCTATATAGTAGGCTCCAGGGTCACATCCCAAACAGAATAATCCCACCCAGGAACCCCAGGACAGAGGCAATTGCAAAACTCACAAAATAAGATGCGATGTAAAGGGCTTTGGTGGACTTGGAATAAAAAAGCTCTTTGTCTTTCCACCTGGCGATCGCCGTGATGGCGGTAATCACAAAAAGTACGCTCGCCAGAATAATTTTTGCCACATGATTTGGGGCGCCGCCGCTATAAAACACAATATTGTCACGGATGCCAAAAATCGCACAGACTACGATACTAACCACTGCAAGAGACAAGTCTGCAAATGCAACCTGTTCAAGAATTTTGTTTCCCCTCCAGATTGCCAGAAGGATAAAAAACAAGCCTGCTCCGGTGAGGGCAATTGGAAAGTGCGTGATAAGCGTGTGAGGGGGATGAACCTGGGTAATAGCGTGGAAAATACTTTGGATCAAATTCATGGTTCCTCCTTGTTCGAATTGCAGTCCATTGGTAGTTAAAATTTTACCATGATTAAATTAATCACATCCACAAATCCAATGTGCAATCCTTCTGTCTGGTTGACAAATTCCCGGCTTTCCGATAATCTTGATGAGTGAACCTCACAACTGCACAACTGAATATTGTTGATGCCCCACTTGATTCCAAAACGTTCCTGACCGGACCCGCCGGCTCCGGTAAAACGACAGTTGGCGTGGAACGAATGCGGAAAATGCTTGCCTCAGGTCTGCGCGGCAATTCCATCCTCATGCTCACCCCACAGAGAACCCTGCAGACTCCGTTTGAGAGAGCGTTGCAGGCTCCAGATAATCGTCCGGGTGAACAAGTGACGCTTGCCACAGTCGGTGGATTAGCGCGGCGCATAGTGGATCTTTTCTGGCCACTCGCTGCCGGGTCAATGGGATTTGCCCACCCCAACCAGCCCCCGATTTTCCTTACTTTGGAAACTGCCCAATATTACATGGCTCGGATCGTGCGCCCGATGCTGGATGAAGGCTATTTTTCCTCGGTGACCATCGATCGCAACCGGTTGTACAGCCAGGTGATCGATAACTTGAACAAGGCTGCCTCTGTGGGTTTCCCTTATACGGAAATTAGTGAGAGATTGTCCAGTGCATGGGTTGGCGACCAGGGACAGCAGCGTATTTATAAAGATGCGCAGGAGAGTGCCAGCCGTTTTCGCCAATACTGTCTTGAGCACAATCTGCTGGATTTTTCACTACAATTAGAAGTTTTTTGGAACTTTCTGTGGCGCGCGCCGGAGTGCCATGAATTTCTGACAAGCCGTTATAGCCACCTGATATACGACAATGCAGAAGAAGATATCCCAGTAGCTCACGACCTGATGGGAGAGTGGCTGCCGAATTTTGATTCTGCACTGATTATATTTGACAGCGAAGCGGGTTACCGGCGTTTCCTAGGCGCGGATCCAGAATCTGCCGGCCGGCTGTCAGGTCTTTGTTCTTCAAAAGTTGAACTAATTGAGTCTTTCGTCACTTCGCGGGAAATCCAGTCGCTCGAGAAGGCGTTTGCATCAAAACTGCTTCCTGACCACCCTTCGCAAATCCACGCGGATAGCTTGGTCGCGATTACCCTCCCACCAAGCGAAAATCCCACCCGCTTTTATCCGCAAATGTTGGATTGGGTGTCTGCAGAAATTAAACGCCTGATCACTGAAGAAGGGATCCCTCCAGCGGAAATCGTTGTCCTGGGTCCCTACCTATCAGACGCGTTGCGATTCTCACTCAGCACCCGCCTGGACGAACTGCAAATCCCCTGGCGTTCCCTGCGACCATCGCGTTCATTGAGGGAGGAACCTGCCAGTCATTGCCTGCTGACTCTGGCGGAACTGGCCCATCCGGGTTGGAATATCCGCCCGACAAAATTCGATGTAGCGTATGCATTTTTATATGCTATCGATGGTATGGATCTTGTGCGCGCTCAGTTGCTGGCAGAGATCGTCTACCGCTCGAAGGACATTTCCCTTTCTGGTTTCGCCCAAATCCGCACGGAAGTCCAGGAACGGATCACATACATATTCGGGCAGCAATATGAGGTCTTGCGACAATGGATAGAATTCTATCGCCAACAAAGTGTTCCTGATCCACTCGACCACTTCCTACGGCGCCTGTTCGGTGAAGTATTATCACAGAAAGGATTCGGGTTTCATCGCAACAACGACGCAGCCCGGACCGCTGCAAGCCTGGTCGATTCAGTGTTGAAGTTCCGCCAGGCAATGGATCCGGCATTTACTGATAAAACAAGTGCTGAGGCTGGAAGTCTTTTAAAGAACCTCGAGATGGGCAAGGAATATATTGGCATGCTTCAAGACGGGGTTATCGCGGCCCAGTATGTGGAAGCCTGGCAGGCAGGACGAAATGAGGCGGTACTGCTCGCCCCAGCCCATACGTTCCTGATGATGAACCAGCCCGCAACCATCCAATTCTGGCTCGACGCGGGTTCAGGTGGCTGGTGGGAGCGATTGTTTCAGCCATTAACTCAGCCATACGTTCTAAGCCGATCCTGGGAGCGGAACCGTGCCTGGACTGACGCTGATGACCAGGCAGCCAACCAGCAAACCCTGGCACGTCTCATCACCGGACTCCTGAGACGCTGCCGGAGCCGCGTCTTCCTTGGGTTAAGCGACCTGGGTGAAGCAGGTTTCGAGCAGCGCGGTCCGCTGCTTAAGGCCATTTGGAAGATGCAAATGGAGATCCGGAACCGGAATGAGAATTAATCGTTTATTGGTAAGCATCGTTCTCATAAGCGTGATAGTTACCAGCTGCGGTGCTTCCGACATACCTGTTATAAATACACCCTCCCTCCCGACTGGCAGCCCAACCCGGACCCCGTTCCTGCCAGTGAGCGATACACCCACCTCCGCCTCAGCTACGCCCACACCAACCAATACATCCACTCCCAGCCTGGAAGTTAAACTGATGGCAGTGGGAGACATTATGCTGGCGCGCACGATTGAGTCCCAGATGCAGGCCAGGGGACCGGGAATTGTTTTTTCCGGAGTGCAACCTGTACTCAATTCTGCAGATGTATTGGTGGGAAACCTGGAATGTGCGCTTACGAACAGTACAGACCGTCAGCAAAAAACTTATACGTTCGCTGCACCACCGGAGGCAGCCAAAGCATTGGCGTTGGCAGGATTCGATGTACTCAACCAGGCAAACAACCATGCACTGGATTTCGGGATACAGGGCTTGTTCGACACACAGGTTGCCTTAAGGCAATTTGGAATTGCTGACCTGGGAGCAGGGGCGAATTCCAAGGAAGCACACGCCCCGGTTATCATTGAGCGGAACGGGCTGCGGCTGGCCTTCCTGGGTTACGCAGATGTGCCGGACGAAACCGGCGGGTTCGACGCTCACTCATGGATTGCCACCGACACCCAACAAGGTATTGCCTGGGCCGATCCGGAGCAAATAAAAACCGAGGTAGCAGCAGCCAAACTACTGGCAGACGTCGTGGTGGTAATGCTCCACTTTGGGTTGGAAAACAGCACAGTAATTTCGGCCAACCAGCGAGCAGAAGCATATGCTGCCATCGACGCCGGAGCATCGCTGGTTATTGGATCGCATTCACACATCCTGCAAACCATCGAAAAGTATCACGGGGGTTTGATCGCGTTCAGCCTGGGCAATTTCGTCTTTGACGATTACAAGGGGATTTCAAACGCCACTATCATCCTGCAGGTCGTTCTGACCCGGCAGGGATTTCAGAGTTATGATTATGTTCCAGTGCTGATTCAGAATGGTCTGCCTGCACTTACCAAAATTGATAATGCGCGTGGTATTGAGACATTGGTAGCACCCTGAAAATTCAGGAGTTTAAGATGAATTCCAAAAAATTATCGAGGTTATCGCCTTCGTGAGAAGCATCATCGAACTTATCATTATTTCCTTAAACATAAATAATAACGAGCGACTCTCCAACCCTAAGCCAAGTATAACGTTGACAATAAATTCCGATGACTGACTTTATCCCTCGACCTGCCCAATCCAAAATACTCGCCTATACCGGTGGGAAAATGGGTATTTCCGCTGTGCCCGGCTCGGGCAAAACCCATACGCTGAGCGCCCTGGCGGCACAACTCATCCGCTCCGGTGCCCTGGCTGACGAACAGGAGGTGCTGATCGTCACCCTGGTTAACTCGGCCGTGGACAATTTCTCCAGCCGCATTAAAGAATTTCTCAAAATGCCAATGCCATTTGGATACCGTGTGCGCACGTTGCACGGGCTGGCGCACGACATCGTCCGGGAGAAACCTTCGGCGGTAGGGTTGGAGGAACG
>JADGQC010000198.1 GCA_017882125.1 Anaerolineales bacterium
GCTGCCGCTGATTTCGAACAGCACCGGGCCGGTCTCGCTGGAAGCCAACTCGGCGCGAATCACGGTTCCGTAGCTGCCTGAACCGCTGTCAGGGTCGCGCCAGTCTCCGCGCAGGGTAACGAAAGCGCGCACGTAAAGCGTACTGCTGACCTTATAGGTGCCGGCAGGCAGCCAGACAGTGCCGCCACCGGTCTGATAGCAGTCATCAATGGCGCGTTGGATGGCTCTGGTGGAATCATTGACACTGTTAGGGTCTGCGCCATAATCTAAAACGTTGTAGTCAATCACCACCACATCATCGGTGGGGAACTGAGGGTTGATAATTTGAGAATTGCGCGGCATAGGAGTAGGCGTTGGGGTTGCGGTGGGCGCGGGGGCGATTGGGGAGCCAATTCCTACATCCACTCTGCCGACCGCGACTTTGATGAGGATGGTGCCGCCAACTTTCTCGGTATTCGCTGCGCCACCTCACCGTAGAACAGAATCTTGGTATGAATGAGCTCGTCCACCCTGGTGTATGCGCAGCCCGGATCAATAATCACGGGGATCCAACAGCTCGCTCAACCCGTCCCCGAGCAGGTTCCAGCCGATGCCGAACATGATAAGCGCCAGTGTGGCAGGAACATATACCCACCAATAAGTTATAATGCCACCGCCCGGGCCAAGGATCCAGTCACGCCCAATGGCGAGGATGTTCCCCCAGGTGGACGAACCATCCAGACCGATGAAGGTGAATGCCGCCTGAATGACGACCATGCCGCCCACGTCGCGGGCAGCCAGCACGATGGAAGGCGCCACGGAGTTGGGGATTAAATGGCGCAGGATGATTCGGGATGATTTAGCCCCCATCGCCCGGGCAGCATGGATGAAATCCACCTGTCTGAGGGTGATCACGATGGCGTTGGTCATGCGGGCATACGGCATCCAGGAAAACATGATCAGGATCAACATGAGCGGGCTGATCGACTGGAACAGCGTTTGAAGGGGTGAAACAAGGTTACCAGGCATCACCACCCAGGTTTTATTGAACCAATCCCACATTCCACCGGCAGCCGAGATCGTCGAAGTCCATAACTGGCTCAAGAACACGACCCCTGCGATGATCGGAAAGGCGAGGAAGGCGTCTGTGATGCGCATCATAATGCTGTTGACAATCCCTCCAGCGTACCCGGCAATGGCGCCAAATAATAAACCGACAATTGCAGTCAGGACGGCCACCTGCAGCCCAAAAGAAAGCGCATCACGGGTGCCCCAGACCAATGCGTGGAATACGTCCGTTTGCCCCGGGAGGGTGCCCAGGAGCGCGACGACCGAGGGGGATTGGGGTTGGGCATCTGACGCACGAGAGCCAGGCACCCGCATGAAGGGTCCGGGAGATTTCGGGTCATTGGGTGAAATCAACGGGGCGGCCAGGCTGACCAGCACAAAAAGGCCGACCAGGAGAACCCCGATCCAATTCTGCCAGCGGGAGGAAAAGCGCTTTAGGCTTCTCATGTGTGAAGCTTGTCCGCGCGTGGATTTTGGGGATTGCAGCGGATGACGCGTGCCGGTTGGCTGCGGACCTTCCCCCACAGGAGTTCCCGGCCTAACTACATTGGAGGGAGGGACAACCTTCCTGGAGGGTCTGGTATCTGCCTTTATTTCATGCATCACCTCTTCCGAGCCAGCCTCGGATTTCGCTCCGATCGCATGGCTCGCCGGTCCCTGGGCCTGCTCCCGTTCCAGGATGGACGGAGTTTTTTCGGGGGAAGGTCCTGCCTCCGCATGGATTTGAGGGCTAATCTGGCTTTGAGGTGCTCTCGGCAAAGGTTCGGTGGGCTGGTAGCGCAGGCGTTCGAGCGCCCAGGCGAACGCATCCCGGGCTGCCTGGCTTTTCGGGTTGATCTGCAGTGCCTTCTGCGCGTTGGCGACGCTCTCAGTGGGAGAACCAAGGGCTGCCAGGATCAACCACGCCTCTTCAGCCTCCGGTGAATGGGCGACGACTGCTTCCGCCAGGCGGCGGGCAGTCTCCCGGTCGCCGTGTTTCAGGGCATCCAGGGCGATCAGAATGGCTCTGCGGGTCTCGTGCGGGTCAGTACTCATCTGCTGGCGATCCAAAAGGCTTGGCTAAACTGATCCGGTTTCAAAAAAACCTGTCTGTGCGATCTGAAGCTGCCCAATAATTCCACTAATGAAGCACCTCCTGGCGGACGCGCGGATCAAAGATAGCCAGCAACAGGTCCATGACGAACATCAATAGGAGCACGATGGTTACGCTGTAAACTGCAAACCCCAATGCAGCCGTGGGGTCAGGGACCATCTGCATGGATTTCACGATCAGGGCGGAAATGCCACGGTAGGAGAAAATAATCTCGACCACGAACACTCCTGTGATCAGCGAGGCGGTTGAAAGCACCAGGCTGGTAAATGAGGGAGCCAGCGTGTTGCGGAAGGCATGTTTCCACATGAGCCCGCGTTCGTTCACGCCGCGCGCCTTGGCAGCAATAATGTATTCCTTGCGGCGCTCGGCAATGATTGATGAGCGGGTGATGCGCCCGAGGGTGGCCCAGTGATACAGGCTGAGGGTAACGACCGGCATGACCAGGTGGCGGAGTGCGTCCCAGGTGACATCCAGGCGAAGGTTAAGCAACCCGTCGAGGGTATACAGCCCGGTATATTGAACGTACCCCTGTGAGGCGAGGTCCAAAGCCAGCAGCGAATCCAACCGGGAAGGCGCAAACCAGCCAAGTCCGACATAAAAGACGGCGATCAATAGGATGGAAAGAATAAAAGGCGGGAAGGAAGTGGCGATGAAGGCTGCCAGGCGGAACACGTTATCCGCCCCCTTGCGCTGGTTCCACCCGGCGACCACACCACTCACCAACCCGAGGGGAATGAACAGCAGGAGAGAATAAAGGGTCAATTCGGCTGTGGCAGGCGTGCGCTCGAGTAGGGCAGGCAGTACATCTTCGCGTAAAACCGGGCTGTACCCCCAGGTGCCCTGCAGGATGCTCTTCAGCCAGTAGGAATACTGGATGAGGAAGGGATCACGTAGGTGATAGATCTCAATGTAATTTTCGTTGGCGCGCGCGATTTGCTCTTCCGTCATGTTCGGATTCTTGGGAATATAGTAAAGTGTGACGCGCACCTCGGGCGGAGTGAGCATCACGCCGGCATAGAGCAGCATCGTGATGATGATAAGCGTAATGGGGATGGCGACGATGCGGCGGAGCAGGAACTTGAGAAATGGCGGCATCTATCAGTCCTTTGGTACTATTTTACATGGAAATGAGGGATTTAATCCCCAAATCACGGATCAGGTACTACAAGAAAAAGATCAGATTATAAGATGCTTTCGAGGCAGCCTGGGCAATGATTAAATACAGCGACAGTGATGGGTCACCTGTTGTGACCGCAATATGGCTAAAGTGTTGTAAAGAGCCTTCGGGTTGGTCTAGTCGATGTAGAGAATACTGAAAGACAATCTGCTGTTGAGGGTGGTAGCCATCATACATGGGAAGCGCTGAGATGCAGGTCTCGTAATCCAGGAACCAGAGCGGGTACTGGAGGCGATCCAGCTCCGCGCCTAGAGAGGACTTGTCCACGTGTTCGGTGTTGGTCCTGGCTCTCTCAGCCACCAAGCGCTGCTTGTCGTTAAGATCAAAGGATAACGGAATATCCTTTGCTTCCAGGATACCTTGCCCTAGCAATTCGCGTTTTCTGGGTTTTGACAGATAAGGGATGTCATAGATCGAGAATTCTGGCAGGTTAGGATGGCAGATTTCAGGGCAGGGGCAATCCTTTGGAGACAGACAGGCCTCAACTTCTTCAGAGTCAACCAATTGAGCTACACGTAAAGCTTCCTCACGCAGATGCAGTACCTCAGATCTTGTGGCATTTACTTTTTCAGAGATATCTTCCGCAACAAAGAGAGAAGAGAGATCGAGTTCACCTGACCGAATGTATACCTTGTTGAGGTGCAACACATAGAAGTGGTCAATGGAAAAATGTTTCCCCAATATAACCGCTTGAAAAGTGACGTCATACACAATATCCTTATCCACTCCCGTGGAGCTCTTGATCTCATATAGATCATATTTATCGCTTCTGACCTTGTGCACCAGGGCATCCATTCGCGCGTTATATGGTCCATCACTGTAGGTCTGCTGCCACAACAATTGGTCACCAGGATGTTGGGGGATAAAAATCGTGGAAAGGTATTCAAAAGCAATCCCCTCAACTTTGTTTCCATCATCAATGAGATGCTGAACAAAATCAGAGATCTGCTGGTCGATACACTCATGTTTCTTAGCCCACAGGTGTCGTGGTGCTTCGCAATAAAGCAGGAAATCGGATTTCGATATCATGGTACTTACCTGGTTGGGCATTTATTACCATCCTCTTTATTGATCTCATTGATAATTATGAGATGCTTTCCCATCTTAAATTTATTATACTTCCGTAAAACAAAAACCCATCTGAAAACTTGCACTACAATCCTGCATTATCCACCGGACCAGCTCGTCGATGAGCTTCTTCAGTATCCACGTTAGTCTGCTTTAGGTAGCGTTGCAATACTGTAATGCCTTCATGTCCCATAAGCTTTGCAAGGGTGAAAATGTCCGTGCCGTTTCGGAACAATGCAAGAGCAAACACTCGCTTGGAATTGTGTATATACTCACACCCTACCAACTCGGAACTGGACCTTGACTTGCTCTCCTTGCTTCATATCTGCTGCAACCGGCTGCAACGCCGGTAGCACGGCATGGAAAATATGGACGTGGTGGAAAAACAAACCCCCACAGGTGGCGATAGAATGGATAAACCAACACCACCTATGGGGGGTGGACACTATGGACAACCTCAAGAACTCTCTTACACAGAGAAGGTCAAGGGTTCGAGTCCCTTTGCGCCCACAGGATAAAGACCTGACAGGTTTGGGAAACCTGTCAGGTCTTTTTGCATTAAATCGTGCTTTTCCGCACTTGACCC
>JADGQC010000052.1 GCA_017882125.1 Anaerolineales bacterium
GAGGCCGATTGGGCTCGCCTGCTAAGTGAGTGCTGGGACTTAAAACTCAGCCGCGGGTTCGAATCCCGCCCTCCCCGCCTTCAAGAACCGCGCTCTTTCAGGCGCGGTTTCCGCATCCCCTTGGACAAATAATTCATCCGGGAACATTTTTCATCAGAGCATCGTCTTATAATATGCTTTAAATTTATTCGATTCTGAAAGAGGCTTCTATGTTATCTAAAATTCCAAAATCCCAAATCAAGCCGTGGTCCATTTTTATCTCCCTGTTCCTGGCGGGCATGATTCTGGCAGGCTGCACCCTGCCATCCCCTTCAACTCCCACCCAAACCCTTATTCCTCCCAGTCCCACTCCCATCCTTCCCAGCCCAACACCCTTGGTGCCGCTGAATACACCTACGGCCATTCCTCCCACCCAAACTCCCCTCCCCACGGTCACTCCCACGTCTGTTCCCGGTGTCATCAATTTCACCCTTGGAACAACTGCCGCTGTGGAGACCGGCACTGTCCAGCCTGGACAGGTGATCTCCTACACCATTTCCGCCGGACAACTCCAGCCGATGATCCTGATCCTGGAATCCACCCATGCTGACGTCACCCTTGGCGTATTCGAACCGAACGGAAACATGTTGCTCGATCCTGCCAAAAAGTGGAACCGCTGGCAGGCCTGGCTGCCCAAAACAGAAGTTTATACCATCCAGGTCAACGGAGGCGCCTCAAGTGAGAATTACACCCTCACGGTCAAGGTGGCCCAATTGATCAAGGTTGCCTCCGGTGCCACGTCCATCACTTTATCTGGCAAAACCATCAACGGGTTCGTCTTTTCTTATGCCTTGAGCGCTAAGACCGGCCAGACCATGACCGTCAGTCTCAATGTCCCCTCCACTACCGCCTACCTCGACGTCTTCGGGATTGCCACTGGCGTTCTCCTGAGTCCAAACGCAAAAGCCACCACCTGGACCGGCGTTCTGCCGGAAACCCAGGCTTACATCATCGAGGTCATCCCAAACAACGCGCAGGTCGTCAATTATTCGATTACCATTTCCATCCCTTAATGATCTTAAGTTGAGGAGAAACCAAGGGCAGCCAAATGGCTGCCCTATTTATTTCTTCTAGACTTAATTGAAAAAAGGAGATTGTTTGTTTCATGGACTTGGGGGACTACACCGAAGGGGGTTGGGGGCCCCTCCAACCCATTCTTAAGTGCCGTTGCTTTCCGCATCCGGTGGCTTTGTCAGGTTTTCCCCCAGATAGTTATTCAATTTGCCGTAATCTTGAAAGTCACGCCGGCGATAACCATCATAACCCAAATGAAATGATGTGAAATGCTGATGCGGTATCCCAGCCTGCCGGCCGGGTGGTACTCGTTACGGCACGGTCACCTCGTGTATTGAAATCGTAACTGTCCAGACACCACCCCGTGCTATGAAAGTATTAAAATATGGGTTATATCCATTCAATATTTGGATTCCGTAATCGGACTTAATATAACGATAAAAGGATAATTCTATGTCAACAAAATCCCCTATCTCAAGAACGAAACTATATTTTATTTTTATTTCGCTGGTTGTTTCTGTCCTGCTTTTGATGGGATGCACCCTCTCCGTACCCATTTCCCCGACACTCATTCCGCCTATTCCCACTTCAGCCGGGTCTTTGCCGACGCAAACCTCCATCCTTTCCAGCCCTACACCCCTTTTTCCCACTACCACTTCTGCCGCGGTCTTGCCGACCTTGACAGCCATTCTTCCTAGCCCCACTACCCAACCGATTGCTGCTACCTCTGCGGCGGCTATGAACATTGTCTTTACCACCGGGACGACTGCTGCGGTCAGGCAGGGCACAGTGCAACCTGGACAGGTGGTGACGTATACGCTGGCAGCGGGTGCTTCTCAGCCAATGGTCCTGATTCTGGATTCGCCTGGTAAAGACGTTACCTTGGGTGTTTACGAACCGAACGGCACCATGTTGCTCGATCCTGCCAATAAGTATACGCGCTGGCAGTGGTTGTTGCCCAGGACTGAAGTTTATACCATCCAGGCGATCGGAGGTGCCTCCACTGAGAATTACACGCTCACCGTCAAGGTTGCCCAGATTGTAAATTTCGCCTCGGGGGCCTCATCCATGACCTTGTCCGGGAAAACCATCAACGGGTTCGTCTTTTCTTATGCCCTGAGCGCCAAGGCCGGCCAGACCATGACCGTGTCCCTTAACGTCCCCTCCACCACTGCCTACCTCGACGTCTTCGGGATTGCCACCGGCGTTCTCCTGAGTCCAACTGCAAAAGCCACCACCTGGACCGGCGTCCTGCCGCAAACACAGGAGTACGTCATCGAGGTAATTCCGAACAATGGTCAGGTGGTAAATTATTCGATAACAATCTCCATTCCTCCCGCATCCACTCCCTTGCCAACTTCTACCCCCGCCCCTGCCTTTGGCACTATTGTCTTTACTACCGGGACGACTGCTGCGGTCAGGCAGGGCACCATCCAGCCCGGGCAGGTGATCTCCTACACCATTTCCGCGGGGCAGCTCCAGCCAATGATCCTGATCCTGGAATCCCCGAATAAAGATGTCACCCTCGGCGTTTTCGAACCGAACGGTAATATCTTGGTCGATCCTGCCAAAAAGTGGACCCGCTGGCAGGCCTGGCTGCCCAAGACAGAAGTTTATACCATCCAGGTGATCGGAGGCACCTCCACCGAGAACTACACGCTCACTGTCAAGGTCGCCCAACTGGTGAATTTTGCCTCCGGTGCCTCTTCTATTACCTTGTCTGGTAAAACCATTAACGGGTTCGTCTTTTCTTACGCCCTGAGCGCCAGGAAGGGCCAGACCATGACTGTCAGTCTCAATATCCCCTCCACTACCGCCTACCTCGACGTCTTCGGGATTGCCACCGGCGTTCTCCTGAGTCCAACCGCAAAAGCCACCACCTGGACCGGCGTCCTGCCGCAAACACAGGAGTACGTCATCGAGGTCATCCCCAACAACGGGCAGGTGGTTAATTATTCGATCATCATTTCCATCCCATAATGTTCTTAAGTTGAGGGGAAACCAAGGGCAGCCAAATGGCTGCCCTATTTATTCCCTCTTGACTTAATAGAAAGTTTGTTCTATTATAATCCTGCCATCATTCATTCGCAGGTATTGTATGCTTGGAATTCGAACTTTAACAACCGAAAACGCACATGTCGGTATTCCAACTTCCCGCACAGATCCGCACAGTTGCACAATCTTGTTTCTGTCTTGTAGTAACGACTTTGCGAAGCACCCTTTAGGGTCTGTCGTTACTGCTTCGGATTTGGACGTCTTTTCTAATTTCCAAGAAATAGGTTGTTTGATTTGTAAAAATCAACTTCCTTCTGGAAATTTTAACCATGCCTCCCATCTTAACAATGAAGAACCACCCGAAGAGAAATGGGATTTCCGGAGCAGGTTGTTTGTTCCTCTTAAACAAATAACCTCCTCCCCATGTTACTGGCAATTCCCACTTGTAAAGGAGATGCTATTAATTTGTAGGGGTGCAAAACTTCGTGCCTGCTAGAAGAGAATATTCGTTCCTTAGTCGTTCCTCCACACCTGGCACTTTTCATCCCCATGCCCCCACCTACAGGGTTGATCTCCTGAGTAGAGGCGTGATCCATCCTCCTAACCATTAGGGGGTATCACCTCCGATCCCAATTGAACATTGTTTCATACAAGCATGATGTAAAAATAGGTGCTTAATTCCTCTCATTCGTTTTGAGCCGAGGCGGCCTCAAGCCGCCGTCGGCCACACACTTGCACCGCAATGCGTTTGGTGCAGTGCAGGTGTCGACGCCAAGCGGCGTCGATGGTAGGCACCGGGCTAAACTGTTACATACGGGCATGATCAAAATTTAATGCCTCAAAATCAGTCACTCGTTTCTAGTCGTTCTCTCGCGCCAATGATGGCAAACCGGAATGTTTCATAGTCTCGGTGGTCACTCCGTATGTTATCGTCAGCCGCAAAGCACTGCCGTACGAGTCGACGAAAAGGTGCTCATCCTTGATTTTTATCGGTTTGTAAGCATTTTCGAGCCCAAAAATGGTCATAAAAATAAGAACAGATGGCATTATCGAATCAATACATTCTTCTATTACAATGTTACTCAAATCGGATACAATTAGGGCGTATTATGGGTACTGCACACATGGCTGATTAAATTTCTTGCCGCTTTCGTGCATTCCATACCACAAATTTCCTCCATGGTGCCCGGGAGCAGGTGCCCAATCCCCAACAATTAAAGGTGTTTTATGAATGATATCGTTTCTGTTTCAGGCCAAACCCATGCTGCGGTGCTGCCTGCCAAAAAAGGTCCCCGCGCCGAGGTGATTATGTACGCCACCTGGTGCAAAGGTTGCCGCATTTGCGTAGAATTCTGCCCGCCCAGGGTCCTCGCCATGGATGAGAATGAAGACCACCCACGCATCGTGGCTCCCGAAAAATGCACCGCTTGCCACTTTTGTGACACCCACTGCCCCGACCTGGCAATTGTGATTCGGAAATTGGATTAGAAATACTCGCGGTAACGACTTGCCCGGTGCCATAAAAAGGTCAGTCGTTGGTTTTCTTTAGTCGTTATTATTTGGAGGTCGCATTGTCTGTCAAATTAATGCAAGGGAACGACGCCATCGGCTGGGGTGCAATTGCCGCTGGTTGCCGTTTTTATGCGGGCTACCCAATCACCCCTTCCACCGAGGTGGCTGAGATCTTGTCCCGTGAACTGCCCAAAGTCGGTGGGAAATTCATCCAGATGGAAGATGAGATCGCCAGTATGGCTGCCATCATCGGGGCTCGGATTGGCGGGCTCAAGTCCATGACCGCCACCAGTGGTCCCGGCTTCTCGCTTATGCAGGAGAACATTGGCTACGCTGCCATGACCGAGATCCCCTGCGTGGTCGTGGATGTTCAACGTCTCGGACCCTCCACCGGTCAGCCCACTGCGGCCTCCCAGGGCGACGTGATGCAGGCCCGTTGGGGCACCCACGGTGACCATCCAATCATTGCTCTCAGTCCCACCTCAGTCCGCCAGGCCTTTGACCTCACGGTAAAAGCTTTCGACCTCTCCGAGAAGTACCGCACGCCGGTCATTTTGCTCGCCGACGAGATCGTCGGTCATATGCGTGAACCGGTTGACCTTCCCGATTTTAAAACCATTAAGATCTTTGAGCAAAATGTGACCGAATCACCTGCCACCTACAAAGCCTTCCGCAACACAGAAGATGGGGTCCCGCCGCTCGCACCTTTTGGTGTCGGTTACCGTTACCACATCACCGCCCTATTCCACGATGAGGTCGGCTTCCCCACCCAGCGCCTCGACGAGGTCGACCCCTGGGTGGAACGTGTCAATTCAAAACTGGAGAAACATCTGGACGACATTTCCCTTTTCGAAGAAGATATCCAGGACGGTGCCAGGGTTGCCTTCCTGTCCTATGGTGCCTCCGCCCGTACGGCTCGCCATGCCATGAAGGTGGCCCGCAAACAGGGTACTAAGGTGGATTTGCTCACGCTGTTCACTATCTGGCCTTTCCCCGAGGATGTAGTTGAAGCCCTCGGTGACCGCGTCGACCGGATCATTGTTCCCGAGATGAACCTGGGGCAACTCGCATACGAGGTCGAACGGATGGTCGGGCGTAAAAAGGTCAGGCGGGTTGGGCGCGCCAACGGCGAGATGGTCACGCCTCAAATGGTTCTGGACGCGATGGAGGCCTAAGCCATGGATGAAACAATTTTGGAAGCCCATTCCCTGGAAGCTGGTGAAGGACTCATCCCTCAGGCCAACTGGTTCGAGCTCAGCGAGACCCTCCAGAAACTGCGTAAGAACAAGAAATTTCCCACCATCTGGTGTTCGGGTTGCGGCATCGGAGTGGTCATGGGCGCTCTTATCCGCGCCATTGACCACCTCGGTCTTGATAACGACCAGGTGGCGCTGGTTGCCGGCATCGGCTGCACGGCGCGCATGCCGGTCTACATGGATTTCAACACCCTCCACACCACACACGGCCGTGCCCTCGCTTTTGCCACCGGCCTGAAGATCGCCCGTCCCGATATGAAAGTCATCGCCATCATGGGCGATGGGGACGCCCTCGCCATCGGCGGCAATCATTTTATTCACGCCGCCCGCCGCAACCTGGGGATCACCGCCCTGGTGGTTAATAATTCAATCTACGGCATGACCGGTGGACAATACAGCCCTACCACTCCCCTGGGGGGACGCGCCACCACTGCTCCCTATGGGAATATCGAGCCTCCCTTCCCCATCTGCGACCTGGCTGTTGCCGCCGGCGCCACCTACGTTGCCCGCTCCACCGTCTACCACGCCCTCGAGTTGGATAAATACCTGGCTGAGGCCATTTCCAGGGATGGGTTCAGCGTGATTGAAGCAGTCTCCTACTGCCATACAACTTACGGTCGCCTGAATAAGCTCGGGACGGCTGCCGACATGATGCGCTCCCTGAAAGACAACAGCATCCCCCAATCCGCCCTCGACCGCCTCACTCCGGAAGAAAAGGCAGCCAATACCAAAATTGTGCGCGGCAAATTTATCGACACCCCTCGGCCCCAGTACACGCAGGTCTATTCGAATTTGATTACCCGTGTCCAGGGAGGCGAACTATGACCGTCATAAGGTCTGACGATAATTTGGAAGCCGGGATCGCCGATCGGACCGAAGTCCGCCTGGCTGGTGAAGGCGGGCAGGGCATGATCCTGGCTGGCATCATCCTCGCCGAAGCTGCCACCATCTATGGGGGTCAGAACGCCGTCCAATCGCAGAGTTATGGACCCGAAGCTCGCGGCGGCGCCAGCAAGTCCGAGGTCGTCATCTCCCCGGGTGAGATTGACCATCCTGAGGTCCTTCTGCCCGACGTGGTGGTGGCATTGAGCCAGGAAGCCTTCAAGAAATTTGGCTCTTCAATAAAACCTGGCGGTCTGCTCATCGTTGACGCTGATAAGGTGGATTCTGCCTCCTCTCCGAAAGCTATCCGTCTGCCCATTACGAAAATGGCCTTTGAAACCACCGGCAGGATCATCACCGCCAACACCGTTGCCCTGGGTGTCCTGGTTGGGTTGACCGGGGTGGTAACCCGCACGGCTATCGAAAAAGCCATTATTGCGAGAGCCCCGCGCGGCACCGAGGAAATGAACCACAAGGCCCTCGACGCCGGATTCGCAGCTGCCGAAATTGTTACTAAAAAATTACCTTGAGGTCCCCTCGTTAGCCAATAGCGCAAAGCCGGACAAAATGCCCGGCTTTCCTTTTTCTAAAATGCTTTATCATTTTTTAGGATACTAATAAATTCTCTCTCTAAAGGTTTTACTCTTCTTCTTCATGGGGTTTATTCCCAAGAACCTCATCGATCCGGGTCATTACTTCAGGGGTCAGTTTCTCAACCACCCCGCTGGCGCCCATGTTTTCACGGACTTGTTCCACCCGGCTGGCTCCGGTGATGACCGTGCTCACGTGCGGATTCTTCAGGCACCAAGCCAGCGCCATTTGGGTCATGCTGACGCCCAGGTCGGCAGCAATGGAAGCCAGTTCCTTGACTTTGCTGATCCGGTCGGGGTCAGTAACGGCTTTTTTAAGCCACTCGTAATCCTTCAAGTTGGCCCGGCTGTCAGCCGGAAGTCCATTGAGGTATTTGCCGGTCAGCATTCCAGAAGCGAGCGGGCTCCATGTGGTCGTTCCCAGCCCTATGTCCTGGTAGAGTCTGGCGAACTCCTGCTCAACCTTCTGCCGGTTGAACATGTTGTACTGGGGTTGCTCCATCGTTGGTTTGTGCAAGTGATGTTTGTCCGCAATTTGCCAGGCTTCCATGATTTCAGCCGCGCTCCACTCGGAGGTGCCCCAGTATAGGGCCTTGCCGCGCGAAACAATATCATGCATGGCCCACACGGTCTCCTCGATTGGCGTATTCGGGTCCGGACGGTGACAAAAGACCAGGTCAACGTAATCGAGTTGCAGGCGGGTTAGGGATCCGTCGATTGCCTCCAAAAGGCGTTTACGGTTGAGTGTATTCTTCTCGTTTGGTCCGTCATCCAGACCCCAGAAGAATTTGGTTGAGACCAGGTAACTGCCGCGTCGCCAGCCCAGTTCCTTGAGCGCCTTGCCCATTACGATTTCGGATTGGCCGTGGGCATAACTCTCGGCGTTGTCGAAATAGTTTACTCCCGCCCCATAGGCGGCAGCCATACATTCTCGGGCCAGGTCCACCCCTAATTGAGTGCCAAAGGTGACCCATGAACCAAAGGAGAGTTCGCTGACTTTCAACCCGGAATGACCCAGGTAACGATATTCCATTTTGCCTCCTTTTGAAATAGAGATCAGCGATCGGAGCTGAAATCGCCACTCTCTTTTTCGAAAAATCACAGATTGGAGATCAGTTCTCTTTCTCTTCGCCCGGACCGATCCCCAGCGGCTTCCACTTTGATTCGTCCTTGAGCCGGTGCTGGATGCCATGGCGGTCATGGACTTCATCGAACCCTTCGGATTTAATAAACATCTTCTCGCCATCCAGTAACGCAGTAATCCCTTCCTGACCAGGTTCTGGTCTTTTGATGCCCTTGTACTTGGCCTCCATGGCAGGAGTGTAATCGGTGGGCTCTTCGTAAGTGGTAATATAACCTTCAAAGTTTCGCAAAATGATCTTGTGGTCCGACATTGAAATCAGGTAGTTGGGCATGACCGGAATTTTACCTCCGCCTCCTGGGGCATCCACGATGAATTGTGGCACCGCATACCCTGAGGTGTGTCCGCGCAGACCTTCCATAATCTCAATTCCCTTGGCTACTGCCGTACGGAAGTGCCCGGCTCCATGAACCAGGTCGCATTGGTAGAGATAGTACGGGCGTACCCTAATACGCACAAGGTCTTGCACCAGTTTCCGCTGGATATGAACGTTATCGTTGACTCCCGCTAAAAGCACCGTCTGGTTCCCAAGCGGTATCCCTGCCCGGGTCAGCTTATCGCAAGCCTCCGCCAGCTCTTTGGTGATTTCGTTCGAATGGTTTACATGGATATTCATCCAAAGAGGATGGAATTTTTGAAGCATATCGCACAGGTCGTCCGTGATTCGTTGAGGCATAAAAACCGGGACGCGTGAACCGATGCGAACAATTTCGATATGCGGAATTTCGCGTAAACGGGTGAGAATTTCCTCCAGGATCTTGGGTGCCAAAACCAGCGGGTCGCCCCCCGATAGCAGCACATCCCGGACCTGGGGCGTATTCTTTAGGTACTCTATTTGCATATCGAACTCATGCCGAGAGAACTGCGCCGCCGGATCACCAACAATCCGGGCGCGCGTACAATAACGGCAATATGAGGCGCATTGGGTGGTGACCAGCATCAGCACCCGGTCAGGGTATCGATGGACAAGCCCTGGTACTGGAGAGTGCTTGTCTTCTGCCAGTGAGTCTTCCATTTCCGCAGTGAAGGACACCATTTCACGGTCAGTTGGGATAACCTGTTTGCGGACAGGATCGTATGGGTCGTTTGGATCAATCAGGGAAATGAAATAAGGTGTTATATCCACTCGGAAGAGATGCGGTGCACTGAGTGCCTTACGCTCAGATTCGGTAAGGGTGATTATTTTACCGATTTCATCTGCGGAATTCAAGCGATGACTCAATTGCCAGCGCCAGTCGTTCCACTTTTCTTCAGGGATATCTGCGAAAGCCGGGGCACGTTTGGATGGGAAAGGTAAAACTGACATTTTTCCTCCAGTAAATTGTAAGGTGAACCATTAGAGGGGATGAACGAGTAAAAATTACCGCGGCAAGTTAGTGGTTGTATCAACTAAACACGGCGGGTCATGATCAGGGCGAAAAAATCCTGCATAATACTGGCTGACATTCCTCATGCGTTTATTGTAAGAGTAAATAAGAACGAGGTCAATATAATAATTCATTAATCAACGCTGAGAAATTGGAGTTTTAAGATAAAATAAAAAGCAAAAATGGAAAAATCCTGGGAGAAACACACATGGAACTTGCAATGATTGGTTTGGGAAAAATGGGCGGTAATATGGCTCAGCGCTTGCTTAAGGGGGGACATCGCGTGATCGGCGTCAATCGTTCTCAGGAGGTTACCCGCCAACTTGCCGCAGATCATGGTCTTGTCCCGGCCTTTTCGAACCAGGAAGCCGTGAACGCACTGATTTCACCCCGAACCATCTGGGTGATGGTTCCTTCGGGAGCTGCTACCGAAGCGGTAGTCAACGAACTGGGAGATTTACTCTCGCCCGGCGATACCATCGTTGATGGTGGGAATACCTATTATAAGGATGACATGCGCCGTGCTGCTGCGCTTGATCTCAAAGGTATCCACTACCTGGATGCCGGCACCAGTGGAGGCGTGTGGGGATTGGCCGAAGGGTATAGCCTGATGATCGGTGGAAAACCGGAATTGGTGGAGCGGCTCAGCCCGATTTTTGAAACCTTGGCTCCCGAAACAGATAAAGGGTGGGGCCGTGTCGGACCGGTCGGTGCAGGCCACTTTGTAAAAATGATCCACAATGGAATCGAATATGGTTTGATGCAGGCGTACGCCGAAGGATTTGAGATCATGCATGCCAAGCGGGATTTCGCTTTGGACCTGGAACAGATTTCCCAGATCTGGAGATACGGCAGCGTTGTCCGCTCCTGGCTGCTCGACTTAACCGCTGACGCCCTGGCGAAAGACCAGGACCTGGCACACATCAAAGGCTGGGTTGCAGACAGCGGAGAGGGACGCTGGACGGTAGCGGAGGCAATAGACCTGGATGTGCCTGCGCCGGTCATTACGCTATCGCTCCAACAGCGTTTCATAAGCCGCCAGGATGAAAGTTATGCCGCAAAATTGCTGGCTGCCATGCGCAATGAGTTTGGCGGTCATGCTGTAAAAACTGAATAGGGGCATTATAGTGCGGTATGGACGGGGCAGTTGTCCGGTCAAATATGCTGCCCGCGGTTTAATGGAATTAGGAGAGCTCCATGGAGAATATTCCAACCACAATTGTCATTTTCGGTGCCTCCGGTGATTTGACTTCGCGCAAGTTGATCCCGGCGCTTTACAACAATTTCAAGAAATGGCGGCTGCCCGAACGTGTCAACGTTGTCGGGTTTGCTCGTCGTCCATATACCGATGATTCATTCCGTGCCATTCTGCGGGAAGGGGTGATAAAGTTTAGCGCAGAAAGTTACGATTCCACCGTTTGGCTGAAATTCGCTGAAATGGTTCATTATTTTCAGGGCAACCTCGACGTGAAAGAGGATTTCCCAAAACTTGAATCGTTTCTTCAGTTAATGGAAAATGGTCCATCCAACCGGTTATATTATCTGGCAACCGCACCGGAGCATTACTCCATTGTTGCCAGCGAATTGGGCGCAGCAGGCATGGCGAAACAGGGAATGGACCCCGTGGTGTGGCGGAGGATTATCATCGAGAAACCCTTCGGTCGCGATCTTGGATCCGCC
Organism: Anaerolineales bacterium; assembly: GCA_017882125.1. Lineage (GTDB taxonomy): Bacteria > Chloroflexota > Anaerolineae > Anaerolineales > Villigracilaceae > UBA877. The sequence goes on from JADGQC010000052.1 coordinate 11,477, forward strand.
CAGGAACTCAACCGCGCCGTCCATGCTGTCTTCGAGGAAAGCCAGGTATACCGCATTGATCATTATCTGGGAAAAGAAACGGCCCAGAACATCCTTTTTTTTCGGTTTGCCAATACCATTTTCGAACCTGTCTGGAATCGCCGCTACGTGAATAACGTGCAGGTGACTGTATCAGAGACAGTGGATGTGGCGCATCGTGCTGGTTATTATGATACTGCCGGTGTAATGCGGGATATGTTCCAGAATCACCTTCTGCAACTGCTTGCACTTGTGGCTATGGAGGCTCCCAGTTCGTTTAGTGCCGATGCCGTCCGCAACGAAAAAGCCAAAGTATTCGAGAGTATTCGCCCGGTGGCACTAAATGACACAGTACGCGGCCAGTATGCTGGTTATCGGGAGACAGATGGCGTAGCTCCCAATTCGCAAACCCCCACCTTTGCGGCAATCAAACTTAATATTGATAACTGGCGCTGGCAGGGGGTGCCATTCTATCTTCGGTCCGGAAAGGCTTTAGCGCGTAAGACTTCCGAGATTATCATCGAGTTCGAGCGCCCGCCTCACCTGATGTTCCACCTGCCTGAAGGCAGCGATTTCTCACCCAATATCCTTTCGATGTGCATTCAACCGGATGAAGGTATTCACCTGCGCTTCGAAGCCAAACTTCCTGATTCTGCCCAAGAGATGCGCTCGGTGGATATGGATTTCCATTACGGTTCTTCATTCAGCGGGTCCCTGCCGGAAGCTTATGAACGGTTATTGCTCGAAGCAATGGATGGGGATGCATCGTTGTTCACCCGCAGCGATGGAATAGAAGCCTCCTGGAATATGGTTGACCCAATCATTCAAGGCTGGGAAGCTCATAATGATCCGCCCTTACATAATTATCCGGTTGGTAGTTGGGGACCAGAAGATGCGGACCACTTACTGGCACGTGATGGTCGTCGCTGGCGATTGGGCTGTACAGACGAGAAAGATGTTACACCAACTGCCAATTGAAATTGTGCCAGATTTACCAACACTTGCTGTGCGCGCTGCAGAAGAATTTATTCAGCTCGCGGAGGAAGCATTACGGACAGGGGTACGGTTTTCAGTTGCTCTAGCTGGTGGTTCCACCCCGCTGCAGATGTATACACGGTTGATTGAAGCTCCCTTGAATTGGGATCGCATATATTTCTTTTGGGGAGATGAACGCTGCGTCCCGCCCGATCACCACGACAGCAATTACCACATGGCATATGAAGCACTACTTAAGTCCATTCCCGTCCCCCCAAAAAATATCTTTCGCATCCACGGAGAACTTCCGGTTGGCCAGGCTGCGCGAAAATATGAAGAAGATCTCCACCTTTTTTTTGACGGGAATTTACCCCAATTCAACCTGGTTGTGCTGGGCTTGGGTGGCGATGGGCATACTGCCTCGCTATTTCCAGGCGAAGCCGCAATTCATGATAAATCGCAATGGGTCGCTCCCGTTATTCACAAAATCCCTCCTCCCCCTCTCGTGGATCGGGTCACGCTGACAATGCCAGTACTGAATGCGGCTGCAAATATCCTCTTCCTTGTGTCCGGTTCAGAGAAGGCAACCCGGTTGGCTCAGGTTCTTAATGGTCCATTCCAGCCTGCATTGATCCCAGCCCAGGCAGTGAAACCAGTCAAAGGTACATCTCTTTGGCTGGTTGATCAAGCAGCAGCAGCTAACCTTCCCACTCGAAATATTTAATGGAAAAAAACTGGCGAAGAATTCCGCCAGATTTTTTGTATTTTCTTGCAGTCGTTATTCCTTATTTCCTTCTTCTTCCCCCGGGGATGTTTGTTTGGGAGTGCCACCTAGTTTTGGTTGTTTTGGTTTGCTGTCCAGGTATTGCTGAAGTAGGGAGGGGGCTTCGGGATGGTCCACATGCAGGGCATGATCATAGTCCCCGGCTGGGGTTGGCGCCTCATATCGCACCGGTCGTCGGACGCCGAATAGCTCGAGTAAGCGGACAATCCAGACGATGACATTATAACGGTACTCCTGCATTTTTAGCGACTGCCATTCTACAATGGATGCCATGGCTCCTTGGACACGCGCTTTTTCGCGCACGATGCGATAGATTTGATTTGGTTCCCGGTATCCAATCGGAGAAATTAATAGCAGGTTGGCAGCGATAATCAGGATGCTGAACGAAATCAAAACCACCCACCCGCCTTCAGTCCATTTTCCGACGATTTGTCCAACGAATACGATCCCTGAAAGAATTGCAGCGAATCCTGCTCCAAATGCACCCCAGGATCGTTTTGCTCCCTTCGGGTAAGTCTTTAAAATGTGTTTTCGGATGGCGAAACCCATTACCATAATAGGCATAAAAACACCGATCCCATAAAAGGGGATGGCTACACTGGTATCGCCTCGTACAGCAAGCTGGATAAGTACTGCAACAATAAATCCCGCTGTCACTGAACGTGTGAATGTGCCCTTGCGGTTACGGTAAACCACAATTTCCGGAATTTCCCCAATGGCAACATCCCGCCAGGCAGTCGCCTGTAAATCCTGGAAGGCTGTCATGGATGCAGCAGCCAACATGGCAACGGCTAGAATTTGATATGTCCAGTATAGGATGTTCCCTCCCGGTAATTGTGTAAATCCGACGAAAGACAGATTACCGACCAGCGATCGACCTGCAGTACCATCGAAAGCGTTGAAGTGGATGGCGAAATATGTCAAAAAGGCCGTTGTGATACCGCCATAAAAAAGAAACGAGGTTTGCACCATTCGCCCAATGCCCGATTTACCACTATAATAATTCCAAATCCCTGCCAAGCGCGGCATATGCTTCTTTCCCCATTTCACCAGGGCAAAGTCATCGTTAATCACAAATTGGATCCCATTGGACATTGCTTCGAGGCCGCTCAAGGCAACCAACCCCTTCATGGAAGCAGTCAGCATATGGTACATGGCCTGCCAGATGGTGGGCGCAGTCGCCGGAGCCGTGTATGGCAGTGCTGTCACCGCCCTGCTTTTCGCCATGAATAACCCTACTGCCATGACAAGGGTTAGCAGCAGGAAAATGCCGAGCATCGTGAAAGTTATTCGCGCGGATTCTCCGCGACCGCGGATGGTCAACCACCAGGTTATCGCTGCCAAACCTGCCCCAATCAAAAAACGATACACCCAAAGCGTATTATAGGAATTGGTAAGGGACAGGACTTGGTCCACCCCCGAAAGAGTCGAGACCACAATAGTAAAAACATAATCCTGAATCAACACCACTGCCACGACCAGGCTCAACCCAGGTGCCAAATAGCGCATCGAAGCAGTATACGAACCGCCACCTTCATTAAAAACCCCCAATGAATACATGTACAAGAATCCAAACACCGCATTGGCAACCGCAATAATTATGACCGCAATGAATGCATACTTCTGCAGATTGTATGGATGCAGGGCACTCATCATCTCCCCAGTGGCATAAAAATACGAGGTGAAATAATCAACACCAAATAATGCCAGCGCAGCCAACAAACCTATCTGCCCGGCACCATGCAACAAGGCATTCTCCTTCTTTTCAACCGGAGCAGCTTTAAATGCTATGAATACAATCACAATGAGTAATGCAATGGAAAAAATCATAAAGTTCCTTCTTGCTGTCCATAATAAATCGGGTGAGATTGAGCGCCATTATCATCAATTATTTTGAGCCGGTACCCGACACCAGGTTCTGTCACGATGTAGCGCGGCCGGGCCGGATCAACTTCAATTTTGTGTCGCAGGTTGCTGACGTTCACCCGCAACAAATGCGCATCCGCTTCGTAGCTCGTACCCCACACCGCATGCACCAACTGCTGGTGCG
>JADGQC010000199.1 GCA_017882125.1 Anaerolineales bacterium
TACTTTCATGCGCCTCTTACAACCCTTGGACAGGAACAAGCTGCCAAGACAGGTCAGTTTTTCACTAGTCCCCAAAACCATCTTGACGGTTTTTACTCCAGTCCTTTACGCAGAACCCAGGAAACGGCAGGGATTATTGGTACAAAAATTGGTCAAATCGCGGAATTGCGTCCAGGGATTCAGGAATTACGGTTTAGCGAACTGCCTGCGTTGATGCTTTTGGAGATCCTTTCGATCGCTGATCCAGTCGAAGATTATCTGGATTCCCATGCGGGCGGACCCATACGATGGCCCATTGAGGGGCGAGTTTCCGCAGTGTTATTGGATATCGTTGCGAAACATCCCAATCAAAGAGTCGCAGTAATTGCACACGCCGGTGTGATCTCGGCGGTACTCTCCTGGTATCTCCCTGAAAAACGGTGGCGCTGGTGGCGTACGACGGTCAGCAATTGTTCCATAACCCGGTTTAAAGTGGAAGGTACCCGGGGAGAACTTTTGACTGTAAATGATATCCAGCATTTGAGTCCGGCACTGATAACCACACAACCCCCAACGAAAACGGTCGAGATTGCCAAGGAAGCCCACCCGGCTGAGAAAGCATTGGTTTTTGACAAGCCGGCAGATAAAAATAGCAGCACTTCACCCAGATGAAAACAGCCCCATCTAACAAAACATCAGTCCCTTTTGATCTGGATTAAAAATGTTTGTTTAGGTGAGTCCACAACTGGAGATCCACCGCATATTGGTTAATATGACATTGTCGAACTAATCCTCCTGATTGGTTTCTCTATTTGTTACGCTATACCGAGCTCTTGCGGTCCTTCCTGTTCACTTACAACTCCACGGTGTCACTCCTTGAGATTGACGATTTTATGATAAGTATTGTACACTCAAAGAATGAAACGTGGTTCCGACCGTTTTTGGGATTTCCCCTCTGCTGCCATTCTAACCCTGGTCCTGCTGACGGTATCCCAGCGCTTGTTCGCCACCAATTGGGCCCCGGGGCTGGAGATCGCCATATTCCTGGCGTTCCTTGGTGTCATTCTGGGGTTGGGGCTTGGCGCAAGCCATTTCAACCCCCGGGGGATTTTCTGGCTTGCCTTCGGTTACACCATCACGGTCATTCCATTGGTAACTGCTGGAATATTTTATCAATATAATTCCTGGGCTGAGCGTATGTTCAGCCTGTCCGGTCGGCTTGAAAACGATATTTCCCTTTTCATCACATCCCAACCGGTCCCGGATACGATCCTTTTCGTCATTTTTACGGGGCTTGGATTCTGGCTCATCAGTATGGTAGCTGGGTATTCGCTCACAAATGGGGGGAATTTTATCTCAGCAATATTACCTTCAGGGATCATTTTGATTATTATCCAGCTCTATGATTCCGGAGTTGGTGATAGTTTGATTACCCTGGCAATATATGCATTCCTGTGTCTGCTTTTACTGGGGCGGTTGAATTACGTCCACAAGCGTTTATTCTGGAAGGCTAGCCATGTTTCCTTTTCATCTGAGGCATGGAACGACATTAACATCGCCTTTCCAGTTGCTGCCCTGGTCTTGACACTTGCAGCCTGGCTTACGCCCGCAACCGGGCGACCAGTGCTGGCTGCCAAGATTGCCTGGGAAAATATTACCCGCCCGCTGGATAATCTGCGCCACGACCTGAGCAATGCCGTGTCTGGTTTGAAAGGCGGGGTACAGGGCACCATCGTTGATTTTTATGGCAGTACACTTTCTCTGGGGCTCACCGCTTCCAGCGGTGATAATGTGTACCTGCGTATCAGTGCCCCGCTTACCGGCGGAGCAGACCGGTATTATTGGCGCGTCCGAACTTATGATCAATTCGTGGGTAACCAATGGCAGAGCGGCGATTTGTATACAGAGCCATTCATCCCCAATCAGACTTCCCTCCAGCTGATTGATACGCAGGGACTGGCAAGCGAGTTTGTCTTTACAACACCTCAGGAAAATTTGAGCCTGCTGGTCACGCCAGCCAATCCGATTTGGATCAGCCGTCCCTCTGTAATGAGCTTCTCCACGTCCACCAATGGTAATTTTGATCCGCTCTTCTTCCGGGCCGATCCCCCCATCCTGGTTGGGGAGCAGTACGTCGTTCATGCCATTATAAGTAACCCTTCGGTCCTCAAACTACAACAGGCCGGGGTGGTATACCCTGCCTGGGTTCAAGACCATTACCTCCAATTGCCTGGTAACATTTCTCCCCTTATCACCGAACTGGCTCGGAGCATTACCTCACAGGCCGTGACGCCCTATGACAAGGCGGTTGCAATCACAAATTACCTGCGCGCCACGATTACCTACGCAACGACGGTGGAAGCTCCCCCCCAGGGAACTGATCCATTGGTGTGGTTCCTCTTTGATACCCGCCAGGGTTTCTGTAATTATTATGCCACCGCCGAAGTGATCCTGCTGCGCAGCGCAGGTGTCCCAGCCAGGATGGTTGTCGGTTTTGCACAGGGAGAGTACCAGCCGCCCGATAAATATACCGTCCTTCAGAAGGATGCGCATGCCTGGCCGGAGGTTTACTTCCCCGGGCTCGGATGGGTGGAGTTCGAGCCTACCGCTAGCCAGCCGGAACTCAACCGCCTCCCCGGTCTTTCAACGCCCACCCAACAACCATTAAGTGCCACCCAGAGTGCCGGGCAGAACAACCCGCGCCTGACCCCCACTCCAGGCCAGGAAACTGGAAACGGGCAGGGGAATGGAACTCCATTGAACAACCTGCTTATTGTGACGCTATTCTTTCTATTCCTTGTCGTGGTGATTATAGGCGGGGTGGCTGCCTACACCACCGGTCGGCTGGATAAGCTTATTCACCGAATCCTGCCTGCCTCGCGGAGATCTTTCCCCAGCCTGTTGCTCGATGCTTATGTCAGTCTTTCCATCCCACCTCCAGTTTGGTTGAAGCGCTGGGCATATGCTGCCGGCTTAAAGCCGATCGAGCGGTCATTTGGAGTGATTTTTCAAAGCCTGCGCTGGCTGGGAGCCAAGCCTTCTCCCGCCCGGACACCGTCAGAAGCCGCTGCCGCGCTGGTTGAGTATCTGCCCGCGGTCACGGATGAAACTCGTTCGCTGCTGTATGCATACGAGCACGCAATATTCAGCCAGCGACAATTTGACCTGGTCGCTGCCCGCCGGTCGGGACAATTAATCCGCCGCCAGGCATTACTCACAGTTTTCCGCCAGCGTGTCACGACGTTGCTCGATGGAATCCTGGGCAGGTTTTCCAGGAAGCCACAGTAAGAATATATTCGAAACCTTATCGCAGTTTACAACCATTTAGGGTAAACTAGGTGCAAGATGACCCATGTTTCCCCTTCTTCCTTAAACGAACAAATTCTTACCCTTAGTAAATTGACCGGACAAATGCGCACCACTATCCAGTCAGTAGGCGCCAGCCTGCCTGTGGGTACGCAGGAAAAACTCTCAAGCCTGGAAAGCGCCCTATTCAAGGTAAGCAGGCAGATTATCACGGTTGAAGAAGAACGCCGAAAATTGCTTGGATTGGCGAATACCACCCAGGCAGTCAACTCCAGCCTCGAATTGGATGAAGTATTGCAACTGGTCATGGATACCATCATCCGCCTGACGGAAGCTGAGCGCGGCTTCCTGATGTTGCGGGATACCGAAGGTCAAATGACGACACGCATCGCCCGAAACTGGGAACAGGAATCGATCAGCCCCAATGAGTTTGAGGTCAGCCGCACCATTATCGAGCGCGTCATTGAAACCGGCGAAGCAGTCCTGACAACCAATGCCCAGGAAGACCCGCGCTTCGGAGGCCAGGAATCCATCGTAGCTTACAACCTGCGCTCCATCCTGTGCGTGCCATTGCAGGCCAAGACCGAAATGATCGGTGTCATCTATGCCGATAACCGCATCCGGTCAGGTATCTTTAACGAAGCCGAACGCGACCTGCTCAAGATCTTTGCCGACCAGGCGGCAATTGCCATAGAAAATGCCCGCCTCTTCGCCTCAGTCCGCCACACGCTTGACGAAGTGACCGGGCTCAAAAACCTGACGGACGACGTTTTTTCTTCCATTGCAAGTGGCGTGATTACTGCCGACGTTAAAGAGCAGGTCACGTTGTGCAACCGCGCTGCCGAGGCGATCCTGGGTCACAGCCGGGACGAGATCATCGGTCGCCAGCTGGATGATGTATTGTCCACCTGCGCGGGGGATATTCGCGCCCACCTGCTCACGGTGCGCGACACTGACAGGTCGGTGATGGGGTTGGAGATAACCCACTGCATGCCAGAGCGCGGCACCGTGGAATGGCGGCTTAACCTATCGCCGCTGAAAGATGCCGATCAGATCACCCAGGGCGTGGCTATCGTCCTAGACGATATGACCGAGCGGAAAAAACTGGAGGCACAGCACCGCCTGCTTGAGCGCATGGTCTCCCCGGCGATGCTCGACCAGATCGATCCCGACAGCCCGCAAATCGGCGGGCAGCAGCGCGAAATTACCACCTTGTTCGCCGACATCCGTGGTTTTACCAGTTTTAGCGAAAAAAATTCCCCCGAGGATCTTGTCGCGGTGCTCAACCTCTACCTTGCAGCCGGTGCAGAAGCGGTCCTGGCTCAGGAAGGTACTGTGGATAAATTCCTGGGGGATGCAGTCATGGCCTGGTTCAATGCACCGCTGCCCCAACCCGACCATACCCTGCGGGCTGTACGCGCTGCCCTGGGATTGCGTGCCGCGATCCGAAAACTGCACGCCGAGCTGCCGGTTGAAGCCCATCTCTCCTTTGGTGTGGGCATCCATTTTGGCAAAGCGGTCCTCGGTTGGATTGGGACGGAAAAGCGCCTTGAGTACACCGCCATCGGTGACGCAGTCAATACTGCCCGGCGGATCCAGGAAAACGCAGCCAGGAACCAAATATTGATCAGCAAATCAGCTTACGAGCG
>JADGQC010000200.1 GCA_017882125.1 Anaerolineales bacterium
GGAGCGGAAGGCCCTGGGTCGTACTCAAGCACTTCCAGGTCGTAATCCGTACCGAGCAGGGTGTGCATCTCGTTTTCCATGTCTTTCGGTGTGAACCCAGGGAGAAGACGACCATCCAGCCCAATGGAAGCTTCAGAAGGGATGACATTCACCTTATCGCTGGCCTTCACGACGGTGGGGCTGATGGTATTGTGGAGCAACGGTGCGAAAATGTCACCCCGTTCACCAAGGGCACTGATAACTGCATCGGCCAGCAGGGGATTGTTCATCGTCCGCACAGCCAGTCCAGTGGCGCCTCCCAACGCAGCGGCAATGCTGGTTAGCATCAAGTTGACAGCCGGAGTCAGGTGGTAGGGCAGCCGGTTTTGATCGAGCAGGCGAATGGTCCGGGCAAGTTTCGCCATGGCCTGATGATGAACAGGCATAGACCCATGACCGCCACGCCCATGGAAGGTGATCTTCATCCAGCAGCATTGTTTTTCGGCGACCATGATGGGATATATTCGCTTTCCGCCCATGCTCAAATTAAAACCACCAAACTCGCCAAAGGCATATTTGACATCTTTAAACAGCCCGGCGTGTTCATCCACCAGATACCGGCTGCCGAAATCCCCCCCGGCCTCCTCGTCGGCTACCGCGCAAAAGATCACATCCCCGGGCAAAGCGGCTTTTTCCAGATTGGCTTTCAAGAAGGCAGCCAACATCATGGCAACTCCGCTTTTCATGTCCAGGGCTCCGCGACCCCAGAGGAACCCGTCCACGATATTGGCTGCGAAGGGAGGCTGCTGCCATTTCTGGCTTTCAACCGTGACCACGTCTACGTGGCCGTACAACAGAAGCGGCGGAGCTTTGCCTTCGCCTTTAATACGAGCAATTATGTTTGGACGAAGCGGGGTTTTGGAAACAATGGTGGTTTCAACCCCGGCATCTTTGAGCAAGCCGTTGATATACTCGATACAGGCCTGCTCATTGCCGGGCGGGTTGGTGGTATTGAAGCGAATCAGATTTTGGAGTAATTCTGCGGGGCGCGAGTAGAGCGAGTCGGTTGTTTTCACAAGCTTCTCCTCCGTGAGGCAGGCTGCAAAATAATCACCAAGCTTGAGTCTATCTTATAGCAGAAAGGGGAAGGAGTCAAACGGGACCGAGGTACTTCCCAGTTGGCGGTGAACCAAGGAGAAGGGAAACTAAAATAAAATTTTGAGGTTCATCCAACTCTATGGGAGAACCTTTGGCGCAACCTGCTCGTCCAACGTTGACGCAACTCACTCGCCTTGCGCCGCAACGGTGGGATACGCACAACCAGGAGAAACAAGAGAAATACCCCTAATATGAAAGGGCGCAAGACGTCGCCGCTTAAAGAGAACAAATTCCCTTTTTTTGCCCAGGCAAAGTGGAGAATGTCGAGCACAGCGGCGAGGTACACCAGGCGATGGAGGTTATGCCAATTGCGACCCAGTTTCTTCATCCACCACCTGGAGGACGTGACAGCCAACGGGAGCAGAAGGATGAATGTGGCAACGCCAACGATGGCGTAGAGTTTCTGCAAAACAATGCCCCCGATCAATTGCCAGTTAAACCCGTAGTCCACGCCGATAAAGGTCAACACATGCAGACAAGCATACATGAAACAATAAAGCCCCAAGGCACGGCGGCGTTTGATCGGTTCACGCCAGCCTGTCAGGGTATTAATTGGGGTGCAAACCAGGGATGCAATTAAAAAATAAGCGGCGATATCCCCCAACCGCTGCTCGATGTCCTGGATCGGGTTTATTGAAAGTCTATTTGAAAAATAATCAAAGATAATCCATGCCAGCGGAAGCCAGCCTAGAATATGTATAACAATTTGAAGCCAGGTGATTTTTCGGGTTGTCTTTCTAATAATTGTCACGCAAATCCATCCCCGCATAAAGGCTGGCTACCTCATCGGCATAGCCATTAAACAACAATGTTGGCCTACGACTCAGTTCGCCGATTCGGCGTTCACTGGCCTGGCTCCAACGCGGGTGAGGCACGTACGGGTTGACGTTAGAGTAGAAACCGTATTCCATTGGTGAAATTGTGTTCCACATGGTCTGCGGCCGCTGGTCAGTCAACTCGATTTTTACAATCGCCTTGATGCTTTTGAAGCCGTATTTCCACGGCACAACCAGGCGAAGCGGCGCACCGTCGGGATTGGGGAGGGGCTCTCCATAAAGACCGGTGGCAATAATCGTCAGGCGCTGCATGGCTTCATCAAGGCGCAGTCCTTCGCTGTACGGCCAGGGATAGAGCGGATCCTTTTCGCCCGGCATCCGGGATGGATCCATTAATGTAACAAAGTGAACATATTTGGCGCTGGTCATGGGCTGAACTTCATTCAGCAAGTCGGAAAGTTGGAACCCGGTCCATGGAATGACCATGCTCCAGGCCTCCACACAGCGCAGGCGATAGATGCGCTCCTTCTGTTCAAACTTGAGCAAATCTTCGAGGCCGTAGGTTTTTGGATTCTGAACCATGCCGCCGACATCAACTGACCAGGGAGAGGCCTTGAAATCCCTGGACAACGGGTTTACAGCCTGCTTATCGGTGGAGAACTCATAATAGTTGTTGTAATTTGTAATCTCAGCGAGGGTATTAAGCGGGCTGCCCAACTCATCGGCAGCCAGACCCTGGGCATTATCCGGAACAGGCGGACTTTGAGTCACTGTGGGGGTCGCTGAACCAGCGCCAGGCGTTGAGGTAACATTAACGCCGCAGGCTGCCAGGAATGCCGCAGCACTAGCAATTCCTGCTGCTTTCAAAAAACCACGACGCGAAAGATAAGCGCTGTGTGAAGTGATCTCGGAGGAGGGTACGGCAACATGTTTTAATTTTTGTTCCATGGTTGGCTCCTGCAGAAAAAACTGCAGAAAGAGATTTGAATAACCCCATTTTACCAATGCTTTGTTAAGATAATGTTAAAGCGACATAGGGCATACTGCATATGACCCGCGAATAATCACTTTTCCACAGCCGCCAGTTCCCACCCCAGGATGGCTTTTTTTCGCACCGACCCGTAGCGATACTCACCGAAACCGCCCGCTTTTTGTAATACCCGATGACAGGGAATGATGCAGATGACAGGATTATGTGCCAGGGCGTTTCCAACGGCACGCGCTCCATTCCCAGAACCAACCTGGTCAGCAAGGGCTGCGTAGCTGACGGCCGCGCCGGGCGGGATGCGAAGCAGGGCCTCCCAAACCTTGATCTGGAAATTCGTCCCGTGCAGGTGCAAGGTAACTTTCCCCGGTTCACCCAGGCGCTGTGAACCCGGAAGCCAGGAACTGAAAACCTGATCCACCACCTGACAGGTGGCAGCCGGGTCTTCACGGAAGGTTGCATTGGTCCAATCGAGCTTGAGCTGATCCAAAACAACCTGGCGATCGCCATCCACAAAAGCCAGATAGCATATACCGCGCCTGGTGAGAGCCAGCAGGCATTCGCCGAAAGGGGTGGGATGGAACCCGTAAGTAATATCCACACCCGCTCCCTTTGAGCGGTATTCAGCAGGAGTAACCGCCTCACAATGGACGAGCAGGTCATGCAAACGGCCAGGTCCGGAGAGTCCGGCTTCATACGCGGCTGAAAGGACCGAGGTGCGATTGAGCAACGCCTTGGCGTTTTCCTTGGTGAGAAACTGCAGGAAGCGCTTGGGGCTGATACCCGCCCAGCGAGTGAAAAGGCGCTGGAAATGATACTCACTCAGCCCAACATGAGCAGCCACTTCGGTCAATTCCGGCTGACGACGGGCATTGTCTTCCAGGAACAGGATGGCTTGTGCGATGCGGTGATAGTCCTCAGATAACTGCGTGAAACTTGTCATGAGCTTATTTTACCGATTTCCGGGCAGGCTGCAACCTGTTTCTTGCGATTCTGCCGGATAGCCCCTGCCACAACAGGGTAGTTTTAAGGGTAGGGGAATTCCTATTTCATGGATGGGGGGCAGAAGGTACGCATGCTATAATTTTTTGTATATTAAGGCCTCTGGTGGAAGAATTTAATGGGGTACAGGATTCCCTGTAAGTATTTTAAGGAGGAAAAATGCCTGCAACAATTATCACCGATCGGGTCCTGGTCACGGACCATAGTCACTGGGAAGTGATGCTAAAGCCACAGGAACTCATTGACGGTGGGGTAACGGACGTAATCCTGAAGGCGGGGTCAGGCATGGGGGTTGACTCGAATTTTCAGAAGAACGGCGAGAATGTGGCTAAATATTCCAAATATCTGCGCCTGCACGCCTATTGGTGGGACGATCCCATCGCAGGCGGGAATGCTGAAGCGAATTTCGTGGTGCAAACATTGAAAAAAAGCGGCCTGCCAATCCTTTCGTTATGGGCGGACCTGGAACAGTGGTGGAGCGATTGGAATAAATGGATGTCAGCCCGGCTGGGGAGACTGCCCTGGAACGAAGTGCCGACGTTTCAACCCTGGGCTTTGGACAGCCACTGCAAGGCTTTCGTAGAAGCCCTGGCAAGGTTATGGCCGATCACGGGAATTTATTCGGGGCGGGGGTTTATTTCATCCTATGCTCCTTCGATGAAAACCTGGTTGGGCAATTATAAGATCTGGTTTGCGGCATATGGGAAACAACCTGCAGTTGCCACCCAAATGACCTGGCAGACATTAAAGGACAAGTGGATGCCGGATTACGACCCGATCTACAAAGACACCGGGATCGTTAAAGAGAACATTGTGGGGCACCAGTTTACGGGGGACAGGTGTCTGTTGCCCGGTGGATACCAGGACGTGCTTGGGTTTAAACGCAAGTCGATGGATGTCAGTGTTTTCCAGCGATCCTTTATGGAGCAACTTGGGGAAGTGCCCACCAGCCCTATCGAACCCCCGGCGCCACCTGCCCCCGGTCCTTCCGGGAATCCATACATCTTCCTTGGCTC
>JADGQC010000201.1 GCA_017882125.1 Anaerolineales bacterium
GGGGCCTTAATCCGGCCCGGCCTGGTTTATCCCTTGGCGTCTTTCGACGTTTCGGGACAATGGCCTGTTTATCACGCAGACGCCTCGCCTAACGAGGTAATTAGTTAGGACGATAGGATACACCCACCCACTGCCATCCGTCAAGAGAGGAAAAATAGCGATTTCGTATTAAAAAAGACTCCCAGCCTGAGAGTCCTGCTGTCGGGGCGCCCGGATTTGAACCGGGGACCTCTGCGTCCCGAACGCAGCGCTCTAGCCGGACTGAGCCACGCCCCGAACAAGCAAGCCGGGATTATACACGTCCGCCAACGATTTGACAAGCTGTTTGCGGTATAATTCCTTGGCTAATTCGATTCCCCCTAGGGGCACAGCGGCGCTGTGCCCCTACCGCGTGAGGACAAATATGGTAGATCCCGAACCAACCGGGCAACCCCCGGAACCCCCGAAGCAGACCATCGGTACCATCCAGCAGGCGGACATTGACGAAACGATGCGGACGGCGTATCTCGATTACGCCATGTCGGTCATCGTGGCGCGAGCACTGCCGGATGCGCGGGATGGATTGAAGCCCGTACACCGCCGCATATTGTATGCGATGCAGGACATGGGTATCCGCGCCAATACGGCTTACAAAAAATCGGCCCGTATCGTGGGCGAGGTGCTTGGTAAATATCACCCGCATGGGGATGCAGCCGTGTATGAATCGATGGCACGCATGGCCCAGGACTTTTCCATGCGCTACCTGCTGGTGGACGGGCAGGGCAACTTCGGGTCTGTGGATGGGGACGCCCCGGCTGCCATGCGTTACACCGAAGCCCGCCTGAACCGCATGGCGGAGGAACTGCTGGCAGACCTCGAAAAAAACACAGTTGATTTCACCGATAACTTTGACGGCTCGCTCCAGGAACCAACCGTCCTGCCGTCGCGCGCCCCCAACCTGCTGCTTAACGGCGCAACCGGTATTGCCGTCGGCATGGCAACCAACGTCCCTCCGCACAACTTGAAGGAGTTGTGTACTGCGCTGATCTACCTGATCGACAATTACGACACGATGGACGAAGTGCCCATCGAATTCCTGATGAAATTCATCCCGGGACCCGACTTCCCCACAGGCGGGATCATTGTGGGGACAGAGGGAATCGAAGCAGCATACGGGTCCGGGAAGGGGCGCATCGTCCTGCGCGGCAAAGCCCACATCGAAGAAATGGCGGGCAACCGGCACCGCATCGTGATCACCGAGATCCCATACCAGGTGAACAAGTCCACGCTCATCGAGCGGATCGCCGACCTGGTACGGGATGAAAAAATGGATACCATCTCGGACCTGCGGGATGAATCTGACCGGCGGGGAATGAGCATCGTGATCGAACTCAAGCGCGGCGCCCAACCGAAGAAGGTGCTCAACCAGCTTTATAAATACACGTCGCTCCAGACGACCTTCGGGGTGCAGATGCTGGCACTCGTAAATGGGGAGCCGCGCCTGCTGCCGCTCAAGAAAGCCCTGCAAATTTTCCTTGACCACCGGCAAGTTGTCATCACCCGGCGCACCCAGTTTGAATTGGA
The DNA here is from genome assembly GCA_017882125.1 of Anaerolineales bacterium. Taxonomy (GTDB): domain Bacteria; phylum Chloroflexota; class Anaerolineae; order Anaerolineales; family Villigracilaceae; genus UBA877. The sequence goes on from JADGQC010000201.1 coordinate 1,564, forward strand.
CAAAGCCCGGGCGCGGGCGCACATCCTTGAAGGATTGACGATCGCGCTCAGCAACCTGGACGCCGTCATCCAGACTATTAAAGAATCTCCAGATGCCGAGGCCGCCAAGGAGCGCTTGATGAAGCGCTTCAAGCTTTCGGACCTCCAGGCGCAGGCCATCCTCGACATGCAGTTGCGCCGGCTGGCTGCCCTGGAACGAAAAAAGATAGAAGACGAGTACAAGACGGTTAAAGGACAGATCGCCCACCTGGAAGACCTGCTCGCCAGCCCCAAGAAGATCCTGACCCTTATCCAGGATGATCTGCGCGAATTATCGGAGAAATACGGGGACGAACGCCGGACGCACATTGCGGCTGAGGCGGTCGAAAACCTCAGCGAGTCCGACCTTGTGCCGGATGAGGCTGTCCTGATCTCGCTGACCGCACGCGGCTACGTCAAGCGCGTTGCAGCAACCGCCTACCGGTCCCAGGGAGCAGGTGGGAAGGGTGTCACGGGGCACGCGACCAAGGAAGAGGACGAGGTCCTGAACCTGATCCCAGCCCGGTCGCTGGACACGATGCTGTTCTTCTCAGACCATGGCAAGGTATATTCCGAGAAGGTCTACCAGATCCCGGATGCCGACCGGACAACCAAAGGCATCCCGCTGGTGAACGTCCTGTCGCTGGATGCAGGCGAGGTTGTCACCGCGGCACTTTCAGTCCCCAATTTCGATACTGCCGGATATATCACCCTGGCGACCCGTAATGGAAAAATCAAACGGATGGCGCTTTCCGAGCTGTCCGCCGTGCGACCCTCGGGCATCATTGCCATCGGCCTGGATAACGGCGATGAGCTGGGGTGGGCGCGCTTAACTCATGGAGATAATGAAATCATCCTGGTCACCGAACAAGGCAAGGCTCTCCGCTTTGCAGAAAACAAGGTGCGGAGCATGGGACGCAGCGCGGGAGGGGTGACAGGCATCAAACTTGCAGAGAATGATAAAGTTACCAGCATGGAGGTAATAGAGGAAGGCGGAGACCTGGTGCTTGTGACCACGCTGGGGTACGGCAAGCGCACCCCGCTCAGCGAATACCCTGCCAAGGGGCGTGCCACCAAGGGAATACAGAGCATCTCCAAAGCGGCTGCCGACAAGATCGGCACGGTCACGTCCGCGCGGGTCGTTCAGGAGGCTGACGACCTTACCATCATCTCGGCAAACGGAATGGTAATGCGAATGAAGGTCAAGGAAGTAAGGAAAGCCGGACGTGCAACGCGCGGCAGTCATATGATGGGGGTTAAGGAAGGAGACCGGGTTGTTTCGATCGCCCGCATTGCCACGGCCGAACTCAAGCGCGCAGGTGTAAAAACCAATGGCGAGGCTGCTCCTGATCCGGGATCACAGATTGAGCTGCCAATAAAAAAATGAGGGCTTAAATCATCGCCCCAACGGACCCAGCCAAACTAAAATGCGGCGCTTTCACGAGTACCGCATTTTTTGATAGCTATCCCTGGAAATAAATTCCAGGAGTTTAATAAATAAACGAAGGTACTATCTTCCCGCTAATTACCAGTAACATAATCCCCAGCAGGGTGACAATGATCAGGAGCATGACTGCCAAGGCAAAGCGCTGGCGGGCAGTCATGTGAGTGATCTCATCAAAGCTGCGATTTTGTCTGCGCTGCCTGGGTTCCCTGGTTTTTTTATGTTCCGGTGGTTTTTGTTCTTCCTGAAAAGAGGCCTGATCACGCAGATTATCAAGCATAATTCACCTCATCTGCAAGGTTGCCATCAAAAAAAGAAGCAAATTGTCCCTTACATATCGAAAAGTATATCACAGGACGGGACGCAGCTGCATTTCCCCAAATTGCGCCACGAAAAGCTGCCCATCCAGGGAGCGGAGGCGCAGGCCGCCATCCCGTTCCAACCCATCAACCATCCCCACCCGGGGTGGGACCCCCTCAGAGCGGATTTCAACCTGCTCACCACGGAATGCCAGATATTTATTCCAGGCAGCAGGAAAAACATCCTTGGTCAACAAACCGCGCCAGTAGAGCAATGCCTGGAGGATGTCGCGGAGCAATACCAACCGGTCCACACTCTTTCCCAGCACGGTCTCAATGCAGGTGGCAGGATAATTCAGTTGTTCAGAAGAGGGCACCGAGGCAGGGTTAACATTGACCCCTATCCCCAGGATAATGCAATCCACTTTTTCCCCCGTCCAAACCGCTTCAGCCAAAATACCACAAACTTTTTGGCGGTCAAGTAAAACATCATTGGGCCACTTGATCTCCGGATGCAACCCCCGCGATCCAAGCGCTTCACAAACTGCCATGGCTCCCAACCCAGAGAAGAGCGGGATGGACTGTTCCTCGGCTGTAGAAGGGCGATTAATAATACTGAATGCCAACGCCGCACCCGGCGGAGTAAACCAGCGGCGATTCCCCCGACCACGACCGGATTTCTGCTCATCTGCATAAACCATTGCCAGGTCCGGGGCGCCATCAGCTGCCCAGGCAAGGGCTACATCGTTGGTGGAACCAACCTGCTCAAAGGTCCGGATGCCACCCAAGGGAAGGTTGGAAATTGCCTTGCGAATATCGTTTTCGTTCATGATGAAAATAATCCAACCAATTTGATTGCTCTGATTTGATAGCTCTGAGAAGTACCCGTCCACGATTATTGAGGTGGGAGGTAATCCCAAGGATTCATAAATCCTCCGCCCAAGCGAACTTCAAAATGCAAATGGGCGCCAAACGAATTACCGGTATTCCCCGAAAGCCCGATGAGTTCACCCGCATAGACATTCTCGCACATAACAACGTTCACCTGACTTAGGTGGCCATACAAGGTTTTAAAACCGTTGTTGTGGTCAATCATGACTACATTGCCATACCCGCCGTTCCATGCCCCACCCCAAGATGCCCAAACCACCGTGCCATTGTCCGCGGCAGTGATCTGCGTCCCTTCCGGAGCATAGATGTCAATGCCCAAGTGACTAGAGCTAAAATTATTACCGCCGTTGATGTAATGGTATGGCGAAGGCCACATGAGCGTACCACCCCCACCCTTGAAGTTACTTGGTCCGCAAGTACTCGCGTATCCAGAAGAAGTGCCAGAAGCTCCGCTTGCATAGGATACAGAAACCCACTGGATCGCATCGGACTTGCCGCCGGGAACCATTACCAAAGTATCGGTGGGAATTTCGGGGTTGGGAAGTTCAAGGTTGTTCCCCGGCCAAAGCAGGATATCGTCGGAGGTCACCCCAAATTTATCCGCCACAGACTCAAGGGTATCACCGGCTTCCCATTGGTAAAGAACGCCATCCACCGGAGGAATTTGTAAAACCTGACCCACCTTCAAACTATTCGG
>JADGQC010000202.1 GCA_017882125.1 Anaerolineales bacterium
AAACGAGCCACCCATCTCCATTGGAGTTGATGCAGAACGAGGGCAAATCAATGGCATATTAGGGAACACGGGTAATTTAGCAGACGGTTCCATCCCGATATGGGCATTCCGCCTTCCGGCTGGACCCAGTTTTAGAATGGATAGTACCAAGGAGGGCCTGTTTTTATTCAAGGATCTGCCGGTTTCGGAATACCTTGTTTTTGCAGATCCACCTGCTTTGGATTCTTATTCCCTGGCTGGCAATCAACAGGTAGTTGATCTGACAAAAGAACCAAGCAGCAATGTTGAAATAACACTCTCTCCCCTGAATGGTGTGTCAGCAAGCGGCATTATCGAAGATATCGAAGGGAAATGGATACCTTTTGCTTGGTTTACCGCTCCAGATGGATCAATCCATCCAACAGATTTGAAATCCGGGGAATGGAGGTTCAATGATGTGCCTTTGAATGGACAGAATTGGGTGGTGAGTGCTCCGGGATATTACAGCCAGGAATTAATAATCTCCAATGACCAGCCGGCCTCCAAGCCTTCCATTAGCCTTCAACGCCTTCCCGATACCGATATTATAAAATGGGGGGATGGGGAGGTCATAATTCCAGACGAGACTATCGCAAATATTACAGAAAACCATATTGGGTTGGAAAACGGCTGGGTTTGGGGAGAAGGTTCGAATAGATCTCCGGTCGTTCTCAGTACAACTGAGGCAGAGATCACCCTGCTCAGCGGCCAATTTGCCCTGGAACGATTATCCGGGAATGTATCATGGTTCTATTTATTTATGGGACAAGCTGAAGTGCGTTCCCAATCCACAGGGCAAATAATCACCCTTAAGGCCGGGGATATGGTTGCTCTTCTAAAACAATATCAATTGACGGCCATCCCCTATGTACCTGAAATTGTGTCTGCATTGCGGCTGACAGAAGGAGTTACAATCTCTCCTGTATGGAAACCCAGCCAGGCAGACCAGTTCTGGGATAGAGCGGCAGGATTAGGTATCAATGCTGCTCAAATAGTTACTTTTATCACCTACTTTATCGCTGTTCCATCCGTTATTATTGTGCCCTGGTTATTGATAAGGCGTCGGTTGAAACGTCATAAATTCCCCGGAGGAAAAAATGAGTAAGGATGGAACGCATAATATTGATTGGAAAGAGATCCTGATGGGAGAGATTCTCTTAATGGGAGTGCTTAGCAAGACAACACAATCCAATCCAGAGAAGGAATGGTTGCAGTCATTAATTAATGAAGATATTTTTTCGGAATCACCCCTGGAAAGCAAGCACCCGGACCTTGAAGCCGGTCTGCATATTCTACAAGCCTGGGCTCAGAAGAATGTTAATGGTATTTCTGATGAAAATCTGACAGATCTAAAAGCAGATTATGTTCGATTATTCCTGGGATTACCAAAACCGATCGCTCCTCCCTGGGAATCGGTTTATTTTAATGAGGACCGTATGATCTTTCAGCAGCAAACCCTTCAAGTGCGGGAATGGTACCGCCGATATGGGCTTGAAGCAGAGAAATTGTACAAAGAACCTGATGACCACGTCGGACTGGAACTATCGTTCCTCGCCTACCTGGCCACCAAGGGTATCAAGGCACTGGATGAGCAAGATAATCCCCGTTTCGAAGAAGTGCTGAATGCGCAACGCGATTTTCTTGCGAAACACCTGGGCGCCTGGGGGCTGACGTGGTGCGGATTGGTCGAGAAGAACGCACGGACGGATTTCTATAAAGGGCTGGCGTACCTGACCCGCGGAGCCTTATCCGAGCTGTCTGAAGTGCTGGGGGTCAAATTGGCGAAGGAGGCTGTCGCGTGAGTCTTTTCTCGGCTGCGGAACGGTTCGCTGCTCTTGATCGTTCGACGGTTACACTGGACACAAGTCGTTGCCTACATAGCCAGGATAAGTACTCGACCTGCACGGCCTGCTTCGGGTTGTGTCCCGTCGACGCGATCACGGCTGGTAAGCCACCCGCGCTCGATGCCGAGAAATGCCAGACCTGCCTGGCTTGCCTGACCGTTTGCCCGGTCGGGGCGTACGCGGCGGATGACGCGGTCGTCTCACTCCTGAATGCTGTGACGCATCTGGAAAGCAGCGCTCTTGAGGTGCTATGTGAGAGAAATCCACAGGCCGCGCTGGGGTTCTCAGAAGCGGGCATAGGGATTCGCGTCCAGGGTTGTCTGGCGGGTTTAGGTTGCGGGGCTTATCTTGCCCTGGCCGCCTTTGGGCTTGAGCACATCCTAGTGCGGACGGATGCCTGCTCCGGTTGCGCATGGGGAACCCTCCCCAAACAGGTGAAAGCACAGGTCAGACAGGCTAAACAATTCCTAGAAGCCTGGGGAAAGGCAGAGACTCTCGACTGTGTCTCCGAGTTTGACTCACCACTGGAGCGCCCGCTCTGGGAAGCTACGAACCCGCCGCTTTCACGGCGCGATATGTTCCGCATGCTGGCGCAGCAGGGGAAAGTAGCCATGGCGCGCGCCATCGAAAACGAGCGGACAAAGCCGGGCCATCGCCCCGGCCGTGACCGCCTGCGCTTGCTTGGTGCAGTGACACACCTGCCTGCACCGCAACCAGGCTATATTGGCAGCTTTTTGGACCCGGATTTCGCCTGGGTCTCTATCTCCGAGGCCTGCACTGCTTGTGGGGTATGTGCCCGCGCTTGCCCAACAAATGCTCTGCAGTTTGACAAGAACGAAAACGAGACAGCATACACATTGAAGATCTCCGTGCGCAATTGCGTGGGCTGTGAAATGTGCATGCACGTTTGTGCTCCTTCTGCAATAACTTTGGATCATACTCCGACATTTGCGCAGATCTTTGGTGATGAAATCGTCACACTTCAGGAAGGAGAATTGATCAAATGTGAGCGCTGTGGTATTCCGATGGCAGCGAAGCCAAACGTTCACCTGTGCCCGCTGTGCGATTACCGGCAGACGCACCCGTTTGGGTCCATGCTGCTGCCCGGATTTAAGAGCCTAAGGCCTATGATCCCGGAAGAGGAACCTGAATGAGGGTCGAGGTGAATGAGGATACGCTTGCCTCCATCCGCAATCCTGCCTTGCGCTCTTACGCTGAGCAGTACGTCCGGATATATCAAGGTTTTATGGAACAGATCTGCCAGAGCGGGATAGAAATCGACTCCGCCGGCGAGGATGGGCAGTTTGAGGCCAGAGTCGCGGCGTTACGCAAGAAGGGGGCGGTGGTCAGGAATGATTCCAAGAGTATTTTCGTCACGCGCATCTCCTCTGCCTGCCAGGCGTGCCAGACGGGGGTGGGGAGCGCCACCTTCTTCATCTCGCTTAAGTGCCACCGGGACTGCTTTTATTGCTTCAATCCGAACCAGGAAGGCTATGAATACTTCAGCGAGCATACTCGTGATACGGTTGCGGAACTGCAGACCCTGCGTGCCAACCGGGCGCCGGTACGCCATCTGGCATTGACCGGTGGTGAACCGTTGCTATATAAAGAAGAGGCGATCCGCTTTTTCCAGGAGGCGCGCCAAGGTTTTCCAGGCGTATATACCCGTTTGTATACCTGCGGCGACCATGTGGACCGCCAGACGCTCCAGGCGCTGAAAGATGCAGCCATGGACGAGATACGCTTCAGTATCCGCATGCAGGATCTAGCCAAGGGACAGCGGCATACCTATGACCAAATCGCGCTGGCGCGCGAATACATCCCCCATGTAATGGTTGAAATGCCCGTGCTGCCCGGCACGCTGGAGGAGATGAAAGTGGTTCTGACAGAATTGGAGCGGTTGGAGATCTTTGGCATCAACCTGCTGGAGTTCTGCTTCCCACTGAACAACGCCGAGGGCTTCCGTGAGCGCGGCTACAAAATCAATGCCAGACCATATCGGGTGCTCTACAACTACTGGTATGCTGGTGGCCTGCCTGTGGCTGGCAGCGAGATGGAATGCCTGGATCTGGTCGAGTACGCCCTGGATGCGGGACTCAACCTGGGGATCCATTATTGTTCTTTGGAAAACAAGCACACCGGGCAGATCTATCAGCAGAACTCGATCCGCCCCCTTCCAACAACCATGTATTTTTCTCAGACCGATTATTTTCTCAAGAGCGCCAAAGTGTTTGGCGAGGATATCGCACCGGTGCAGCGGTTCTTCCAAAAGGCCGGATACAAGCACTATGAAATAAATGAGGAGTACAATTATCTCGAATTCCATGTCAGCCAAATCAGGTCTCTAAAGAAATTCGACATTGAGGTTGGTCTCTCAACTAATGTCTTTGAGACCCGCGATAGTGAACGCTACATTCGAGAGTTGAAAGTGGACGTTACCACACCGCAAACATTCAGACTATCTGTAGATGTATAAGGAGAATTCCATGTTTCATCTTGGAACCACAGAATTGATCATCATCCTGGTCATCATCATATTGCTCTTTGGCGTTGGCCGCATTGGCAAAATTGCAAAGGAGTTGGGCAAGGGCGTGCGCGATTTCCGCTCGGGTCTCACTGGCAAGACTGACGAAGAGGCAAAACTGGAAGCGGAAGCCACAGCCAAGAAAGATGAGTAGGTGGATTAAGAGTAAATTACCGTGAGCGTGGAAGCAAAAGTATCCAAGAAGCGCAAACGAAACTGGCGCGATACTCTGCGCGCCTTTGGCCGCGCCCATAACAAGGCCAGCGTCCAGCTCGAAACCTCGATGCCTCTTCTGCTGCACCTGAACGAACTGCGCCAGAGGCTTTTCAAGGCGTTTTTTGCTGTCATCCTGATGACCGCCATCAGTTTCGTTTACGCCGCGCAAATGATCGATTTTCTTGCCAGGCCGATTGGCGGCTCGAAGGCTCTGGTTTCGATCGAAGTCACCGAGAACATCGCCATTTACATGCGGGTAGCGATGCTGGGCGGCATCATTTTAGGTATGCCGTTCATCGTCTACCAGTT
>JADGQC010000203.1 GCA_017882125.1 Anaerolineales bacterium
GCTTCCCCGGTGTGATACCAGTAGTGATAGAGATTTCTCATCAGCAGAGTTCCGATGCTTTCGTCCACCGGTTTCCCGTCGCGCAGCAGGAATTTTTGCATGATCTCAGGTGTGAGACTGTCGAGATATTTATCCGCTTCGGCAGTCACTTTATACCACGCTGACCACATTTCTTTCAATGGGGGGGTACTTGCAGGCCTGCCATATCCCACCAGTTCATAAAGCCCCGGGGCAACCTCTTTTTGCTGGGCCAAAATGACCCAATAACGGTGCTCCTGGTTGGCGAGGTGGCCCACCATCCAACTGATGCAGTTCATCGGCATCACCCGGCGGATGGCATCCTCCTCGGAAACGCCTTCGAGGCCGCGAACGAATTCGCTGCGGGCGAAACGTAACTGGCTGACGAGCAGATGAGGTTTCATATTTTTACTCCTTTGAAACTATTCAATGTCCGAAAATGATCTCCGCTTTTTTCCATCGAATGGACCACTCTTATTTTACTCTTTCCGGGATTTTCCATTCTACTATTTCCGGATAATCGTGGTATACTCTCGTGCCGCTCGAAGTTGGAGCGAACGCACCAGGGAATTGTTTTGAGACTTCAAATGATGGCCCGGCGAGTTGACCGGGCTATTTTATTGGGCTGAGGCGCCCGCAAGGACTCCTCGGATTGGCAAGGTCTCCGGTACCCGATCATGATCCGGGATTACCGTGGAGTCATCGAAACATCCCTTCGTTATATGTCATTGTGAGAAGTGTAGTGACAACATCCTCCCGGTTGTTTTACTGGAGGCCCTCTCTTGACCTAAGGGAGTTCGTCACGCAGCCCCAAAATCGCAGGGCAGGCAACCGCGGCTCGCAATGAACCTGAAAGAGGATTTTGATGACCACCCAATTCACTGATTTAAACCTGCGTCCCGAGTTGATGCAGGCCATTACCCTGCTCGGTTTCACCGAGCCGACCCCCATCCAGTCTGAGCTCATCCCGGTCATGCTGACCGGTGCGGATGTGATCGGCCAGGCCCAGACCGGAACCGGCAAGACTGCCGCCTTTGCTCTCCCCATTTTGAACAACCTTGAACCCGGCGAACGCCATGTGCAGGCACTGGTTTTATGCCCCACGCGTGAACTTGCTTTGCAAGTAGCTGGTGCAATTAATGATTTTGGAAAAGTGCAGGAAGTACGTGTGCTTGCCGTCTACGGCGGGCAGCCGTATGGTCCACAGATCAGCCGCCTCAACCGCGGTGTGGACGTGGTGGTGGGCACCCCGGGCCGCCTGATTGACCTGCTGAATCGAAACGCCCTCAATCTCAGCCAGGTAAACACCGTGGTTCTCGACGAGGCTGATGAAATGCTTTCGATGGGTTTCGTAGAAGATATCGAAACCATCCTGGCTGAAACCCCCGAAGGTCGCCAGACCGCCCTCTTCTCAGCCACCCTGCCGGCTCCCATCCGCCGCCTGGCCAACCGCTACATGCACTCCCCCCAGTCGATCCTGATCCAGCGGGCCCAGGTCACGCTGACGGCCATCGAGCAGCGCTATTATTTGGTCAACCAGGCGGATAAATTGGCCGCGGTCACCCGTTTATTCGAAATTGAACCGCTCACCAGCGCCCTGATCTTTGTCCGCACCCGCCTCGGGACTGGGGAGCTCGCCACCGAACTTTCAAAGCGCGGCTTCCCTGCTGAATCCCTTAATGGAGACCTCAGCCAGGAAGCCCGCGAAAGGACCCTCAACCGGTTCCGCAAAAACACAATAAAAGTTCTGGTCGCCACAGATGTGGCTGCACGCGGGCTGGATATAGACGACATTTCCCACGTCTTCAATTACGACCTTCCCGATGACCCGGAAATTTACATCCACCGCATCGGCCGCACCGGCCGTGCCGGTAAGACCGGCGTAGCCATTTCAATGGTCACGCCCCGCGAAAAGCGCCTGCTGCGCCAGATTGAATCCCTCATCCGCCAGCCGCTGATCAAATCTACGCTTCCGACCGAAGAAGACATTCGGAACCATCGCGAGAATGAATTGATTGAAAACGTAAAAGTCTGGCTGGCACGCGGCCGCTACGCCCGTGAACGTGAAATGGTGGCCCACCTGGTGGAAGAAGGTCACGACCCCCTGGAAATTGCCGCCGCAGCTCTTAAGTTGGCGCGCGCGGACGAAAAACAACGTCCGCTTGGAGAAGTCAGCGAAGTGCAGGATGCCAGTCCCCGCCGATATGAAAAGGGAGGAAAACGATCATCCCACCGCAGCTACGAGGACCGCGAGACAGTTTCGCATGAACCGGGCATGGTCCGCCTCAACCTGAACCTTGGCCGCATCCATGGCATCCGCCCCAACGACGTGGTCGGCACGATCGCCTTCCATGCCGACATCCCCGGTCACACCATTGGAAAAATCCACATCCAGGATAAATTCACCCTGGTGGACGTACCGGAGAAATTTGCAGCGCGGGTATTGGCGAAAAACGGGAATTATCGCATCCGCCAACAAATGGTAAATATTAAACCGGCTTGATCCTCAATTACGTATAAATAGAATAGCGACTAAAAGTCGCTATTCTATTTTTATTAACCGTGATTACAAGCAATTCTGTAGTCAACTCGAGCGGGTTGTGCTGCTTGCATCCAAAAATATTTCCGACCCATATTCCTTGAATTAACCGGTCTCTATAAACTTCCCCGACATGGCAATCAATTTTTTGATATGTTCCACATGATCGCGTTCGTGCCAAAGCGCCCGGCGTAGCACTTTACGAGGCGACCAGATCTCCCCATCCGTGCCGACTACTTGTTTCACCCCGTCCATTTTGAATAACACCTTGTTAAAATGACTGCGGACTTTCTCCAGCCGGGTAATCGGTTCCTCCGGGACGTTGGCACGTGGGAAAGCCAGCCCGAGGCGTTCCATGTACCACCATTCCGCCCCACCCAGGTGAGCGAGCACCCCGTTGATACTCCAGCGTTCCCCTGTATAGGTTTGGTTGAGTTTTTCCATTGTCAATCCATGCAAGATCCTGAGCAGGTCATCCCGGCTCCAGACAAGCATATCGAGGGCGCGCTTGATTTCTTCGGTGGTGAGAGGTTTCCAATCGTAAGGGAAGAATGATTCCACGCTGTACCCGTCCATCTCACTGGCGATGTCCAGGTCATCGTTGACAAAATAAACATCCCAGGTTCCATTGACGACCAGCTCAATCTCAGCCTCGGTAAAAGTCAGCCATGTTTTCGGTTCGTGGTGCAAAATCCAGCCTGCATACTTATTGAGTGCCCCTTCCAGGTTGGTGATGGCTGCCTGGGGCTTCATCCCATAAGCAAAACACCCAGGATGTTCCAATGCCCAGGCGATGGAGCGTCCTTCATTATTATTCTCAATCCCAACTTGAAAAATCATTAAACGCCTCCATGATTGCATTATTTTACACCAATACAAAAGGCGGGCAAAGCCCGCCAATGAACTTGTTTTTCTTATCTCAACCGCACATGTAAAAAAACCTCCGGTTGCTTACCCTTATTAATTACCGGGACTATCCATGACGGTTCATGAACTTTTCCATGCGGCGCAGGGCCTCCTCGATCTTCTCGTAGGCCGTTGCGTACGAGCAGCGGACGAATCCTTCGCCGCCTTTTCCAAAGGCATTTCCCGGCACCACCGCCACATGTTCTTCCAACAGGAGTTTTTCCGCGAAAGCCTCATCGTCCATTCCGGAGGCGGCAATTTTCGGAAAGGCGTAAAATGCGCCGCGTGGTTCGAAAGTTGTTAACCCAAGTTTATTTAACCCGCCCACGATCAACTTGCGCCGCCGGTCGTATTCGGCAATCATCTCCTGCACGTACTTTTCACCGTTTATCAGGGCTTCGAGTCCTGCGTCCTGGGCAATGGTAGGGGCAGACATGATCGTGTACTGGTGGATGCGCACCATTCCTTTAATAATGTCTGCCGGTCCGCAGGCGTAACCGATTCGCCAGCCGGTCATGGCATATGCCTTCGACAGACCGCCCAACAGTACGGTGCGTTTCTTGATCTCATCGCTCAATGCCGGGACGCAGACGTGGTCGAAATTGTAAACGAGGCGGTCATAGATCTCGTCGGAGACAATGATCAGGTCGTGTTCGATGGCGATTTCTGCCACCTGATTAAGCACGTCGCGCATGGCGACCGCTCCGGTCGGGTTGTTCGGGTAGCCCACGAAAATGACCTTGGTCCGCGGCGTGATGGCGGCCCGGATGGACTCCGGGTCCAGTTGGAAATTATCCTCCAACCGGCTGGGGATTTCCACCGGGACCCCACCTGCCAGGATCACCTCGGCCTGGTAGGAGACAAAGCACGGGGTTGGGATGATGACCTCATCGCCCGGGTTGAGCAGGGCGGTCATCACCAGGTAGAGTGCCTCCGAGACACCCACCGTTGCAATAATTTCTTCGACCGGATCGTAGCTTACCCCGTAGAGACGTTTAAGATTCCCTGCAACAGCCTGACGAAATTCGATCTTGCCCGAATTGGAAGTGTAATGAGTCTCTCCGGCACGCAGGGAACGGATACCCGCTTCCAGGATTGAGCCCGGGGTGGTGAAATCCGGTTCGCCGATGCCGAGTGAGATAACATCCTTCATCGTGGCGGCAATGTCGAAAAACTTACGGATGCCCGAGGGCTTCAGCCCAGCCACACTCCTGGAGAGATAGCGCGCACTTGAAATTTCCTGCATCCTGCCTCCTTAAAATTTTGTAATTTGCCACTCGTGTTTGCCAGGAGAATCCACGGCTGCCTCCATATAGGACAGCTCAAAAAGATCTCCCGCCTCTGTCCGAACCCGGAACCACTTCCCCTGTGGCGTACGTCCCTGGGATAATACCTCAAGGATGGAATACCGCTGTCCCTGCCAGGTGAATGCCAG
>JADGQC010000204.1 GCA_017882125.1 Anaerolineales bacterium
GCAATGAGCGGACGCGTCAGTCAACTGGCAGCAGGGATGGCCGGCTTATTGGATATCAAGCCTATTCTGACCATTCAAAATGGAAAACTGGAGCTCCTGGAAAAAATCCGCACACAAACCAAGTCATGGAAGCGCGCTGTTCAGCTTTCAGCGGAAAAAGTGGCTGGACATAACATTGAGAAGATGGCAGTCTTGAATGTAAAAGCCCGGGAGGAGGCAGGCAGGTTCCAAACCCTGCTTCGCGCTGCCCTACCCTGCCCAGAAGAAATAATTTTCGCTGACATCACGCCAGGGCTGTCCGTCCACACGGGGGCAGGGATGGTTGCGGTGGTTTTCGTCATTTCGAAATAGGATTAGCCAGTTCCTGAATTAGTGACCCGGATTTCAAGCAGAGATCCGGGTTGTTTTATAATGGACGCATGGAAAATTCCCGCATCGTTTTCATTCATGGATCCGGCGGAGACAAGAGTCAGACTTTTAAAGCCCAGCTTTTACGCAGTCTTTTTCCATGGATAATCATTCCTGACTTTGACGGGGATATCCCCACCCGCATGATCCAACTTAAAACTATCCTCGGTAATCAAACCAGCTGGACATTGATCGGGTCCAGCCTGGGTGGGCTGATGGCTGCACTTTTTGCCTACCAAGCCCCCTTGCAAGTGCGAAAATTGATACTACTGGCTCCAGCAGTGAGCTTGATCGAGTTCGTGGAAATTCCACCAGCTTCGATTGCTATTCCCACCATCATCATCCAGGGCACGCAGGATGAACTCATCCGGTTGCCTGCTGCCCGGGTACTTGCCGAAAAAGTTTTCACGCACTTGACTTATCGGGTTGTTGATGACGACCACCGCTTACATAGGACGGCGAAAGAAATCGACTGGAAATCCCTTCTGGAATAAGGAAAAAAGACCTGCGCATGTTTGCACAGGCTACGTTTATTTATCCACCAGCAAGCCTTAGCCAAAATTCCGGCACCCAAAAGTTGCCTAAATGAAAGGCATATAACGTAATGATACCTCCACCAAGCAGAATGATCGAAAATGCAATCAATGCGTAATCCTGCCAATGGAATGTCAATTTTTGCAGCCAGGTGCGCGGGCGCGTCCCGAAGCAGCGCAGATCCATGGCATTGGTAACATCTTCTCCGGTCAGGATTGAATTCATCGTCACCGGGACAATCAGTGGGGCGATCCGCACAATTTGCTTGATAATCCCACCTTTTACACGTTCGATCTCGTAGCCGCGCGCTCGTTGGGCGTCCAGGGTGGTGCCAAAGTCACGCGCCAGGGTTGGTACGTAACGGAACGCCAGTTCCATCGAGTAGGCAAACCGGTCCGGTAAACCCAGGCCCCGAAATGTTACCCCATAGACACGCGGGTCCATGGTGTATGGAATGATCAGGAAGATGGCAGAAATAGCACCAATTCGCAGGAGCTGGCATATGGCAAACCAGAGGCGCTCCCAGGTCAAACCGAAGTGGAATTGCCAGCCGACCAATGGGATGGTGCCTCCCTGAGCCCAAACCAAATGGCCTCCCGGGGGGACTACTCCTCCCGCCCCTCCGCCGGTGATAATGGTGTTAATGACAATCATCATAAATAGGATAAATCCGATCAGGTACCAGCCCCGCCGGGTTTCTTTCCATTTAGCCCGCGATGAAAAGTACCAGGCAAATGCGATAATAAAGAAAAATGCCAAAAAACGTGCGTCCCAAAAAAGTGTGACCGCAAATAGGAATGCCAAAGAAAAGATCCAGCGAGCTCGCGGATCAAACTTCTCCATCAGCCCGTTTCGAAGACGGTAGCGCCAGGTGACTAACATTTTAAAATAAAGTTGGAAACCTGGAGGCAATCACACTGATCGCCTCCAGGATTTAGGTGATGGGTTTTAACGCCCTGATCGTTTTACGATTGCAGCGTAAGCGATCATCAGGATTGGTAAAAGGATCAGTCCATTGATCAAGTCCGGGATGATTGCCGGCAGGTAATTGGCAAAAATAACCGTGCTCATATCCGCCCCGGAGACCCACATTTCCGAGATCGAAGCAATTCCCATTCCCACCAGTACGCCAATGGTCGAGAATACTTCGCCCCACACGATATCCTTAAAGGAGTTGTATGTTGTCATCCAGACGGCGATCAGGCCGGGAACCAAACCGATGACGCCATTCCCCAGGTCCCACCAGAACCAAAAGCCATAGCCGGCAATAAGGTCGCTGATGATGTTGCCCAGGAATCCGGCAATGAATCCGACGATTGGGCCAAAGACTACTCCAAAGAACATGGGAATGACGATGGCCGGGCGGAATGAAACGTTCCCGGCGGATGGCAGCTGGATCCAGTTGGTTGCCAGACTCAAAACAGCATACAGGGCAGCACCGATTGCCGCATAGACCACTTCTCGTGTCCCGAACTTCCATGATTTCTTTAGCATGTCTTCCTCCTATTGAGAAATGAGAATGGATTACATATACATTAACTCTGAAGGTGCGCCAGAGTTTCTGCCCGATAGAACCTGCCCGTCTGCGGCAGGTATTCCATATTTAATTTCAGCAAAGAGGTAGGTAAAACACGGCAGGAACGAAGGAGTTTTTCGTCTTTAAGCACCTCCTGCGGCTTCCCATCTGCTGCAATCTCACCGTTGTAAACCAGCAAAATCCGGTTTGCATAAATCACTGCCAGGTCCACGTCGTGAGTGATGAAGAGGACCGCGTCAAAACCCGGCATCTGTAAAATCGCATCCATGAAAGCCTGGTAGTTCCAGTAGTCCTGCCCGGCAGTGGGTTCGTCCATCATCAGGATGCGCGAACGCATCGCCAGGATCGCAGCAATGCTGATGCGCTTTTGTTGGCCGAACGAAAGCGCCAGCGGAGGCATTTCCATTTCACTTTTTAAGTTCACTGTGTCAATCGCCCATTCCACATTTTGGGTAATTATGTCTTCTGTAAATTCCAAATTTTTGGGGCCAAATGAAAGTTCTTCGCGTACAGTTGGGGCAAATAGCATCTGGGAAGGGCTTTGGAATACATACCCCACCGTATGAGCCGCCTGTGCTACGGTCATCTTGCGTGTCTCCAGCCCTTCGAGCAGAACACGCCCCTCCGTTGGCTTGAGCAGACCAAGGGTATGTTTGACCATGGTGGTCTTACCCGATCCATTGTGCCCCAGGATCGCAATCACATCACCAGCGTTGATATTAAAATTTAAATTTTTCAGGACTTCAGGTCCATCCTCGTTGTATCGAAAATGGACTCCCTCGAATTGGACCAAAGTTTCCGTCTTGACCTCGGGTCTGATAGCCGGGATGAAGACTGGTGCCGGATCCTGTCGGGCACGTTCAAGCACGACGCGCGCTGGAAGTTTGATGCGGCGATAATCGACCACATCCATCAGCCCTTCTGTGCCGCCCAGGTAGGTCATCTTCCCATCGTCCAAGTACATAAATATATCCGGATGGATGGAGAGGACATCTTCGACGCGGTGTTCGACGATCATTACCGCGATGCCTTCATCGGCCAGCATGCGGAAAGCCTGCAAAGCTTCCTGTGCTGAGGCCGGGTCGAGACTGGCAAGCGGTTCGTCCAATAAAAGGATCCTTGGTTCCATTGCCAGGACCCCGGCCAATGCAATTTTCTGCTTCTCGCCGCCTGAGGTGCCAAATGTTTCGCGGTCACGCAGATGCTGTATTCCCAGCCGGGCAAGAGCTCGCTCGACACGCGGGGTGATTTCTTCGCGCGAAATACCCAGGCTCTCCAACCCGAAGGCAACTTCGTTCAATACATAACTGCCGAGGATTTGTCTCTCTGGATCCTGGAGCAAAGTGCCAACAGTTTGGGAGATTGTAGACAACCCCATTCCAACCACCGACTCACCAAACAGGCGGATATCACCGCTCATTTCCCCCTGGTAAGAATGCGGGATAAGCCCATTGATACAGCGCATCAATGTGGTTTTTCCGCATCCGCTCGAGCCGGCGATGAGCATCACCTGGCCTGGCTGGAGAGAAAAATTGATCTTCTCGATCGCTGGTTCAGACCGGCGGCGGTATTGAAAAGTGAGGTTTTCTATAACGAGCGGGAGATTATTCATTAGGAAATTATCGACGCTGCTTAAGTCGCAAAAACTTCGATTACATCGCCCACCCTCGCACCCAATGTTTTTTGAGCACTCCCGTTGACGACCGCCACCTCTATAAAGTTTTCGCTGTCGACCAAGGCAACCAGCTCGCCAGGTTGTTTGGTTCCGTAAGATGCCACCAGGCCCTGCACTTCCCTTCCTTGAATCTGAAAGGTGACCTTTTCAATTCCACTTAAAAAGGCAGCCGGCAGGTCGGTCGTCAAGTTACCGAATATATCGATTACTGTGATATGAGCTCGCCAACCATCCGGAGTCTTTTCAGGTTTTGGCATCTGCAACCGTATCGGGTCGGTAATAAGCGGTCCCAGGTTGGTGATGGGGATTCCATTGGCGAGGTGGGCTGCCACCGGTGCAAATATATCGCGCCCATGAAAAGTATGGCTAATCTCCGACAGGAAATATTTTTGGTTGGTGAGATGCACAATTTCCACCGGCCAGCCTTTTTTTTCAGCATCTTCATACATGGGTGTAAATAATCCATTATCCGGACCGACAAATGTATGTTCACCCAGGTGCACCGCCACTGGTCGGCGGAATGTCCCAACGCCTGGATCAACAACCGCCAGGTGAATAGATTCCGGTGGGAAAAAAGAATAGGCTCTCCATAGAGCAAATGCTCCTTCGAGTACATTTTGTGGGGAAATATCATGGCTGATATCGGCAATCTGTGCCGATGGACAAATTCCCCAGATGACGCCCTTCAAAGTGCCGACGAAGCCGTCCTTGTAAC
>JADGQC010000205.1 GCA_017882125.1 Anaerolineales bacterium
CTTTCCTGAAAATGTCTAATTTTAACGCAGAGACAAAAAGATCTCAGGAGGTACGTCAGCGTCGTTTATTTATTTTTCTATCAAACCAATTAGCAACTATGTAAATAGCTCCTTGTATTCCCTTGGAACGATATCCGAACTTGAGTTTATTCAAGGCTGACGAAAAGTAAAACATTACGTAAAGAAAACGATATAGCAAGATGTTAATATGATATTCACGAAAGATTGTGTTTTGTTCCATTATCATTGCTTCTTGATATTTGTGGGTGGCCTGATTTTTATGTATGCGAATCTGAGATAGAACTGCGTCAAGAAAGTTGATATTTAATCCACTGTTCACCAGTCGGATTATCCAATCGTAATCGCCGCAATAACTATAACAAGGATTAAATCTTAGTCCTTCATTTATAATAAGCTGTTTCGCTTTTATGTAGAGCGAACAATGAGATACGTGGTGTAAGTAAGGATAGAGCTTAAAAGACATCCCCTGGCAAGGTATTTGATCCCAATATGGGTTCTGGTCGATGTCAATCAATTTACTTCGCCCATACAGACCATCGAGCTCGGGGTGTTGCATTAAGTGCTTAATGGCAATCTTTACGGCTCCAGGGGCCAGTAGATCATCCGCACTGATAAAGCAGGCAAACTCCCCTTTGGCTGCTTCCAGCCCTTCGTTCATGGTGGCATACTGCCCTTTATTCTCTCGCGTCCACCAGCGCAGGTGGGAATATTTTTTTAGAATGGCTATTGTTGCGCCGCCGTCGTTTGAGCCGTCGTCAATGATGATGTGTTCTATAAGTGGATAATCCTGATCGCGTACACTCATGATCAGGTCATCCAGGTAGGCCACACCATTGTAAACCGGTGTGATGATGGAAACAAGAGAGGTGGACTGCATTAGTTGTGATTGTATCCCATCAACAACTTAATGACTGTGTGGCTGACATCTTCAGCCAGATATTCAATAGGTGGAGTCCAATCTGCGGGGCGCGATAGAATTGTTTTAACGCATAACAGGATCTGGTCGGGGTTTGAACCGGTTAAAATGTTACTGCCACATTCCAGCGTTTCGGGTCGCTCGGTCACATCCCGCAACGTAACGTTTGGGACTTTGAATATCGCACACTCTTCCTGAACAGTGCCGCTATCAGAAAGAACGCAATGAGCTTTTTGTTCGAGGGCGATAAAGTCAAAAAAGCCGAACGGCTCCAGCAAGCGGATTTGCGGATTATCCACACTGATATTGAATGTCTGTAATTTATTGCGTGTGTGCGGATGTGTGCTGACGATTAGTGGCATTTTGTATTGTTGGTACAACTTTTCAAAAGCAGTCGCGAACTGTCGCAGACGAGTTTCGTCGTCCAAATTTTCGGTGCGGTGCAAAGTTACAAGAAAATATGCGCCCGGTTTGATATCGAGGGTTTTATGGATCTTCGATTCCGCGATCTGCTTCGCATGATGATTGATCACTTCAAAAATAGGGTTGCCTGTGACATAAATGCGCTGGCCGGGGATGCCTTCACGAAGCAGGTTCTGACGACTGCGCTCGGTATATGGCATGAGAATATCGCTGGAGTGGTCAATCACACGACGGTTGACTTCTTCGGGGACGCGATCGTCGTAGCAACGATTACCTGCTTCCATGTGATAGACGGGAATCCCGAGTCTTTTCGCAACAAAAGCCGCCAGAGCGCTGTTTGTATCGCCCAGAACAAGAAATTTATCCGGCTTTTGAATCAGCATGATTTCTTCAATGCGCACCAGGATGGTGGCAATTTGCTGTCCAAACGAACCTTTGGCATCCAGGTAGGCATTTGGTGCGCGCACGCCCAATTGCTGAAAGAAAATGTCATTCAAGTTAGGATCGTAGTTTTGGCCGGTGTGTACTAAAAAGTGCTCACATAAGTCATCAAGTTTTTCTATGATTCGGCTCAGGCGAATGATTTCCGGACGTGTTCCCAATACGGTCATGATTTTCATCGAAGCAATTCTCCATCCTCCTGCAAATTGTCATCTAGCATTAAACGATAATGGCGCAGCATATCTACCACACCAGCAGGAGCCATTACATTATCTGCTGATGAGAATTCATTGTGCAGGGCTGCGGTATATTCCTTCCCGTCGCTGAGTTCGGGGAGCATAGGCAGAATTGCATAATAACTACCGCGACTCACTGAACGATGGCATTCTTCTTCAGAAATAAGAATTTCATGCAATTTTTCGCCGGGTCGTATACCGGTAATCACAGATTGAATGGGCCGGTCACCGATAAGCGCTGTGGCAATATCAACCACACGGGCAGAGGGGACGCGTGGAATGTAGGTTTCACCCCGGTTAGCTTCTTTGTATGCGGCGAAGATCGTATCCACTGCCTGATCGAGACTGAGCAGGAAGCGGGTCATATCAGGAGTGGTAATTGTCACCGGGCCGCCATTGCGAATCTGATCGTGGAAAAGCGGAATAACCGAACCGCGCGATGCAAGCACGTTCCCATAACGCACACAGATAAAACGGGTATCCGGGCAGCGCATATTGGCTTGGATGAAGATGCGCTCCTGAAGCGATTTGGTCATGCCCATCACGTTAACCGGCTTACAGGCCTTATCAGTAGAGACTCCTACCACGGTCTGGACAGGTAAGCCAAGTTCCTGAATAGCGCGCACGATATTTTCCGGCCCCCCGATGTTGGTCAGCACCGCCTGGTAGGGGAAGTATTCACAGGTGGGCACCTGCTTGAGCGCGGCGGCGTTAAACACCACGTCTACGCCGCGTAAGGATTCGGCAATGCTATGAAAATCGCGTACATCACCGATGCGGAAATCCAACATGCGCTGAAAGTTGCGAAAGATGATCTCATCGGTGGCGGCATGCTTGTTCATGTAGCTCATGCGCATTTCATGCTGTTTGGCCTCGTCGCGTGAGAAAATAAAAATCTTGCGAGGCAAACCCAGTTCGCCAGTCAGAAGACGCTTTACCAGAACTTTTCCCAGGGAACCGGTGCCCCCGGTGACAAGGATTGTTTTTCCTGTTAGCATTTGCTTTCTCCTATATCGTATTATAGAATTGTGCGTCTTTCGCCATTTCCTGGATCATATCAGGCCAGGAGGGCGGCTGGTAGCCAGTGGCTTGACGAAAACGGGTCGAATTGAGACTGCGGTCCATTAAAAAATCCTCATCCGGCAGAATGTTGATCTTTCTCCCGAATGCCTGATTGACAACTTGCAATAGATCATATTTGTTGATAGGGTCGCTGGAGACGTGATACAGGCCGGTGAGTTCGGGGTGAGGAATAACGTTGTTCATGATGATGCGCGAAAGTTCATCGGTTGTGAAACCGGTAAAGATGGCGCGTTTATATCCACGAATAGTATCTCCATCCTTTTGAGAGAGGAACCACTCAATCAACCCCAGGCGGGTTTTGAGTTCGCGGCCAATGATGGACGTTCGCAGGGTGAGGCTGTGGGGTGGGTAGGCTACTTCACCCAGGAATTTGGTGCGCCCGTATAGGTCTTCTGCATCAGACTGATCGCTTTCCATATAACTGCCCTTCTTTCCCGAGAAAACGCAGTCGGTGCTTATGTGGATCATGCGGATTTTGGCTGCGCGGCAAA
Source organism: Anaerolineales bacterium (assembly GCA_017882125.1). Taxonomy (GTDB): domain Bacteria; phylum Chloroflexota; class Anaerolineae; order Anaerolineales; family Villigracilaceae; genus UBA877. Next base: position 3,612 of record JADGQC010000205.1, read on the forward strand.
TAAGCGAGATGCGATGCGGCAGCAAAGCATTAAGCGAAATGGACATGATGGGGTCGCTTGCCAGATCTCCTTTTTGCTTGATCAGACCGATACAGTTGATGACCAGATCCGGCCGAATGGAGGCCAGGGCGCGAGTTACCTGGTCAAAATTGCTTGAATCCACATCGGTACGCACATATTTAAGCGGAAATTCCGGCCGTTCGGGAAAAGGCGAGGATGTTTGCCGAACGGTGGCCCAGACTTCATGCTCTTTACGCAAATTAATCCACAGCCGGTGGCCAAGCATTCCAGAACCGCCTAAAATTAGTACCTTCATTGTCAAATCCTCTTTTCACAAATTATAGTTACATAGGTATCTATCTGGTTGGCCAAGCGTTCGCTTAGAGTGCAGCATAACTGGTGTCCCAGCATACCTCTGGCGCTAAGAATGAGTATTCGCAAATATTTTCTTTCTTTCTGCGAAGATGTCCTGATACATTTTAACCACTTGTGGTTTGATTATGGAATAGTCCAAACGCTCACGAGCAGTTTGAGCATTGAGTTCAGCAGCATGGTTGACCAGGTTGTCATCTTTCAAGGCTTTGCGGATTGCATCTGCGACCACCCCCGGGTCTTCCGACGGGACTATAAAGCCACTTTTGCCGTCCTCGATCCATTCGTCGGCGCAGGCCGTACAGGATTGAATCGGGAATGCGCCCATTACCATGGATTCGAGAAGAGAGGTGCTGATGCCATCTGAAATGCTCAGACCGATATAAACGCGGGCTTTGCCGAATTGGCTTAAAATATCTTCGTGCGAAGATAGCGGAATAATCTCCACCGGGATGCCTGTTTCCTGTGCGAACAAGGACGCGGCAATTTTTACATCCTCGTTCGCAATATAGACGGCAATAGTATATCCTTGAAGGAGATCCTTACATAGCCTGAACGCTTGAAAAGCAACCAACGCCCGGCCAGCCCAACTTTGATAACCTTTGACTAGGATCGTTTTTCGGCTTGAAATAAGCCCAGGCTGTCGAAATTTCAGCGCGTGCTCAATATTCACGCCACCAGCATTAGGCAACACTGGTAATACGCGCCCCTGAAAACCCATATCTCGCGCAAGTTGCACATCTCGTTTGCATTCACATGAGTAATAATCGCAATTTTGCATGACTTGTCGT
>JADGQC010000206.1 GCA_017882125.1 Anaerolineales bacterium
TCCAAGTCATGTCAACGATCCTGCAAATAAGCCGGGGTTTCTGGATCGGAATGGGGGTAACCGATATCCTCTTAAACATTCTTTCTCTTTTTGAACAACCGTTGCGAGGTGTTGTTTATTTCATAGTTTTGCAAGCCGCAGCGCAAACGATATTGATTTTCATGGATATGGAAGATAACACACGCAGGGTGGTTCGGGGCCTGGATCAGAAATAAATCGCGACCAAAAAGAATTGTTGTATAATAGTGGCGAAATGAAAATCGGAGCTGCGAATTACTACTATTATTCCCATCTTTAAACGCCGTTGCGGGTGGGAAGAACGCGCCTGCGGAGGCAGGCGTTTTTTTATTCTTAAGAAATCCAAGTCATTATTAATAGTTCATTTATAAAATATAACGTTTTCCAGGAAGAGATAATCAATCATTCGGAGATTATTATGAATATAGAAGATCAGGTCGCTTTATTAATGCAAGGGACGGAATATGGGGATGAACAACTTAAACATAACATGGCGAATGAGTTGCGCCAGCGGCTTATCGAAGCAGAGAAAGAACACCGTCCCTTGCGTGTTTATTGCGGCTTCGACCCACGCACATCAGATCTCCATCTGGGACACACGGTCCCAATGAGAAAACTGCGTCAGTTTCAGGAACTCGGCCATGAAGTCACATTTGTCGTCGGCTCGTTCACCTCGTTGATAGGCGATCCTTCCGACAAAGATAAGCTTCGACCTCGCTTGACGAAACAAGAGGTCGAGCACAACGCCCAAACGTATTCTGAACAGGCTTACAAAATCCTCGATCGCAATAAAACCAGGATTCGGTTTAATTCAGAGTGGCTGTCTGAATTAACATTTGCGGAGCTGATCGACCTGGCTTCCAACTTTACACTTCAACAATTTATTACCCGCGAGAATTTTCGAAAGCGCTGGGAAAACGGCGACCCGATCTACCTTCACGAGACATTTTATGCAATCATGCAAGGTTTCGATGCCCACGCTTTGAAAACGGATGTACAGGTGGGTGGAACTGATCAATTATTTAATATTGTCACCGCTGCCCGCAAAATCATGACTTCTCAAGGCGACAAGCCAAATATTGCCATCATCCTTGGCATTCTCCCCGGGACAGACGGAGAGATCAAGATGAGCAAGTCGCTTGGCAACCATATTCCATTGCTTTCAACCCCTGAAGACATGTACGGGAAAATTATGTCGATACCAGATAAGGCGATGGGACTCTACATGCGCCTTATTACTCGCTGGGCTCCGAGCCGGATTGACGAAATTGAAAAAGGCCTCAAGTCAGGTGATTTACATCCGCGCGACGCCAAGATGTCAATAGCACGCGAAATAGTTGCGATCTTCTACACCGATGAGATCGCATTGGCCGCCGAGAAATCTTTCGAAAAGATATTCCAGCAAAAGGATATACCAGAAAAAATACCTGTGTATACCCTTCTTCCTGATCAAACCGTTGTTGAAGTACTCGTTGCGGCTGGTTTGGTGACAAGCAAATCTGAAGGTCGCCGAATGATAGAGCAAAAGGGAGTGAAGCTGGACGGTGACACCCTAAATAGGTTTGATGCCCCCTTCCCTCATTCAGGGGTATTGCAGGTTGGCAAGCGGAAATTTATCAGAATAAACTGAAATGAGGTCAGGGTCTGGGATATCCTGGTGTAACTTTAAGGACTTGCAGCTATTTCCAATAGAGTGCGACCGATCAACCCCGCTGAATATTCGTCGTTTTCTTCAAGTAATACCACAACTGCCAATGGCACTCCTTGATAATCTGGAAGAGTGCCTCCAAGTGACCAGGTGAATTTGAGTGGATTCTGGATCACCATAGAATTCCATTGCCAGATTGGTTGACCTTTTACCATCAACGCCTGTGCAGTATTGGCAGCATTTGACGCAGTAAACGTTGTAACCGGGTCTGTCAGGGCTGGAAGAATGATCCAACTTTGAGTGGGGGTATCCACAGCCATTGCCAGGCGTGGCGCAGGGCGTACTCCATGGTTGCTCAATGTGGCTGCGGCAAGTACCATTTGCAGTGGGCTAATTCCTAATGCGGATCCTGGTTTGGACACCCCTGCAACAGGCAGACGTAATTCAGGCGCGGCAAAAAAACCCAAATCTGTATAAATCCTATCAGCCTCGCTTTGAGAGGGCCAAGTGGGATAACCAGCTGCTTGGAAAAAAGGATCCAGGGCATTACCAGGAGGGTAAACTCCTTGTGCGGCCCGATCCAACAGAGGAGATGTCGGATCCTTGAATAGCATGGTGGCTTGCGCGTCAAGGCTATTCGGGTCAAAGGTTGGGTGCGAAGCCATTGCTAGTATTTCACCGCTGCTGGCATTTATCAGAACAATTGCGCCGGTGCGGTTTCCCAATAATTCATCAGCCTTTTGTTGAATCTCAAGATCCAGGCTCAGGCGTACGTTCAGACCGGGCGGGGGTTGACCGTAAACCAGGTGGTCCCACCAGATACTGCTGGCGGGGTTCCCCTGTAATCCACGCAAATATAGGTCGAGACTTGCCTCCAGACCGGACTGTCCATAGTTGGGATTCGTATAACCAGTTACAGCGGCTAATTCCGGATACACATAGGTACGAGAGTATTCTCCAGGATTGCCTTGTGTGATGTTTATGGGATCTTCATGACTGTCAAGCAGGCTGCCTCTCTTGACATAGCGATCAGCAATTGAACGGCGGGAATTATCAGTTCGCTCGAGGATGGACGGTCCGCGCCATACTGCCCACCACGCATTTGTCGCAGCAAGTGACAATAAGCCGAGACCGATCAATCCAGCCAGGATCAAATAAGGCTGTGGTTTCGGAAGAGGCGCAGGCTCCTCATCTGGCTGGCTTGAAATGAGCAAAAGGATAAGTAAAGCTAGAAATGAGGTTAGCAGGGAGGAGCCGCCATAAGACACAAACGGCAATGTCACTCCTGTTAGAGGCAGCAAACGGATATTTCCCCCCATGATCAAAATTGACTGCGCACTTATGTAGGTCGTCAACCCGACCGCTAAAGTTCTGCGGAACGTATCTGGGGCGCGCAGGGCAATGCGCATTCCCCGGGAGGCGAAAAAACCAATCAGAGTCAAGAGTCCGAGTGTCCCCACCAGACCCGTTTCTTCGGCAATGGCGGAGAAGACAAAATCTGAAATTGCCACCGGTACCAGCCCCGGACTACCCAAGCCTGGTCCCCTTCCTGAAGTGCCTCCATTGGCGACTGCCATTAATGATTGGACGATTTGGAAGGACCTTCCAGACGGATCCAGCCACGGATTAAGCCATGCATCAACCCGTAGGCGAATAAGATCAAAAAAGAAATATCCAACCAAACCTGCAACAAGCAATCCTACCAGGCTGATAAACAGGATGCGTTTTTTACCGGAAGCGACAAAAAAAATTATTGTAAAAAGAAAAATAAAAATAGAAGCTGTTCCCAGGTCCCTTTGAATGACGAGCAGCAAAAGGGCAATACCCATTACAACCGCTGTTGGAGCGAGCAGTGCCAATGGACGAAGGCTCAGCGGGAGTCGGTCTGCCAGGTATGCAGCCAGGAATATGATAAGAAGAAGTTTTAGGGGTTCGGATGGTTGGAAGTAGATCCCGCAGCAACCCAGCCACGCTCGTTCATTTCCTCCACCGGGAGCGACCCCAAAAATGAGAGTAAGTGCGGTGATCAGAAGCCCGCTCGTTAACCAGACGTACTTATATCGACGCAGGAAGCTGAGATTGGGAGAAAGACGCAAACCAATAATGAAAATTGCTCCTGCAAACATCAGCCACGCGGTTTGGCGCATCCCAAATGTGGGGTTGAGTCGGTAAATGGTTAATATTCCCCACCCTGTCAGCAAACCAGCGATTGGTAGAATGTAGGGATCGGAATCGGGTAGTCGGCGGCGTGTCTGATTATGAGCCAGCGTGCAAATGATGACCCATGCAGCAAAGCCCAACCATTGATTCCAGTTATATGCCACCAGCCAGGTGCGTTCGCGAACAGCCGGTGCGAGGGTGAGTATGACCGAATATAGAAAAAGAAAGACACCCGCCAGACTAAGCAGGCGGGATTGGATTTGCACTTGCGTTCCAGGGGCGAGGAATCTTTTCATCAACTTGGGTGGAATTATAAAGATGATAATTACTTGAGATATTTATTAACCAGCAAATTCAGTTTCTTGCGTGTAGCATAGGGTATCACCGAAGAATTGGTGATGATGGCAGATGCCAGGGCTGATCCACACGAGCAGTCGCGTTTCTCAGGCAAGGTTTTTACCAACCGACTGACTGAGGCTTGTGCCGCGAGGGTGTTTTTATTTAGAGTCTTGATAACCATTTCCACCGATACCGGCGCTTCACTTATATGCCATACATCATAATCAGTAACATGGGCCATTACCGCATAGCACATCTCCGCCTCCCGTGCCAGGAATGCCTCCGGTGCTGATGTCATGCCGACAATGGACATCCCCCAGGAGCGATAGACGTTTGACTCGGATTTTGTCGAGAAACGTGGTCCTTCTATGATAATAAACGCACCGCCGGGATGGACTTTCACATTCGATTCAGATACTGCATTTACCACCCATGTTGAAAGATCCGGGCAGAATGGGTCAGCGACACCTGCGTGAGCCACCAATCCTTCACCAAAAAAAGTCCTGACACGCTCTTTCGTGTTGTCGAAAATTTGGTCAGGGATGACAATGTCACCAGGTGCATAATCTTCCCGCAAAGAGCCACATGCATTGATACTAATAAT
>JADGQC010000207.1 GCA_017882125.1 Anaerolineales bacterium
ATCCGCCACAGACTCAAGGGTATCACCGGCTTCCCATTGGTAAAGAACGCCATCCACCGGAGGAATTTGTAAAACCTGACCCACCTTCAAACTATTCGGTCCATTTCGCATCAAGTTAGCGTTAGACCACAACAAAGAAGAAGCCTTGAGCCCATAGGATTCAGCAATACTTGATACCGTATCGCCCGTTTTGGCAGTATATAGAACCACATTATAGCGGACATTTTTATCGGAAAAAGTAACCAGAGCCACTTTTCGGACGATGGCAAGTGGATCGGGTACGGACCCAACCTGGTTCGGTAGAGGGACAGACGCGGATGCTCCCAGGGTAGGCAGGGCTGCCGAGTCAGGCGCCCCGCTGGCAGGAAACAACCGCCAAACTGTGTAACCGAGGAGGAGGCCAACCACCAAAAAAGTCACTCCCCAGGTAATACCGCTAAATAGACGGGGAGACCTGGCAAATCTGCCTAATTTGTTCATAACCCTTCCGTCAGCGTCTCCAAAAATTCCTGGTTGTCCTTGGTTTTGGAAATTCGCTGCAACAGCGCTTCGGTTGCCACCGCCGCATCCATCCCTGCACCCTGCGGAGGCGGGGATACCATCTGGATATACATGCGTCGCATCGTCCAGACACGCTGAAGGATATCCGGACCGAGCAGCAAATCCTCCCGGCGGGTGGAAGAACGTTCGATATCCACTGCGGGAAAGATGCGCCGTTCCTGAAGTTTGCGGGTCAGGATCAATTCCATGTTACCGGTACCTTTAAACTCTTCATAAACCACATCATCCAGGCGAGAACCAGTGTCGACCAGGCAGGTGGCAATGATGGTTAACGACCCGCCTTCTTCAATGTTTCGAGCGGCCCCGAAGAAATGCTTGGGGGGATAGAGGGCAGATGGATCCATACCACCTGACAGCGTGCGTCCTGAAGGGTTGACAACAAGGTTATACGCGCGTGCCAGGCGGGTAATCGAGTCAACCAGGATGACCACGTGGCGGCCAATTTCAGTCAGGCGCTTGGCCCGGTCAAGGGCGATCTCGGCGGTGCGGACATGAGAAGTGACCGGCTCGTCAAAAGTGGATGCAACCACTTCTGCATCCACAGAGCGATCCATATCGGTTACTTCCTCCGGTCGTTCCCCGATCAAGGCAACCATGAGGGTCACATCCGGGTATTGCGTGGAAATCGCGTTGGCAATTTGCTTTAAGATGGTAGTTTTCCCCGCTTTAGGCGGGGAGACGATCAAGCCGCGCTGGCCGCGCCCAATGGGGACGATCAAATTAATCAGGCGGGTGGCAAGGATATCCCCCCTGGTTTCCAGGTCAAAGCGCCGATCTGGGAAAATAGGTGTCAGGTCTTCGAAGCGAGGGCGCCGGCGAGCTTCTTCCGGATCGATCCCATTGACGGATTCAACCTTGATCAGCCCATAGTGCCGTTCGGATTCGCGCGGCGGGCGCACATGGCCGATCACCAGGTCACCGGAGCGCATTTCATAGCGCCGGAGCTGCGCCTGCGAGACGTACACATCGTCTTCGCCAATATTGTAGCGTGCCGAGCGAAGGAAACCAATCCCCTCGCTCATGATCTCAAGGATGCCACCGCGCATATCAATGCCCTCCTGGGCCGCCTCAGCCTGGCATACGCTCAGGATGAGAGCTTCTTTTTTAAGGCGATGGGCATTCGGGACGTTGAAATCCTTGGCCATGTTACGCAGTTCGGCCAGGGGTTTATTTTCCAATTCAAGAATGTTCATTTGTCTGTCTCAAGGTTCGGATAGGTGGATTGGGATAATGGGAATACTCAACGGACAAGCGCCCCCCGGGCGGGCTCGAGTGGGGTTTTCGATTTTAAGGAGTTGGGTAAGGGTTCAGATATATCAACTTGTCATCCTGACAGGATGAACCAAGCATTCAACTTCGAGCGAATTATAGCATGTAAACAAAGGTGGTGCAAGCGGTTCAAGACTCCATTCCATAAGAAAGAATGCGGTTCTGGAAATCCCATAAACGGTGATAGAGTCCATCCATCTCGAGCAGTTGTGCGTGGGTACCGCTCTCGACCATGCGTCCATGATCCAGAACCAGGATCTCGTCCATGTTCTCAAGCCCCACCAACCGGTGGGTTATCAGCAGGAGTGATTGAGTGCGCGCCTGCATAAAAAGCGTTTCGAGAAATTGCCTTTCAGTAAGCGGATCAAGGTTTGCGGTGGGTTCATCAAGCAGGAATAACGGGGCATTTTTTAGAATAGCACGTGCAATCGCCAATCTCTGACGTTCGCCACCACTTAGACGGAAGCCGCGTTCACCAATGATCGTGTCATAACCATGCGGTAAACCAACAATGAAGTCGTGGATATGCGCAATTTGGGCGGCATCCTGGAGCTCTGAACCGGTTGCGGCGGGCCTGGCCAGGAGCAAATTCCGGCGAATAGTATCGTTAAAAAAATACGACCTTTGGGAGATGACACTGAACAACCCACGGATATGATCCTGGGTATATTCGTGGAAATCGTGCCCATCAAGCAAAATCCCTCCCTGCGAATAGTCCCAAAAGCGGAGTAAAAGATTTATCAAGGTAGATTTCCCCGCCCCACTCGGTCCGACAATGGCAATCCTTTTACCGGGAGGCAGTCGGAAAGTAATCTCCTGCAAAGTGGGTACGGGTTGACCGGGGTAGGTGAAACTGAGATTCGATATTAGTAATTCGTGATTTCCGCTGAACTCCGGGGCAAGCGAAACCCTATCCTCACCCACCAGATCGCGAACCGCGGGGGCAGCATCCACCACAGCGAACAACCGGCGTGCAGACTGCAAGCTCGAAGAAATGGTCTGTGCTGCAGGCGCGAGCGGTATGACCGCCTCAAATCCGGCAAGGGCTGAAAGCGTCAACACTCCCAGCATCACACCGGTGACATGTCCTCCCGACACCACGGGAATGGCAAGGATCAATATTGTCAACATCCCTAGATTGACAAGCACGATCGTGAGGGCGTTCGAAATTCCGGATAGAGACCCGAGCTTTGTTTGGGTTTGATTACAGGCAGTTCCGTCTGCCAAGAGACCCTCGGACCAGGTGCCGCCCCGACCAAAAGCGAGGATGTCTGCCAGCCCCTGGATGCCATCGACCAGGCGGGATTGCAGAACGGCGCGACGGGCGACAAGCTCGATCCCAGGCCGGCTGCTGAGGGTTCCCATCAGCAATGGAAGCCCAATCCCAAGCAAGAGCATAAATGCAAGATAAACCCATGCCAGGCGCAAATCAAAAAGGCCAAAGAAAACCGTCATCCCTGCCGCGACCACCGCTGCCACCAGCGGCGGAGCAAGCCCACGTACATAAAAGTTTTCAAGAGATTCCACGTCGGATACAATGCGGGCGAGCAAATCACCGGAGCGATATTCCATCAAGCGAGCAGGGGCAAGCGGCTCCAACGCCCGGAAGAACCAGGTGCGCAGGCGAGCCAGGAGACGAAATGTCACATCATGGGAAGTCAGGCGCTCGGCGTATCGAAAGACGCCGCGGGTGATCCCGAAGAAACGGACACCGACAATGGCTACCTGTAATGCGCCTAATTCCGGGTGGAGTGCGGCAGAAGAAATAAGGAAAGCGGAAGTCCCCATCAGGCCGACATTGCTGCCGACTGTGAGCACGCCAAGCAACACCGAAAGTGCCACCCAGCCCCATGAGCCCTTCAGAAAACCGAGCAGACGGATAATGGTCGAGCGATTTCGGGGATCTGGACGGTCATCAATGCCAAACCCTTGGAAGTCGGTGGGAACAAATTCAACCTGTTCTGCAGGTTTTTGCGACCGGGTTTGGACTCGCGCAATTTGCCCAATCGGACCCACCAAACGCGTGTAAAACCCGTTCCGTGCCAGAAGCTCGGAATGAATGCCTGCCTCCACAAGGCTACCCTGATCCAGAACAAAAATCCGGTCAGCATTAATAATCGTATTCAACCGGTGGGCGATCGTGATGACCGTCCGACCCTGCATCAGGGCATGTAGTGATGACTCGACCAGCACCTCCTGCTCGGGGTCAAGGCTGGAAGTTGGCTCATCAAGGATCAAAATGGGAGCATTTTTCAAGAAGGCACGTGCCAGGGCAACCCGTTGGGCCTGCCCGCTACTCAGACGCGCACCTTTTTCACCTATAACCGTGTCAATTCCTTGCGGCAGGGATCGTACAACCTCATCCAGGTGGGCAGCAACCAATGCTGTGTCAAGCTGCCCGTCTGTGGCATCCGGCATGGCAAGGCGCAAGTTGGCAGCGATCGTGTCGTGGAAAAGAAAAGGATCCTGTGGAACCCATGCAACCAGGTTGCGCCAGGATTCGAGAGGAAATTCAACCACAGGTAAATGGTTAACGGTAATCCGACCACTAACTGGATTTATAAATCGCAAGAGCAAGCCAGCCAGCGTGCTTTTTCCGGCGCCACTCAATCCCACCAGGGCGACGTGCTGTCCAGCGGTGATCTCCAATGAAATATCTTTCAGGGCGGGGACAGATTCACCGGGATACGTGTATGAGAGGTGTTCAAAGTCGATCACGGAAGGCGAAATTGCTGGGACAAGTTTAGGGACCTGATCCCTCAATCCTGATCCCAGGTCACCTTTTTCAGGTGTATCCAAAAGTTCAAAAATACGGAGCGCAGCGGTTGTCCCAGACATGCCAGCATGGAAGCGCAAGCCCAGCATCCTCAAGGGGAGATAAAATTCCGGGGCAAGAAGCAGCAGGAAAAAAGCCTGCTGAAAGACAAGCTG
>JADGQC010000208.1 GCA_017882125.1 Anaerolineales bacterium
GAGGTCGCTGGTTCGAGTTCAGCCCCGCAACTACCTTTAGACGCCTGGTAGGGCGTCTTTTGATTAAGGTCGCTGGTTTCCCCCGGGGGGACGAAGCGAGTCCAGCCCACCGCAACTTGAAGCGCCTTTTTGGGGCGCTTTTCGCTTATAAAGCATGCGGATTTAGGACTGGAACTCCATATCCCCTGGGTCGCAGGTTCGTATCCTGTCACCCACTAAAATTGGAAAAAATCAAGAATCTGATAAGCTAGCTTTTCAATTTATGGACTCTGGCAGCCAAGCAATTTCGGCAACCATCTCCTACTTTCCCTGCGTCGCGGTGATAAAAGCCGCTAGTTGCGCGACTGTGGGTAGCTCGAACAGTTTCTGCACTGGCACCTCGACTCGCATCGCCCTCTCTACGCGAACGATGATCTGCATTGCGGACAGGGAATGCCCCCCCATCTCAAAGAAGTCGTTATGGATCCCGACCTGGTCGAATCCCAACACTTCACTCCAAATCGCTACGATTGCTTTCTCCATGGGGGTGCGCGGAGCAACATAAACGGATCGATCCCGAAATTGATCAGGTTTGGGGTGTGGAAGGGCAGAGCGGTCGATCTTACCGTGCTCAGTGCGAGGCATGGCTGACAGCATCACAACGGCTGCCGGTACCATTACTTCCGGGAGTTGGGTGCGGGCATAGCTAATCAATTCGTTTAAACTCAGTTGATGTCCCAACCTGGCAACCACGTAAGCCACCAGTTGTTGATTACCCGCATCTGTCTGCTGGTTTACCTGCACCAGGCACTCACTTACCTCTGGGTACATCCTTAAGACAGCCTCGATCTCGCCAAGTTCTATACGGTAGCCACGCAATTTCACCTGGCCATCGGAACGCCCCAAAAATTCAACGGTGCCGTCGAATAGAAATCGTGCCAGGTCTCCGGTTTGATAAAGGCGTGAACCGGGTGTGCCTCGAAAGAGATCAGGGATAAATTTTGCATCCGTCATCTCCGGTTGGTTCAAATAACCACGTGTAACGAGATTACCACCCACATAAATTTCGCCTGGCACACCGATGGGCGTTGGCTTGGCGTTTCGGTCGAGAATATAGATTTGCACGTTTGGCAAGGGTTTACCCAGGGGCACAGTTGCCAAATTATGACGGTGGGTCGCCCATTCGGTGCTAACCGGGTAGGTGAGCACGCCTACGGTGGTCTCCGTCGGTCCATAATGGTTCCATATCGTGCATGACGGCGCAAGTGCGAGCAATTGATCAATAAAACTCCAATGGGAAGTCTCACCCCCAATGATTAAACAACGGTGCGGCAGTAACACACGCGGATCTACGCCAGACATCAATGCTTGTAAATGCGACGGGGCAATCTTAAGAAAGTCAATGGGGTGATTCTGGAAGTATTCAATCAATGCCGTTGCATCAAGGGTTCGTTCCCGGCTGATTAAGTGAAGCGTTCCACCCCAACCCAGAGCTGGAAAGATCATCGTCTGACATGAATCCACTGTCAGCGGCTGGAGCATGGCGAACCCACCAGGGCCTGCCATGCCATACTGGTCTACCACGGCGCGTACATAACTATTTAATTGCCGGTGTTCAACAAGAACACCCTTGGGTTTGCCAGTAGTACCAGAGGTATACAGCACATAGGCCAGGTTCTGTCCGGTCGAGGCCGGGATTGGATTAGGTTCAGACGGAAACTCGGACCATTCGTCCAGGTCAAGATTCAGAATCTTTAGATCTCTGTTTTGTAGTCTTGAAAGATATTCCGACGTCGTGAGAATGATTCCCAAACTGGCATCTTCGATCAGTAGCTTGAGACGTGCATCCGGTGCGATTGGATCCAGCGGCAGATAGGCTCCACCAGCCTTTAAGGTCCCGAGCAGGCCCACCAACATCTCAGGGTTTCGATCCAAACACAGGCCCACCAGAGTGTCCTCCCGGACCCCCAGGCTGCGGAGGCGGTATGCAACCTGGTTTGCCCGTCGGTTCAATTCCTGGTAGGTCAACTGTTTATCCTCGTACACAACCGCAACTACATTTGGGGTCCGCTCTACCTGAGCTTCGAACAGCTGGTGAACACATTCATCCTGGGAATATTCTTTTTGGTTTCGGTTCAATTCTACGAGCAATTTGTGATTTTCAGATTCGGTCAGAATCGGGAATGTCCCAATTGGTCTGGCAGGATCCTCGATCATGCCATTCAACAACGTGACCAAGTGACCAAGAATGCGCTGGATATCATTGGTATTGAAACGTTTGCGATCGTACAGCAGTCGGAAATAAAGCTCGGGTTCAGCAAATACATTCAGATCCAGGGGAATATCGGATCGTTGGCGCCGAATAAAACTTCGGTCTTTCCATGTACCTCCCAGATTTTTTAATCGAGAGTTAAGGCTTTCGTTTTCAAACATAATAACACTTTCAAACAATGGCAAACCACCGCGTACACCACTCCATTGTTTTACCAGTACCAAAGGTGTATTTTCGTATGGGCGCATTGCCACCCAGCGGTTACGCAATTCCTTCAACCACGGTAATAGAAGGGCTGATCCTGGAACTGGGACACGCAACGGAACTGTATTGATCAGCATACCGAGAATATCTTCAGATTCTTCAACTGTTGAATGGCGACAGGCACGGACCGCGCCGAAAAGAACATCCTCGCTGTTGCTGTATCGGCTCAGTAAAATTGCCCAGGCTCCCTGGATAATTGTGTTGAGCGTCACAGAATTCTGTGCAGCCAGGCTCTTCAGGCGGCTGGTGGATTTCCGATCTAACCGGAGTTCCTCATATCCGAATGGTTCACCTCGTTGATCGCTGGCAAATGGGTTTTCAATCCCCAAAGGAGTGCTTGCTGTAAAATCATCTAATTCTCCCCGCCAAAAACGCTCAGCTTCAGCCAAATCGAAATTCTGCAAAGCCAAGTTGTGGTCGCGAAATGGGTGTGGCGTGGGTAGGTTCAGGTTTGTTCCCTGACCCAACGCGTGATAATCTTCGAATACTTCAGGTATCAAGCGGGCGACTGAACGCCCATCCAGAATAGCGTGGTGAAGGGTCAATACAAAAACATACGACGCTTCTGCCTGTCTAAAAAGCGCGATCCGTAATAGCGGTGCGGAACTCAGATCAAAGCCGCTTCGGCGATCTGACTTCAGGAAAGCCTCCCGCTGGTTTTGTTGTTCTTCCGCAGATAAGCCGCGCCAATCCTCTAACTGCCACGGTATTGCCACCTGTTCATGGACTTCTTGAACCACTTCTCCCCCGTCTTGCCACGAAAACGCGGTGCGCAAGACATCATGGCGCTGAATGGCTCTCTCCCAGGCCAAACGGAAGTCAGTCTCTTGCAAGGCTTCATTCAAATAGCCAATGTATTGCAATAGATAAATACCAGCATCGGGTAATTTCATGCTACTCAATATCATACTCTGCTGCATGGCAGAGGGGGGGAAAGCGCTTGTTTTCATGCGGGTCGATTGTCTATTTGCATGCAACTTGCGCGAATTTCTGGATGGCCTGGATATGTTCCTGGGGGGTTTTGAACCCACTGCCCATTGTATTGAAAGCGAGATGGGTGGCGCCTTCAGCCTGCCAATCGCCCATGGCTATCTCCCATGCTTTAGGGTCGCCCGCGCCATAAGAGAGGCGCGACTCCAAGCCGATCTCGCGGCGCGAGCGTCCGGCTTCCTCTATAAAGCGGTCGAGTTGAGCCAGGGCAGGCCTGGCTTCGGCGGCACTGCGGGAAAGGTTAATCCAACCGTCGGCTAAGCGGGCGATGCGGCGCAAGGCCGGCTCAGCACTCCCGCCGAACCAGATCGGGATTGGCCGCTGGACCGGCAGCGGGTTGAGGCCCGCGTCCGGGATCGTATGCCAGTTTCCTTTGAAGTCAACCAGCGTTTCGGTCCACAAGCGGCGCAACAGCGCCACTTGTTCCTCGATGCGTTTGCCGCGGTTGTGGAAGTTTTCATTCAGGGCGACATATTCGATCTCATTCCACCCCAACCCTACGCCCAATCGTAACCTGCCGCCGCTGAGTACGTCCAGCGAGGCAGCTTGTTTGGCAACCAAAGCCGTCTGACGCTGTGGCAATATAACGATGCCGGTCACCAGTCCCAGCCGGTGAGTGATGCCGGCGAGGTAGCTCAACAATACAAATACTTCGTGAAAAGGGGTCAAGTGAGTATAGGGACCGGACCAGCCGCCCGGTCGATCCGGGTTGGCGCCTAACACATGGTCATAAGCCAATAAGTAAGTAAAGCCCAGCCCCTCTGCGGTCTGTGCATAATCGCGAATTGCGGCCGGGTCGTTGCCGATCTCTGTTTGCGGAAAAATAACGCCAATTTCCATGCCAACTCCATCCAGAACAGTTCTGACTTAAAAAATTGAATTTGCGAATTAAAACGGCGGGATGGCCCACATGGGAGGATAAAACACGGTGGTAAAAAGATTATACCTTAGAGCTTATCCGAATATTATTCGATCGACCTGGATGCCGGCCCAAGCGAAGCAGACCAGGGAGACCCAGTTCCATGACTTCTTAAAATCCGATGGCGTTCTAGATTATTTGCAGGCTCATCCTGACGGGCCGAAAGTTTTGAACGCCCTACGCATGCTCGGCCCTGGGCTGCGTCATGGAGATCCAAGGCTGGTGCATATCGACAATCAGACAGGGAATATCCTTTGGAAAGGGGAGCGTATCAGCGTC
>JADGQC010000209.1 GCA_017882125.1 Anaerolineales bacterium
TGCCACCCGGCGTGAATCGTACCCAGCGCCCGGGACTCTTTCATGAGGTGGAGCAATGCTATGAGTGAAGAAGTTATCGTAAACAGTCCGCCATCCGCAGGCCCGGTCAAGCACGAGGACCTGGCACTACTAAACCAGGTAGCCATGCTGGCGCCAGGTGATTCGCACCTGGAGATGTGCATTCAATGCGGAACCTGCGGCGGGTCTTGCCCGTCTGCCAGTGCCATGGACCACACCCCACGCGCCATCTTCGCCATGCTGCGGGCTGGCATGCGTGATGAGGTATTAAAGAGCAATACTCCCTGGATGTGCGTATCGTGCTACTACTGCACTGTCCGCTGCCCACAGGATATCCACATCACCGATATCATGTACACGCTCAAGAATATGTCACTGAAATCGAAAATGGTGCAGGATTCTACTGCATCTGATTTCTCCAGGACGTTCATTCGCTATGTTGAAAACTACGGGCGCAGTTTTGAAATTGGTCTGGCAGGCATTCAGAATGTCACCCACCTGCGGCTTGCCACCCGCCTGCCAAACATGGCTCCCATGGCTCTTGGAATGTTAACCAAAAAGGGCATGTCACCATTCCCACCCAAACGCATCAAGGGTATGGACGGATTAAAGAAAATATTAAAGCGTGCCAAAGAAATGGAGGCCGCATGAGCGAGTACCTATTCTACCCTGGTTGTTCGATGGAAAGCAGCGCCAAGGCTTATTACCATTCAGTCATGTCCGTTTGCAAGACAATGGATATTCAGTTAAAAGAGATCGACGATTGGAACTGCTGCGGCGCTACCGAGTATCTTTCCCTGGAACTGACACCGGCTTATGCCCTGATCGCCCGCAACCTGGCCCTGGCTGAGCAGCAGGCAAACGGCTCGAAAACGGTCGTGGCTCCCTGCTCGGCTTGTTATCTAAACCTGTCCAAAGCTGATCATTATATGCATGAGAATAAAGCCTTTGGAGAAAAGATCAATACCGCCCTGGCTGCCGGCGGCATGCATTACGACCCCGGTGAGTTGGTTGTCCGCCATCTACTCGATGTGGTCATCAACGAAATCGGGTTGGATAAGATCAAGGAGAAAGTTGTCAAACCCCTGACAGGTCTACGAGTGGCGCCCTATGTTGGCTGCATGCTGCCTCGACCCGACTACAACAATCGATATTCTGATAACGAACACCCTTACGAGCTGGATGATCTAATGCGCGCCTTGGGGGCTGAAGTGATCGACTTTCCACTCAAAACCGCCTGCTGTGGCGGTCATATGACCCAAATCGGCCCCGGAACCGCATTTGAACTGATCAGGCGTTTGATTTCTTCCGCCGACGATTACAAGGCTGATGTGCTGGTGGCTCTGTGCCCGATGTGCCAGATGAACCTGGACGCTTTCCAGGGTCAAATGAACGGATACTTCCACACCAATTACCACATGCCGATCCTGTTCTTTACCCAGTTAATGGGATTGGCTTTCGGAGAGAAACCTGAGAACCTTGGCTTCGGCTCCGAATTTGTCAGTGCCCATGAAGCCATGAAACGGATCGGGATTAAGACCCCAGTGCCTGAACCTACCAAACCCGCTGCGAAGAAACCGGCTGGGCTGCCGATGCCCCCGCCGCGCCCGCGTTCCGGAGAGAAGGTCAATATTGGTAGCGAGGAGGCGAGTCAATGAGCGCAGAAGAGAAGATGCCCAAGGAGCGGATCGGCGTATATGTTTGCCATTGCGGCAGCAATATCGCCGGGGTGGTCAACGTTGCCGAGGTCAGCAAATGGGCTGGTGATAATCTGAAAGATCAAGGCGTAGTTGTCTCCCGCGATTACAAATTCATGTGTTCAAGCCTGGGACAGGAATTGATCCAGAAGGATATCAAAGAACAAAAACTGACCCGGGTCGTGGTGGCAGCCTGCTCGCCTCACCTGCACGAAAAAACATTCCGCAATGCCTGTAAAGGTGCGGATCTGAATCCTTACCTTTGCGAACTGGTTTCCGTCCGCGAACAGGACTCCTGGGTTCATACTGACAAAATTGCCGCCACCGAGAAAGCCAAGGCGATCGTTGCGGGCGGTGTTTCCCGCGTGGTTCATCACGAACCACTGACTCCTCTGAAAGTACCCATTCATCCTGCCACGCTGATCGTCGGTGGAGGTATTGCCGGCATACAGGCCGCGCTTGAAATTGCAGATGCTGGCTTCCCGGTATATTTGGTGGAGCGCGAACCATCCATCGGTGGGCATATGGCTCAGTTTGATAAGACCTTCCCCACCCTTGACTGCTCGGCCTGTATCCTGACGCCCAAAATGGTGGATGTGGGCAATCACCCCAACATCACCATGCTGACATATTCCGAAGTCCAAAAAGTGGACGGATACGTCGGCAACTTCGCGGTAACGATCAATAAGCATGCCCGGTACGTTAAAACTGCTGACTGCACCGGCTGCGGCGTATGCTGGGAAAAATGCCCAAAGAAAGTAATCGACGATAAATTTGAAGCAGGTCTCGGTTACCGCAAGGCGGTCTATACTCCCTTCCCGCAAGCCGTGCCCAAGTACCCGGTCATTGACGATATCAATTGCACCTACTTCCAAAAAGGTACGTGCAAGGCATGTGAGAAGTTCTGTCCGACCAATGCAATAGATTTCACCCAGAAAAACGAGATCATGACCGTTGAAGTTGGCAACATAATCCTGGCAACCGGCTGGGACCTTTTCGACGCCCGCCGTGTCCCGAATTATGGCTACGGTCGACTGGCAAATGTCTTCACCAATATGGAGTTCGAACGCTTGAGCAACTCCGCTGGCCCCACTGGCGGCAATATCGTACTGCGCGATGGCAAGACCACTCCCAAGAGTGTCGGCATAGTCCATTGCGTAGGATCGCGCGATAAAAATTACAACAATTACTGTTCAGCCATTTGCTGCATGCAGAGTTTGAAGTTCGCCCACCTCATTCATGAAAAAACCGGAGCGACGGTTTACAACTTCTACATCGATATCCGTACTCCAGCCAAAGGCTATGATGAGTTCTACCAAAGAATCATTGAGGAAGGAGCACTGTTCGTACGCGGCAAGGTAGCTGAAATTACAGATGCAGCCCGCAACCCCGGCGAAGAAGGCAAGCTCATAATCCAGGTGGAAGACACCCTGGTCGGCAAACAGCGCCGCATTCCGGTGGACATGGTCATCTTATCTGCAGGCCTCGAACCTCGGGCTGGTTCAAAGGAACTAGCCAAAACCTTCGGCATTTCCTGCTCGGCAGATGGCTGGTTCATCGAGCGCCATCCCAAACTGGACCCGGTCGCGACCATGACCGAAGGAGTTTACATCGCCGGTTGCGTTCAAGGACCGAAAGACATCCCCGCCAGCGTGGCTCAAGGCGCGGCTGCAGCAGCCCGCATTCTGGGGAAGATCCAGCAAAAGGAAATTGCTCTGGAACCAGTGCGCGCAACCATCAATGAAGAACAGTGTTCCGGATGCCGGATCTGCAATACCCTTTGCCCCTATAATGCCATCCTCTTCCACGAAGACACGATGGTCAGCGAAGTCAATCCAGCTCTCTGCCAGGGCTGTGGTACCTGCGTGGCTGGCTGCCCGGCTGGGGCCATTAGCGGCACAGGTTTCTCAAATTTGCAAATCCTTTCACAAATTGACGGTCTGCTGCTCCTGACACTCGATAAGAAAAAGGAGGCAGTGGTCGCGTAACGGTCTCCGTTCCGCCTGCTGAGGAAACCCTATGAATGAAGAAACCAAACCTTTCGAACCTGTCATCATCGGCTTCACCTGCAACTGGTGTTCCTACCGGGCAGCTGATATGGCCGGCATTGCCCGCATGAAATACGCGCCGAATGTGCGCCTGATCCGTCTAATGTGCTCCGGTCGGCTCGATCCCACGTTCGTCTTTAAAGCGATTGCTGGTGGAGCTGACGGTGTGCTGGTCTCCGGCTGCCACCCGGGTGACTGCCATTACTCCACCCAGAATTACAAAGCTATGCGCCGCTTCCATTTAATGGAACGCGTCCTGACCCAGATGGGTCTTGAACCCGGACGCCTGAAACTACTTTGGGCCAGCGCCGCCGAAGGCCAGATCTTCGCCAATGAGATCACTAAATTCGTTGAGGAAATCCGGGCACTCGGTCCATTGAACTGGAACAATTCCGGCGTGAAGGTTCCGGAAGTGGCCAAAGAGGAGGTGCCTGCATGAGCGACAAGCCGAAATTTGCCATGTACTGGGCATGTTCTTGCGGCGGCTGCGAAATTGCTGTCCTGAACATCCATGAAAAAATCCTGGATGTCGACGCTGCATTCGATGTGGTATTTTGGCCGGTTGCCATGGACGCCAAATATAAAGATGTGGAAGCCATGCAGGACGGCGAGATCACTTTATGCCTTTTTAACGGCGGAATGCGCAATGATGAGAACGAACACATAGCGCATTTACTGCGCAAGAAGTCCAAGATCATGGTGGCATTCGGTTCATGCGCCTGCGAAGGCTGCATTCCCGGTCTTGCCAACTTCTCACCAATAAGCGAAGTTGTTGACATTGCTTTCTCAACTATCACTACCGATAATCCCGACAACGTTCGCCCGCAGAGCAGCTATGCCATGCCAGAAGGTATCATCACCATCCCGACCCTCAACCCGGTTTTGAAGACTCTCGACCAGGTGGTGGACGTAGATTA
>JADGQC010000008.1 GCA_017882125.1 Anaerolineales bacterium
TGCCCGTGCGGGTACTATGGGGATCCAGTGAAGCCTTGTACCTGCTCATCCATGGTGGTGACAAAGTATCAAAAACGCATTTCTGGTCCATTGCTGGACCGGATTGATATCCACGTGGAAGTCCCTCGAATCGAATATGATAAGCTTTCCGAGAAACGGTTAGGAGAATCTTCCATCTCGGTGCGGGAACGCGTTGAAATGGCACGGAGCCGTCAAAGGACCAGGTTTAGCGATGATGGAGGAACTCACGTCACGTGCAATGCGGACATGCGTCCAGCCGATCTGCGAAAATACTGCGTCCTAGATGAGACTGGTCAGGCGCTTATGCGAACAGCCATGAACCAGTTACAATTATCAGCGCGCGGATATCACCGCGTGTTAAAACTTGCACGCACAATCTCGGATTTGGCCGGGAGCGAGAATATTGTCCCGGCTCACCTAGCCGAAGCATTACAATATCGGCCACGATTGAACATGTTGTAGGCATGTTATGAAAGATGGATTGTATCAATTCATCGTAGGAGTTGTGGATCTCTTCCTTTGGGGGGGAAAACTAATTGGAGAAGAGAACCTGCCCAAGCGCGGACCAGCGGTTTTCATCGCCAACCATCTGGACGCCACCGGCCCAATCGCAGCAGCTTGTTCAATACCATTGCGGTTTCACCCGTGGGTGATTGCAGACATGATGGATAAAGAGCTTGCTCCCATATGGTTGCAGTCAGACTTCACAGAACGCCAATTGCATCTCAAGCCCCCAGTCAGCCGATGGGTCGCCAAAGCACTCTGCCGCATAAGCGTCCCCCTGTTTTACTCGCTGGGATGTATTCCGGTTTATGCCAATGATTACAGTCGAATGCACGAGACCCTCGAGATGAGCATGGAAGTAATGCGGGAGGGCAAGTTCTTACTGGTCTTTCCTGAGGATTATCGGCTGCCAAAAGATCCGGTTACCAAAATCCAGCCTTTTCAACATAGTTTTGTACGTGTTGGGGAAAGATATTACGCTGAGACTGGAGAAAGGTTGGAATTCTATCCATTAACGATCCACGGGACTGGAAACTTGGTAGTGGGTAAACCAGTAGTTTTCAATCCACTCAACCAAGTGGGAGCGGAACGGCGACGACTGAATGAATTAATGGAAGATTCCATCTCAGCCATGTATATGAATCTCGAGGGTGGAAATGCCTCAGGCGCACTTTCGGCAGAAAGAAAATAGATCTTTAGGACTAAATCGGACAATCCATTCGTGCCAGGGCTGCTGAGTTTACGAAGTGTACAATTATTTATTTCTGGCTTGCCATTAACGCCATAAATGCATTTACTACCCGGGGCTCAAAATGCTTCCCTGATTGTTCGAGGATATATTCCAATGCTTTCTCACGAGTCCATGCCTGGCGGTAAGGACGGTTGGTGGTGAGTGCATCAAATACGTCAACTATGGCGAAAATTCGCGCAACGATTGGGATTTCTTCGCCTTTTAAACCTCGCGGGTAGCCACTACCATCCCACTTTTCATGGTGACAATAAGGGATGTTGATTGCCGGACGCAGGTAAGTAATAGGAAAGAGTAAATTATACGCATATTGCGGGTGCTGGCGCATAATATTCCACTCGCGCTCATCCAGGGGACCAGGCTTTAGAAGGATTTTATCCGGGATGGCAATCTTGCCAATGTCGTGCAGAAGGGAGCCACGCCGGGCATGTTCCGTTTCCACTTCTTCAATACCCATATCCTGGATCAGTTGCAAGGTCAAATCAGTGACCCGCAGGGTGTGACCTTCCGTATCTTCATCCCGCAATTCCAATGCTTGTGACCAACCCTGAATAGTTGCATCATATGCCAATGTCAGCTCAAGGTTGGACTGTTGCAAGTTTACAAAGAGGCGGCCATTATCAATGGCTATAGCGGTTTGCCCTGCCAACATCTCAAAGAAACTTATCCATTCCTGGTCAACCTGCATGGGAGAACGACGGAAGATTTCAAGGACACCCTGGATCTGACCTTTGGCGATCAAGGGGATGGCATGATAGCCGACGAAATTTTCTCCTTCCAGATACTTAACCAGCAAGGAAGCTGAATTGGACACAGGATGTTCCATAACCTGTGCCACCTCATCGGTCTTTTGAAGATCCGTGATATTTATGGCACGCCTCTGCAAAGCGGACTGCCCAGCCAAACCTTCTCCCAGCCGCAGGCGTAATCCTTCGACGGAATGCGCCCGGAAGCCACGCCCGGAGGCATATTCGAGCATCCTTGTCAACGGGTTGAAAAGCAAAACGGCAGCGGCATCCGCCTTCAGTTCCGTCATGATATTTTCCAGGACGATATTAAGAGTGACATTCGTATCCACACTTGCACCGATAGCTGCATCAATAGAATGCAAGGCTGAGAGTCGGTGCAAGCGCAGTTGGGTCTCAGAGAAAAGCCGGGCGTTTTCAATTGCCACTGCAGCCTGGGAGGCAAAAGTTACCAACAAGCCCAGGTCAGATTCCGTAAATGCAGATTTTCGAGAGACATTGTCCAGGGATATGACTCCAATTACCTTTCCTTTAACAATTAGAGGAGCGGCAATTCCGCTTAGCACGGCATCAATCTCTTCAATTTCACCCTTAAATGGAATCTCATATTCAGAATGGACATCATCAATCTTTAAAGGTGTCCGCTCACGAGCAACCCGAGCCGCATACCCATTCTGATTTGGAAGGAATAAGTCGATTAAGCGGGGATCTGAGTAGCCTGTGAGAGCATGAAGGCGGAGTAAACCGTCAGGTTCTGTAAGAAGGATGGCTCCTTTTTCAGCTGCGGGAATTGCCTTCCTGGCCCCTGCCAGGATATTTTCAAGTAATGGCTGCAATTCAACTGCACTCGTCAAGGAGACGCTCACCTGAGAAAGAGATTCGAGCTCAGCCAAACGGTGACGAGTTTCTTCGAACAGGCGGGAATTTTCAATGGCAATCCCGGCATAAGCTGCCAGTGTTTTCAAAAGAATCTCATCCTCTTCAGAATAGATGTTTGGACGATAATCCTGAACTGAAAGGACGCCAACTATTTTGGCCCCAGAATGAAGTGGTAATGCAATAATGGACCGTGGAGTACCCGGCTTCCCAAACCTGGCAGTTTTGACCGGTTTTTCCTTCAGGGAATCTAATACGCGAAAAGACTTTTTCGCATCGATGACGTAGCCGGCCAACCCTGAACCCCAATCGGAATCAAAAGCTGGAAAGCGTTCACCCCGATCAAAAAGGTATACTGCTCGAAGCACTTTCCGGTTTTCATCTGCCAGCGAGATTGTGAAGACATCCAGGGGCATTAATTGTCTAATCGCCTGATGGATGGAATGGTAAACCTGTTCAAGGTCGAGACCGGCTGAAGCAATTTCCTGACCGGCGCGATATAGCACCGCTCGGCGTTCCGCTGCGCTGACGACATCCTGGTACAAACGAGCGTTCTCAAAGGCATTGGCTGCTTCGGATGCCAAGGTTTCCATAAAGATCTGGTCTTCCGCACTATAGACATCCGGATCGCTGCTTTGTGCAGATATCACCCCGACGATCTTATCCTGCACCAACAGGGGAACTGACAAGACCGCCCGAGCTGGCTCCCCACCATCGACCAAAACAGGTTTTGTCCCCCTGATATTCAGCACATCCTTAATTCGTAAAGATTTTTTACTTTTTACTACTCGCCCTGTTATGCCTCCATTTTTTGGCATTCGGGTATTAGGGTGGCGAATGCCGCGGTCGTACATGTAAGGAGCTACAAGCTCACGACCATCCTCGGTTATGAGTGAGACAACAAAGGCCTCCGCGGGCATTACCTGCTGAGCGGCCTGGTGAATTGCGTGACAAAGAGCCTCCACATCCTGCCCAGCCCGAACAATATCGAGACCGCCCTGGTGCAAGGCATCCTTGCGTTTCGCGGCTTTTACTGCCTCTTGATACAAACGTGCATTCTCAAAGGCAATCGCGGATTGTGTCGCAAGTGTTTGAAGCAGGTGCTCATCTTCTTCGCTAAAGCGATCAATTTGGCGACTTTCCACAATGACAGAACCAAGAACCCGCTCACCAATCATCAAGGGTACATAAAGCCCTGAACGAATTTCAGGGAAAGCAGATATGTAGCGATCATCAGCAAGTACATCCCCACTTCGGATCGTCTTGCCGTGGGATACCACCCAACCACTTAATCCCTGCGTTGTGGTTGCAAACATTTGATTTAGGCGGTCAATTTCAACCTTAATTTCGGTGGGATTTAGACCTGGTCTATTGAAAGCAAGTAATTCAACTTGTTTTGTTTCAGGATGGTACAACCGGATGGCGGCATTATGCCACTCCAGTTTTTGCGACAGAATATCAATCATTTTTTGCGCAATAGCCCGAGGATCGAGCAACACGCTTACGCTAAGACCATTTTCATAAAGGACTTCAAGGTCAGCCACCCGACGCTGTATCTCCTCTTCCGCCTGCCTGCGCTCGGTGATATCGTGCATATTAATTACCAGACCCTGAACCGCTGATTCATTAAGCAGATTGGAGGCAGTCGCTTCAATCCAGTGCCAAGACCCATCTTTATGCTGGTTCCGAAAGGTTGATTGGCGAATCTCTCCCGGATGCTGGACCAGGTCGTTTATAACCCGGGCAACAACGCTTTTGTCATCGGGATGAATATATTCGTACCCGCTTTTGCCAAGGCGCTGGCTGGAAGCCCAGCCCATCATTCTTGAGTAGGCAGGGCTTTCATACAGGATTAATCCACGTGGGTCGACCAGGACAACGGCATCAGTATTATTCTCGATCAAAGCGCGGAAATATTTTTCACTATTCTGAAGCGCTTCCTGAGCTATTTTACGTTCGCTAATGTCTCTGCCTGAACCTAAAATACCAAATGGCTGTCCCTGTGGATTACGGATAAGAGTGAAAGTTATTTCGCTCCAGTAACTGGTTCCGTCCTTTTTATAAAACTCCAGCTCAATGTCCCGGGACACGTGACGGTGGGGGTGGGCAGTGTTTTCAGGGGACAAGATATCGGAAAACAGTTTTAAGGCTCGTTGAAGTGATTCCGGGTGCATTTGCCGATCAAGCGGGATATTATTGAGTTCATCGAGGGTAAAACCGCGGAGACGTGACACGGAAGGGCTGGCATAGGTTGTGCGCAGACTCATATCCATCAACCAAACCGTATCGCTCATATTCTCGGCGAGCATACGGTAGCGTTCCTCGCTGAGACGGATCTGTTCCTCAGCCATTTTACGAGCGGTGATATCCCGAAACGACCAAACCCGGCCTTGAATTTTGGAGCCTTGGATTAATGGACATGATAATCGCTCAAAGACCCTTCCATCCTTAAAATTAATGGTATCGAAACTTTCCTTCCTGGATCTATAAAGGTCCTGAACCTTCTTGAGGAAAATTTGCGGGTCGTAAAGTTGATCGAGGACGCTTTGAAGGAGTAGAGCGTCATCTTTACTGGCCATGATTTCCTTGGAAATTCGCCATATATCAGCGAAACGTTCGTTTGCATAAAGCACATTATTGTCAGTTCCAACCGCTAAAATACCATCTGCTGTAGACTGAAGAACTGCCTGCAACGAAGATTCGCTCTGCCTCAAGGCATCTTCTGCCTTCCTGCGTTCTGTTATATCAGTCAGGGTCCCCTCAAAGTAGAGCGCATTGCCCTGCCAATCGCGGATTACCTGGGTGTTTTCAAGTACATTGATCTTGTGACCATCCTTGCGCCGCATGGAGGCTTCAGCATTGCGCAACTCCCCTTTTTGCATCAAAATGGTGGCCCAAGATTGGCGGGCATCGGGATTTATGTACAGATCGCGGGCGATATCTACCTTAAGAAATTCATCTGCGGAGGAATAGCCAAAGATCCTGACCAACGCCGGGTTTACCGATAAAAATTTTCCA
The DNA here is from genome assembly GCA_017882125.1 of Anaerolineales bacterium. Classification (GTDB taxonomy): domain Bacteria; phylum Chloroflexota; class Anaerolineae; order Anaerolineales; family Villigracilaceae; genus UBA877. Next base: position 5,914 of record JADGQC010000008.1, read on the forward strand.
TCTATAGTGCTACGATAAACCCCATCTGGAATGTTTTCAAATAAGCTGTGGTAATTCTTCTCGGCTTCAAGCAGGGCTTTTTCGGCCATGAAACGCTCGGTAATGTCGCGCGCCACCCAGAGGGTGGAATTTTCCGTCATTGGAGAAATGGATGTCTCAAACCAAACAGTCCTTCCACTTATGTTTAAATCATATTCTATTTGGGAGGTTTGTTTTGTATCAAGAACCTTTTGAACAACGTGGATAAAGTTTTCCGCCTGTTCAAGCGGGAATACTTCCCGTAAGGTTTTTCCAACCAATCCACCAGAAGACACGACCAGCAGTTCGGGATTAGTGGTGGCGACTTTAAGATAAACCCCGTTCCGGTCAATCACCAGTACCACATCTTCCATGGATGTGAACAAAGCGCGCAACTCTGCATCTGAAGCTGCCAAAGCCTCTTCAGCATGGGTGCGTTCTACAATTTCCAGTTGGGCTTGCTCGTACAAATGGGCATTCTGTAGGGAAATGGCTGCCTGATTCCCAAACGCAGCAATAGCAGGAATATCCGCGGAAGAAATGTCAGGACCAGTGACGGCCAAGATTCCAATCGCTTCATCACCCACTTTTAAAGGAGTGAAAATTGATTGATCTAATTTGAAAAGAGAAGTTATTGTGCGAACAAGAGAACGAAATTTTCGAGGTAAAGTTTCTGCGACGGCAAGGGCAGGATCTGAAACAAAAATAGTCTCCCCCTGCTGAATGGCACGCTGATAAATACTGTTTTTTTCCGGATGAAATCGGAAATTTCGAAGTATAAGTCCAGTTGCTTTTTCAGCCTTGCGTATCAAATCTGCTTTATAGTTAATATATAAAATATGCAGGGATTGGTCATCCGCTGAAATTTCGAAACCCGTGGTGTGGTAACCCAACTTGGTAAACTGGGTCTGGATCGCCTGATAAACTCCAGAAGTGGTCCGAGAGCTTTGGACTGCCTGCGCTGCCTGATTAAGAGCTAATAACAAACGATTGGCGTGCGCAGTCTCTTCCTGAGAGTGAAGTAAATCCTGTTCGACTTGCCTGCGCTCCTTGATCTCTTGTTGCGCCTGTTCGAACAGGCGCGCATTGTCAATGGCAACTGCGGCATGACCGGCCAGCATTTCAAGCAATTCCCGATCCGCTGTAGTGTAAGCGCCTGGGTGGTAACTCTGAGCGGAAACCATGCCTGTAGCTTTTCCTTTTAGCAACAGCGGTACGGCCAAAATCGACGCTGTTTCAGGCCCAGTGCCATAGGGTACAAAATTGATTCCACTCGCACTAATTTCTTCCAGGTTGTTCAAGATTAAGGATTGACCTGAATGAATGATATACCCACCCAACCCGTGGTCTGCTTTATAGGGATTTAGCGATATTCTTTTCCCATTCTCCAGAATGTAATTTCCCACCATTTCATTCGTCGTTTCATTATATAAACTGATTAAGAAATCTTCGCACGACATAACCTGTTTAACAGCACGTTTGACGGCTACGAAAACCTGTTCAGTATCAAGGCTCGCACCAATCGCTTCCCCGGCACGATATACAATGGACCAACGTTCCACCATACGTTGAAGGTCCTGTTCAGCCTGTTTCCGCTCAGTGATGTCATGTGCATTGATTATGATGCCTTTAATCGCGGAATCATTTAGCTGGTTGCTCCCCGAACCTTCGAGAATTCTCCAAGACCCATTTTTATGATGAATCCGTAATTGCATTGATACCGGTACCGGGGTTAGTGATTGGATAAGCTTACGGAAAGTCTCAATAAAACCAGGCATTTCTTCGGGATGGATGTAATCCTGAAGACCAGACCCAATAACAACATCTTCCGGTGAATATCCCAGAAGATGCTCGAGAGAAGGACTGATATATTTCAGGGTTGCATCGGAGTTCAAGATGCAAATAAGGTCGGAAGAGTTTTCAATGAGAGAGCGGAAACGGGCTTCGCGTTCAAGAAGAGCATGGCTTGCAGAGTGTTTTTCAGAGGCCCGGCGAATAGCCACCAGGAGCTGATCCACCTCGTAAGGTTTTTGAAAATATGAATATGCCCCCAAATTGACTGCTTCGATCGCAGTGGCCTGTGAGGCATGACCAGTAAGCATGATGCACTCTGTCTCGGGAGAAACCGACTTGATGCTGCGCAGGACATCCAGACCAGATATCCCTTCCAACTTGATATCGATTAGGACAACATCTACATCCTGCTTTTGTATATAGGCTAAAGCAGCTGGTCCGGTTTCAACTGGTACCGATTCAAAACCCTTGACCTTGAGGATATCGCTCAAAACGCCGCGCAGATTGGGATCATCGTCCAACAGCAGAACTTTGGTCATCTTGTCATCCACCATTAATTCTCCCGACGAAGTAACGGGTTTTTTGGATATTTCAAATTCAATAAACGGCATGCCTAGATTACATAATCAATATTTCACTATATCAATCAAGGGTGACTGACAGGATCAAATGAATGGATTTTCTGTTTAAGATCGGAGAAATGCGCAATCGCTTTATAGTCAAAGGAATAATAAACGCATAAATTTGGCGTGCAACCCTTGTCTAGTCTGAAAAACCCATAAAGCTTATTATATACCATAGACCTGTAGAAGAACTTAGGGTTGGGGTTTGATTACACGCAAAACATTCGTTTAGCGGGTAACCTTTAGCTGCTTCCGAATTTGGGGACCTCCGTATAGGGAGGATGTACAATCGTGCAGTTTTGGCAACAAGAAATCGGTTGAAGTGTATTGACACGTAGAAACGATTAAATCGAATGATTATTTTTGAAGGTTACAAATGAAAATCCGGAGATTTTTCATAAAGAGGTTATATATTCGTTAGAATCCTTATTGAAGAATTCAATTAATTTTTTGGTAATTTTTTTCGGATGCACTTCCAAGGGCTCCTTACGCGGGCATTCCCGATTTCAAGAGAGTAAAAATTACCGAATATGGTGGAGAGAGACCCACAGGGGTGGGGGATACGATACGCGGAGTGACAGGGGTGGAGGAACAATTGAGGAACAACTACCTTGCGGGGGAGCGACGTGGCTATGATGACGGAGTTGCAGGGGAGGTTTCCGTGATGCCAGAAGAGATAGTGAGATCGCCTGGGCTACGCACTCCGCACAATGGCATATGATAGAAAATTTAAGAAATATTGATACTTTTCATCGCAGGGTAGATGAAAACCTTTTCTCGTTACAAAGTTTAGGAAAAATCAGAAATTTAAAAAGAAAATGTCCTGCTTATATTGATTGTAGCACACATGTTCTGTTTTGACAATTTCCCCTGATTGGATCTTATTAAGGAAATCCGCCAATGCCTCGAAATCGGAAAGGACGTCATCAATAATAAAGGTTGCATAGGGTTCGGATTCTACTCCCCATTATTTATATCCAGCGAGCGCAGCACCAAGGTAAATGCGCTGCCTTTTCCAGGATCGCTTCGGACATCGATGCGACCTCCATTGGCTTCAGCCAATTTCTTGCTGACGGCCAATCCCAGGCCGATACCCTTACCTATGTACAATATTTGGGGGGCAAGATGATTGTATCCCCATATATACTATCTCTATGGGGAATCCCTTGAATTTGGGGCAAAATGATGTGTATGTATATACATTGTACCCCGTTCAGCCTCATTCTTCCCTTGACACTGATTGTCAGCCATGATAATCTTGCGCCCATTATGTGCCAGACTTGCCAGAAATGGGTCGGTATGGGCGTAATAAATTTTAAGCTGGAGAAAGCCAAATGTCAGAAGAACGTCATGTCGGTATGGTCAAGTGGTTCAATGCAACCAAGGGTTTTGGGTTCATAGGACGAGAGGACGGCGAGGATGTATTCGTGCACTTCTCCGCCCTCCAAATGGAAGGTTACAAGCGTCTGGAGGAGAATCAGAAAGTTGAGTTTTCAATCGAGCAAGGCCCCAAGGGACTCCAGGCATCCAACGTCGTACCCATCGAGTAGTTGCATCATTTCTGCAGATGCCGGGTCTCGAAGGGGACCCGGTTTTTATTTCCCAAACAAAATCGAAAAGCCACCAGACCTGTTCATTTCGCCAAATTAGGTTAGGATTGTCAGCTTATGGGTATCCAAATTTCTTTGAGTCGTGAATCTCAACGCCGGGAAGTCCTGGTATCTGGGCATGTTGTTCCAAAGCCAGGACGGTGCGTTCAGTGCGGGATTTGTTCCTTCAATTGTCCAATCGGGATTGATGTGCGCAGACATGCCTGGCTGGGAGAACATATTGAAGCATCCCAGTGTTTGACCTGTGGTGAATGCGTCAGGCGCTGCCCACGTGGAGTATTGAGCTTTGAAAGAACCGAACTGTTCATGAAGGGATTTTAATGAACCGATATGTAATCGTTGGTACTGGTGTGACCGGAGTGACAGCCTTAAATACTTTGCGGACCAATGACCCATCTGCGAAAATAAGCATGGTGGGAGATGACCCGCACGGGTTTTACTCGCGCCCGGGCATAGCTTACTACCTAAACGGTGAGATTCCTGAAAACCAACTCCCGATATTTTCAAAGAAGGATTGGAAACCATTGAACGTAGACATTGTTAAGGGAGTCGCTTCCCGGTTAGACCTCCGAAACCACCTGTTGGAAATCGATTCTTCAAGCGTCTTGAAATACGATCGACTGCTGATAGCAAGCGGATCAACTGCTGTGACACTTACCATTCCAGGAGCAGGTTTGAAGGGAGTAGTTAAACTCGATGATTTTGAAGATACGCGCCACATCATATCATTGGCAAGACATGCCAATTGCGCTGTTGTGGTCGGAGGGGGGATCATTGCTGTCGAACTGGTGGAAGGTTTGATGGCAAGAGGTCTCAAGGTTCACTATTTCCTGCGCGGGGACCGATACTGGCCCAATGTTTTGGATGAAAAAGAATCCCGTCTGCTCGAGCATCGGCTTGCCGAAGATGGAGTAATTCTCCATTATCAAACAGAAGCCGCGGAAGTGCTCGGTAAACGTGGAAAAGTTGTGGGTGTGCGCACCACCAAGGGCGAAACCATCCGCTGCCAGGTAGTAGCAGTAGGGATCGGCGTGAAGCCACGCATGGAACTAGCGAAATCCGCAGGGCTCGCAACCGACCGGGGAATCCTGACGGATGAAACCCTGCAGACCAGCAGCCCCGATGTCTTCGCGGCCGGGGACGTTTCCCAAGTTCACGATCCCCAAAGTGGGAAATCCATTGTTGATACATTATGGCATCCAGCTCTCGATAAAGGTAAGGTCGCTGCCATCAACATGACCGGTAAGAGGAACACTTACGTTAGAACCTTAACGACGAATGTTCTTCGCCTGGCGGGTGTATTGACGTCCATCATCGGTGCGGTGGGAAGCGGGGTTGACGACGACCTGGTCAGTGTGGCACGCGGATCGAGCGAGACCTGGCATGAATTACCAAATACCATCTCCCTGGAAAGCAATGGAGATGTGAACCATGTGCGCCTTATGATCGGCGAAAAAAACCTGGTGGGGGCAATTGTAATGGGAGATCAAAAACTATCCGATCCCATACAGGAATTAATTTCTTCGAAAGTTGATATTTCCTCCATACGAAATCTACTCATCCCCGGCGCTCCATTGGGTCAGATAATCATGGATTTCTGGTCGGCGCATAAACTGCCAGTAAGAAGTGCATAGGGCCTCATTTGTTGCAGTCCAGTTGGGTCAAGGGATTGGAGTCACAAGATTCCTCCCCTCTTAATTGGTAACCCATTTTATTCTGAAGCCTTGCTGAAATAGGAGAACCATTAAAAATACCCGGCTAGGTTGCTTAACTGCTACAGGTGTCATGGCTGCAGTACTAACTCTCCTAATCACTGCAGGGTTCGCTTTAGCATCGGGTGGAATGTTATTCAGCCCCGGCGCCCTCAATGCGCGTATGGGCATTCCCTTGGGCGGCACAGGTTCAAATAATGCACGAGAAGGTGCTCCGCTTGGCGGAGTAAGCTCGCATGCGGAAATTACAGGCCAATGCGATTTATGCCATGCCCCATTCTGGAGTCCGACAACAATGGCGGACAGGTGCGTGGCCTGTCACACCGATGTTGCTGCACAATGGCTTGACCCCGCCACATTGCACGGGACGCTGCGCCAAAATAACCCAGATTTGGCCTGCCGCGATTGCCATCCCGACCACCGGGGTCCAGATTCCCCGTTGGTAGACCTAAGTAAAGCGAGTTTCCCCCACACCACTTTCGGTTTTTTGTTGACAGCCCACCAATTTAAAAGTGATGGATCACCATTCAGCTGCAACGATTGTCATGCGAAGGTTTACACGGGGTTCGACCAGAACGCCTGTACCAGCTGCCATTATCAAATAGATGCAACTTTCGTGGCAGGTCATGTGCTTGATTTCGGCATTGACTGCATAGCATGCCATAATGGGGTGGACAACTATGGTCATAATTTCAACCACAACAAGGTAACCTTCCAGTTGACCGGAGGTCATACCCAGGTGGCGTGTGCGAAGTGCCATGTAAATACGCGCACCCTGGCAGACCTTAAGTCAACCCCGCAAGACTGCAAATCCTGTCATGCAGGGAATGATGTCCACCAAGGGCGCCTTGGAAGCGATTGCGGTTCGTGCCACACAACCGCGGGTTGGACTCCAGCAACTTATGACCACAACCAGTCCGTGTTCAAATTAATCGGGCTTCATTCCGATGTTGCCTGTGCAGATTGCCACATCAATCATGTTCTCCAGGGTACTCCCACGGACTGCAATAGCTGTCACGCGCCTAAAGATGTTCACCAGGGTCGTCTTGGGACAGATTGTGGATCCTGCCACACAACCGATGGGTGGACACCAGCCACATATGACCATAATCTGTCAGCATTTAAACTGAGTGGACAACACACAATAACCGCGTGTGCGGACTGCCATGTCAATCAAGTGCTGCAGGGTACACCGACTGACTGCTTTGCATGCCACGCCCAAAAAGACGCCCACAAGGGTGCTCTAGGTAATGCCTGCGGTACCTGCCATAATGCTGCAGCATGGAAACCCGCATCCTACAACCACGACCTGGCAACTTTCAAATTGACGGGGCAACATACAACTGCCACCTGCCTGAGCTGTCATGCCAATAACGTTTATAAAGGCACTCCCGCTGACTGTAATTCCTGCCACGCAGCAAAAGATGTCCATAATGGGAATTTGGGTAAGAATTGTGGTTCCTGCCATTCAACCAACGCATGGAAACCATCCAGCTACAACCACAACCTTGCAACATTTGCATTAACCGGGCAACACATTAATATTGGTTGTACAAATTGTCATGCGAATAATGCATTCTGGGGAACTCCAAGCGACTGCAATTCCTGCCATTCTGGGAAGGATACTCATCACGGTCAGTTGGGACCGAATTGCGGACAATGCCACTCAACCAGCGCATGGCTACCTGCAACTTTCAACCATAATATGTCCAGTTTTAAATTGACCGGTAAACATGCGAACGTTGATTGTACCGGATGCCACAGCAATAATGTCTTTAAAGGTACTCCCACCAGTTGCAATGCATGCCATGCCACCCAAGACCCTCACGGTGGTCAATTCGGGAGTAATTGCGGTTCCTGCCATACAACCAGCGGCTGGCTCCCGGCAACGTTCGATCACAATCTTTCCTCCTTCAAGTTGACAGGAGCACATACGAGCGTTAATTGTGCCCAATGCCATCCTGGCGGCAACTTCAGTAGTGCTTCTTCAACCTGCTCAGCTTGTCATGCTCAGCCAAGTAGTCATTTCGGGAACGATTGCGCACAATGCCACACGACCAGTAATTGGAATGCTTCCTATTCACATACCGGATTTGCATTGACTGGTGCGCATTCGAACCTGACGTGCACTAAGTGCCATACTGGCAGTGGTTATACGGGGCTTTCGACAGACTGCGCGTCCTGTCATGCTGAGCCGTCTGGCCATTATGGCACCAATTGTTCTTCATGCCACACCACCAGCAATTGGAACGCCTCCTATTCACATACGATTTTCCCGCTAACCGGCGCACACTCCAGCCTGGCCTGCACACAGTGTCATACCGGGAGCGGTTATACGGGGCTTTCAACAGACTGTGCGTCCTGCCATGCTCAACCATCTGGCCATTATGGTACCAACTGTTCATCCTGCCACACGACCAGCAATTGGAACTCAACTTTCTCTCACCCAAATTCTTGTGGGGGAAGCTGCACCAGTCACCATCGAGCCACCTGCACTGATTGTCACCCCAGCAGCAACTATTCCACTTCCGATTGTCGAAAATGCCATGACAGCAACAATCCCGGAGGCTAGGGTCTTCCGGAAGATGTATTTGCTGTAATTCCTAACTGATTGATACGGTAAAATTACAAATACGAGATTGACTGACCTCATCCGGTCGGACAACAGGGAAAGTTATGGAGGATATTTATGACGCATTACATGACACGATATAGTGGGAACCGGGGATTATGGTTGTCTTTTTTGGCCGCCATTCTCATCAGCGCAATTTATGCTGTTGTCGTCTTTTTTACCAGAGCGATTCCTCCTGCGGGTGCATTATTTGGTCACCTGCTGGGAATTGTTGGTTTTATTCTCATGCTGATGACCGAAATCCTGTATTCCATCCGCAAGCGCAGCCGGTCAGCTCGGTGGGGAAGCATGGCCTCATGGCTCCAATTCCACATTTTCACCGGCCTGGTTGGACCCTTCATGGTCCTGCTGCACTCCTCCTGGAAGTTCAACGGCCTGGCAGGAGCCACCACCCTTTTAACCATCCTTATCGTAATCAGTGGGTTTATCGGACGATATATCTACACCCAGATCCCGCGCTCACTGGAGGGGGTTGAGATTGAGACGACCGCCGGACAGTCCCAGGCCTCAGGCCTGGCACGCGCTCGACGTTTACTTGCGATCTGGCACATCATCCACATACCGATCGGGATGGCCCTCTTCGTAGCAGCATTCATTCATATCGGTGCGGCGTTGTATTATGCTACGTTGCTGAAATAGGTAATTGATGAAAAATACCCAACTGGGTTTCTTTACTGTTTCCGGTATCATTGCTGCCGTCCTTACCATCATAATAGTGGCGGCGTTTGCGTTAACGTCGGGAGGGATGTTGTTCAGTCCAGGCGCTCTCAATGCCCGGACCGGTATCGCATTGGGCGGTGTGGGTTCAAATAACGCACGTGCGGGAGCCCCCCTTGGCGGGGTGAGTTCACACGCGGAAATTGCGGGTAAATGCAACCTGTGTCACGTCCCATTCTGGAGTTCATCCACGATGGCCGACCAATGCCTGGTTTGTCATAAAGATGTAGCCGTTCAACTGCTAGTCCCGACACCACTGCACGGGACTCTCCACCAGGAATATCCCAGCCTGACCTGCAGCAACTGCCACCCTGACCACCGTGGTCCAACCCCACCTCTTACTGACCTAAGCAGCATAGGTTTTTCCCACAATTCGTTCGGTTTTTTATTAACCAATCACCAGGTTAAAAGCGATGGATCGCAATTCATTTGTGTCGATTGCCATACGCAGAACTACACCAGTTATGACCAGAGCAATTGCAGCACTTGTCATGCCCAAATTGATACCAGTTTTACTCAAAGCCACGTCAAGGATTTCGGGGCAAATTGTCTGGCATGTCATGATGGAGTGGATACTCTCGGTCATAATTTCGATCACAATTCCGTCACATTCCAGTTGACAGGGAATCATGCCCAAGTAGCTTGTGGGCAGTGCCATATTAATGACAAAACCCTGGCAGATCTCAAATCCACTCCGCAAGACTGCGTTTCCTGCCATTCAGCGAAAGATGTACACTGGGGCCGGCTCGGCCCAGATTGCGGGGCGTGCCATACCAACACTGGCTGGGTGTCTGCCGCCTATAATCACGATCTGGCTGCCTTCAAATTGAACGGACAACATTTAATCGTAAGTTGCGGGGATTGTCATGTCAACCATGTTCTTCAGGGAACACCGACCACATGCAGTGCCTGCCATCAAGATAAAGATGTTCACCAAGGCCGACTTGGGGCCGCTTGCGATTCATGCCATACCACCCATGGTTGGACACCCGCAACATATGACCACAACCTGTCTGCTTTTAAACTGACAGGATTACATACTACAACAGCCTGCGCGAATTGCCATATCAATCACGTGCTGCAAGGTACGCCAACCGACTGTTATACATGCCACGTATCACAAGACAAGCATAATGGCCAGTTCGGTAGTGACTGCGGTACCTGCCATTCAACAGGAGGCTGGCTGCCAGCATCATTCGACCATCCCCGCTTTGGGTTTACTTTAACCGGTGCTCACGCACCTTTAAATTGTGCGCAATGTCATTCAGGGGGCAGTTACACTGGATTATCGACCGCTTGTGTTGCCTGCCACGGCGAACCACCCGTGCATGCCGGAATGTTCGGGACAAACTGCGCACAATGCCACAGTACCAGCAATTGGAACGCTTCTTTTTCCCACTCAAACTTCCCAATGGATGGCGCACATGCCAACCTGGCGTGTTCACAATGTCATTCCAGTGGAAGTTTTGGGGGCCTTTCAGCAGATTGCGCTTCCTGTCACGCGGAACCATCGGGGCATTACGGCTCTAACTGTTCATCCTGCCACAATACCAGCAACTGGAATGCATCTTTCGCACATCCCAACTCATGCGGTGGCAGCTGCCTCAATCACCACCGGGCGACCTGTGCCGATTGTCACCCAAGTGGCAGTTATTCTTCATCAGATTGCCGTAAATGCCATGACAGCAACAACCCAAATGGTGGCTGAAGAATAAGCATATCCAGATCGAAGACCCCTTTTTATTTCCCTTGCCTGGGAAATAAAGAAATAAATATACAAGCCGGCTTCCACGAGCCGGCTTGTATCATTACAATAAGAATGAGTCGTTTTATTGCAGCTGAATATTTACAGACTCAGCCTTTATTTCCGCAGCTGAAGATGTCTCAGACGGTGGAGGTTGATTACGGTTATGCTCGATATTTATAATCGCCGGAATGGAAAAGGCAACCAGGGTAATAATAATGCACAATCCTCCCCCAATAAGGTACCAAATTCGAACTCCCAGCCAGTCTGAAATAGGCCCAGCCACCATCAAGCTGAGAGGCATCATAGCTGTGGCGCCGGCATTTATTAGGGAGAAGACACGTCCCTGCATATCCGGTTCGATCGCCGTCTGGAAAATTGCGGTCAATGGGCCATTGGCAAACACTTGAGTCACACCAATTACAAAGTTGGCTACGAGGATCAGGAGGAACAAATTGGATGGTGCAGCGCCAATCAGGATAACCCCCGCGCCGATGCCGATGACTCCAGTCAGAGAGGTGCTTATTTTCCTTTTAAATCCACCCCAGGCGCTGAGTACCAATCCACCAGTAATGACACCCACCCCAAAGACGGTCTCCGTCCAACCAAGTTCAGCCACCCCTTTCCCGAATACTTTGGTAATTACCAAAGGGGTAAGAGAACTGCTGGGAATGAGCAAAAAATTGAGCATCATTGCCAACAGAATCAACCCGAGCAACCCCGGCCATTTCACCACATAAGTGAAACCTTCACGCAGATCGTGCCAATAAGAAGTTTTATTTATCGAACCATTTGCCTGGGCGATCTGTCTGGGTGGATTGGGTATGGAAAGAACCAATAATGGTAAAACCGCAAGAGCTGCCGTCCCAATGTCGATTGCCAGCACATTTTGCATGGGTAACAAACCAATGAGCAGTGCTCCAAGGGGTGGGGCAAAGATACTGAGCACGCCTTGAAGGGTCTGGTTCAACCCGGAGAGACGCGCCAAATGTTTTTTAGGTACCATCAGTGAAGTGGAAGCAGTCATGGCAGGACTGTGGAAGGCTCCACCGAGCGATCTAATTAACAAAATTAAATATACCTGCCAGACACTGACATTACCAGCCGCGAAAAGGAGAATAAGAACGCCCGTAGCGACCGCAATTCCCGTGTCAGCGATGATCATTATGAGGCGCCGGTTCCAACGATCGACTAATGTACCAACGAAGGGACCCAGCAGGATTTGCGGGAGGAGGGCAACCAGCGTGGCAGTAGCCAATACGGTGGCTGAACCAGTTGTCTTTGTCATCCACCAAACCAATGCAAATTGAACCAATGCGGAACCGATCAGTGAGAATGCCTGCCCGGTCCAGATTGTAAAGAATTTGGGTGCCCAGCGCTCTGGGGTGGGGGAAGAAGAAAAGGGGGTAAATTCAGAATTTTCCATTATTATTTCCAATTCTTAAGGGGGCTATTAATAGACCAAGCCATGAGAAATCATAACTAGATTTTTCGGGAATTTTTCTTCATATATTCAAAAAGCATCCAGATCATTTTATCCGATCGATAAGTGCAGCTTTGACCTCATCGCTGGCATGGAAAATGCCTCGCACTTGAATGGATTCGACGACTTCCTTTGCAAGCTGGGGGGAGATATCATCAGCGAGATGCAGGTACCCTAGGATGGTCATCTTGACCTTCTCACCCTTTGACCGATATTTTTCCAGTGCAGCCTTGTTATAAATTATCGCTCCGATCACATACGAATTGCGAGTCACCGACTGCTGGATTTCCAGATCGTGTTTATCCAGGAGGTTGCGGATGGCTGTTCGAATGAAATCGGTCCTGTTGGAGAAGAGACCTTCCTGAACAAGAAGATCAATCTTCCCAAGATCCACCGCTGACATATTAATTGTGATTTTTTCAGAATTTGGCATAATGCACTCTCCTTACCATCCACATGGATGGCTTATGGATGATATTTTTGCATTATAGCCAATTCGTTCGAGGTGTCTAGAGGATAAACATCTATTTACCGCCCTTCAGGATGACATAGAACTCGTACGGGGAGAATTTTCCCATTGATCACCTTACTGGGAAGCAGAAATCATACGAAAAAATATATACACAATGAATGAAACGTCATAGGAAACAGAGAGGGATTTTGCGGAGGTGATAGAGATATAATCGCCCTGTATCTTTACGGGTAAGTTGAGAATTTGTATCAAAAAAACTTGCATGCAATCGCGTTGCCCTGGAAAACCGATATAGCCTGAATCCAAACAATAGCGTTAATCAGATCCAACCTGCCGGAAATGTTGCGCTACTTGAACCCGGTTTCCAGCCGGTCGGGTCCACCGGAACCATTTGAATAATAAGAAAAGGATCTTTGACTAATGCCCGATTTCGAAAATTACCTCTCTCCTTTCTCCTGGCGCTACGGCAGCGTCGAAATGCGAAGCCTTTGGAGTGAATCCAACAAGCGTTTGATATGGAGACAGCTTTGGGTGGCATTAGCGGAAGTCCAGTGCGAATTTGGACTAGTAAAACCCGAGCAGGTCACAGACTTGCGACAACATATGGCTGAAATCAATATTCCACATGCGCTGGAAATCGAGGCCGAAATTCAACACGACCTGATGGCCGAACTAAAAACATTTGCAGGCCAAAGCCCGATTGGCGGCGGGATCCTGCATTATGGAGCCACGTCATCGGATATCGAAGATAATACCGATGCCCTACGCCTGCGAGCTGGACTTGAGATCCTACTCAGAAGTCTGTCGACCCTTTTGGAGAGTATGGTCGCGCTTATTACAAAATGGGCCGATATCCCAGTGATGGCTTATACCCACCTACAACCAGCCGAACCAACGACTCTTGGTTACCGACTGGCGCTCTATGGACAGGATTTATTGCATGATTACCAACTAATCATTGACCTGGTAAATGGAATTATGGGGAAAGGATTCAAAGGCGCCGTTGGTACTTCGGCGGCTTATGCTGAAATCCTCGGCATAGAAAACCTAACTGAATTCGAAATTAAGCTATCGCAAAAACTGGACCTGAGATTTTATTCGATTGCTTCACAGGTATATCCCCGAAAACAGGATTACGATATTGTTTCAGCACTGGCAGGATTAGGTGCTTCACTCCATAAGCTAGCCTTCGATATTCGCCTTTTGCAATCCCCATCCATTGGCGAGCTCGCCGAACCGTTTGGAGAGAGTCAGATCGGGTCATCGGCCATGCCGTTCAAACGCAATCCAATCCAGTCGGAAAAAATAAATTCCCTGGCGCGCTACCTGGCAACACTGCCGCGCATTGCTTGGGATAATGCAGCAAATTCGCTCCTTGAGCGGACCCTGGACGATTCTGCCAACCGAAGGATCCTGCTCCCCGAAGCTTGTCTCACGGCAGACGAAATGCTTCTGACTGCAAACAAGATTATCTCCAACCTGCAAATTGACGAGGCTGCGATTGCTCGAAACCTTGCCACTTATGGACCTTTCGCAGCAACTGAGAGGTTGCTAATGGTGTTAGTCAAGGCTGGGGCAGATCGACAGGAGATGCACGCCTGTTTACGTTCGCATGCATTAAAGGCCTGGCAGACTCTTGAGCTGGGCGTCGATAACCCGCTAATTGAAGACATTTGCATGGACGCTAAATTTGCAGAATACCTGTCAAACCAAGATATTCGGCAATTAATGGAAGCGAAATCACAAATTGGGGATGCACCGGAGAGGGCGCGACGACTGGCAAATGAGATCAAGGAGATTGTTAATATTAAATCGCGATAAAAGACAGAACCGTCCAGTGGGCTGTTCTATCATTAATGGGAAGTTTTAGTCTTTGCCGCTGCAGATCGTGGGGAAGAATCCGGGTATGATTGGCCAGGTAGAAGCGGAATGATACTCAAAACGATGAATAACACAGACAAGATCAGAATGACAATAATCGTGAACGGGGACATATGGTTCTCCTTGCAATTGGATACATATACCTGTACGCTTAAATCTCGGTTTTGGTTTCCTGAATAATTAAACACGTTCAGCTGCGATTCGTTGCTTACAGGAATCGTACAAAAAGCGTACTGTCTATCGCGAGTGCGATTGAAGTGAATATTTGGACAAAGCAGTGCTATTTACGAATTTGTGTACCGGGTTATAAAGAGAGTCAAGCCGGAAATACCCAGCCAACTCTTTTCAACACCCAACTCAACGAGTTGGGAAAGGTTCAGCTTCAAAATCCCATCGCGGTGAACATCTCATCGTTTGTCGGGAATTTGTATTCTTCAACACCCCGCGTCTGCGCCTCTGTTTTTTCAACCTCTTCCAACTTGGCCAAATGGGGTTTATCCACGAGTTGTTCATGTGTTTCAGCCAGGCGTTGCTCGAATTTCTCCAAAACATTTTCCAAGTCACGCATGGGCGGTTGAGTTTCCAAATATGCCAGCATTGCTTCCGCCGCATTCTCGCCATCTTTGCGGGCATATCCGACCAAGCCGGTGCTCGCCTGTCGAGCCCAACCGGCCAGGAATACTCGCTCCATCGGCAAATTTGAATCCGGGTTGAAAGCTTCATAGGATAAATTGTCCACAGGGTAACGCGGAACCTTTATAGTCACATAAGAATCGTTGTATATGGGAACACAAAAATCCTTATCCACGGTATCCCCTATGGCGAAAATAATCGTGTCAGCGTCGACTTGTCGGGTGTTGCCAGTGCCGCGTGCTTTGACATTACCATCAGCAGCCACGAGGGTATTTTCCTCAACTTTGAGCCCTGATACGCCATTGATCCAATCACCAGTTACCCTTACCGGAGTTGCCAGGAATTCGAAGCGGAAGCTCGTTTGGGAGATGGGCGGAAGTGCCTTGGGTAATGCATCAGAAAATGCTGCTTTAGCTGCAACCGGATCCTGCCCTGCAGACTGCATGATTGAAGCCACGCGGGCAAATTCCGCATCCAGCAAAGGCAAATCAAGGTTGGAGGCCACGCTTTCCATTTCCTTGCGAGTAAATTTCACATCGGCCGGACCACGCCGGACGACCGCAACCACTTCATCCGCTTTACAAACACGGATGAGGTAGTGGGCAACATCCATCATCACATTTCCAGCGCCAACAATAACAACACGCTTGCCGAGTAAATATTTTTTTTCACTAAATGGAGGTAACAAGTTGTAGTGAAACACTATATTTTTTGCGTGATAAACACCGGGAAGGTTTTCTCCCGGCAGACGGAGCCACTTTGTCCCCTGAGCGCCAGTGGTTACAAGTACAGCCTGGAAACCTGATTCAAGCAGATCCTCCAGAACGATATTCCCCCCACAACAAACAGTCACATTCCCATAATAATCGATTCGTGGATTGGATAAGATCAGTTTAAACTGGTTGCGCAAACCAAGTTTCATTTTGTATTTGTCCCAATAAATCCCATACTCGGCAAGTCCGCCTGGTTTAATATCCCGATTGAACAGCACCACGCGCGCCCCACCTTCAGCCAACTTTCTGGCGGCGAACAAGCCAGCAGGTCCGGCACCAATGACTGCCACCATCCATTTTAAATCAACCATCCATGATCTCCTGATAAGAATGAAGGAATTATAGCCGTTGGTTAACTGACAGGCAAGAAAAAAGTTGTTGCAAAATTTCGCCTCTCAAAACTCCCGATTTCTCAAACTCTATGCTATATTTATATATATATCAGGAGGAACAAAACCATGTCTTCATTAAATGTCAACGATTCACCCGAAGAGGATCAAAACAAACCGGAACCTGATGAGGAATCCCAACCAGCATTTGAACCAAAGCGGATCATCCATCTCTCCAAGCCACTCACCAACATCGGTGAGAAGCCCTCATGGCTCGGGACAATTTTCCGACATAAAATCGACTCGGATTCCATGGATAATGATGAAGATGAAGACGAAGGCGAAGGCGAGGACGTACCAACCATTCAGCCCGATCCATATTCCGAGCCTAGCGAACCCGAAAGCACTCCAACGCGCGGCGACCGAACAATTCCAGATCTATCAGACAAAAAAATCAACCCGGGTCTGCGGTTGCGCGCCCTATTATCAGGCGGAAAAAAACCCCCTGCTCAAGTCCCTGAGAGTGAAACCCAGCCACCCACCAAGCAGACCGGACCGCGTCTCGTATATTTGTATTTCGCAGTGGGGATATCACTCCTTGCAAACGCCATCCTGGTGATTGCACTTATTATGATGTCTGGCCGAATTAATTCCTTAAAGACGAATATGAACGGCCTGCTCAGTGGACTCTATGGAAATTTCAACGGATTGGACACCGCCAGCATCAGCACAACCATTACCGTGCAAACGCAGGTCCCGATGAATTTCACTCTACCGATCCAGCAAAACACGGATGTGTTGCTCACAGAAAACCTTGCCATCCCGCATGCCTATGTAGTCATCAACTCAGGCGGGCTCTCTATCAATGCACCAGCAAGTATCACCCTGCCAGCCGGAACAAACCTGCCGGTGGCTCTGAATGTTGCTGTTCCCGTCCAGGTGAGCATTCCGCTGACATTGCAGATCCCCGTGAACATTCCCCTTTCCCAGACCGGTTTACATCAACCGTTAATCGGCTTGCAGGAGACCGTCCGATCGTATTATTGTCAGATCGATAAGAATGCCCAGGATTCTCAAGGCATTTACCTATGCCAAAACAGTAATAATTCCACGCCCACTCCATAACCGATGACCAAAATTTACAGTAAGACGATCCTGGAAAATGGTCTTAATGTGCTGTTAAAAGAAATCCATACTGCACCGCTGGTCAGTTCCTGGATCTGGTACCGGGTGGGATCGCGTGATGAAATTACCGGTCACACCGGTATCTCGCATTGGTGCGAGCATATGCAATTCAAGGGGACTCCTAATTTCCCATCCAACTTATTAGAGCGTGCAGTCGCCAGGGATGGCGGCATGTGGAATGCGTTCACCTATTTCGACTGGACAACCTTTTTCGAGACCATGCCTGCTGACAAGATCGACCTCGGGCTGCGAATTGAAGCCGACCGGATGATCAACAGCGTGTTCGACGAAAAAGAAATTGCATCCGAGCGGACAGTCGTCATTTCCGAACGGGAAGGGAGTGAAAACGATCCTTCATTCCTATTGGGAGAGGCCGTCCAGAATGCAGCCTTCCGCACGCATCCATATCACCACGAAATCATCGGTGACCTGCCAGACTTAAAGTCGATGAGCCGTGACGATCTTTACAATCATTACCGGACATTCTACGCACCCAATAATGCCATTTTAAGCGTTGCGGGAGATTTCAAAACGACAGAAATGCTAGCAAATATCCGGGATATCTATGGCAAAATTCCCATGGGGGCCGCTCCACCCCGGATAACCCGCCCAGAACCCGCAGCGATTGGAGAACATCGGTTGACAGTGGAAGGACCAGGGGAGACCACTTACCTGGATATTTCCTTCCATGCCCCGGCAGCCAATGATTTGGAATTCTTCCCGGTCACCGTGTTAAACAGCCTCCTGGCGGGACCGAGTAGTTTAAACATGTTTGGCGGTGGGGGTACTTCGAACAAAACATCGCGCCTTTATCGAGCCCTGGTGGAAAAAGAACTGGCGGTGTCTGTCGGCGGCGGGTTGGCAGCAACAGCTGATCCATTCTTGTACAGCGTTGTCATTACGCTAAACCCAAAACGAAAACCGGAAGAAGCGCTGGCTGCCTTCGATGTTGAAATCAAGCGCCTCCAGGACGAGCTCATCCCGCTGAACGAAATCACACGTGCCATCAAACAAGCACGCGCTTTATTTGCTTATGGTTCTGAGAACATTACGAACCAGGCATTCTGGCTGGGACACGCAGAAATGTTCGCAGGGTATGATTGGTTCCTGACCTACCTGGATAAACTCGCAAAAGTCACTCCCGCTGAGTTACAAAAAATTGCCCGGAAATATTTCCGTCCCCAAAACCGGGTAGTAGGCACCTATATCCCAAGAGGTGAAGAGGTGCGAGTATGAAAGCAATTTTCCAGCACTCTCTTCCAGGTCCAGACGATATAACCAGGGACATCCTCCCGAATGGGATTACAGTGCTTGCACGCACAAACTTCAACAGCCCGTCGGTGGTCATCGGCGGGTACCTCCCGTGCGGCAGCCTGTTCGACACAGACGATAAACTAGGCCTTGCAGACTTCACAGCAAGCGGTTTGCTGCGGGGCAGTGAGAAGCGGGATTTTCAAAAAATCTTCGATGAGCTCGAATCTGCAGGTGCCAGCCTGTCCTTCAGCGCGGGAGGTCATACTGCGGGGTTTTCTGGCCGCTGCCTTGCTGAGGACCTGCCACTCCTGCTTGAACTTCTGGCGGATGCCCTGCGCCGACCAGTCTTTCCGAAAGAACAAGTGGAACGGCTACGCGCGCAATCGCTAACCGGATTGTCCATACGAGGCCAGGATACTGCAGGAATGGCTTCCCTGACGTTTGACCAGATCGTTTTCGAAGGTCATCCATATGCCCGTCCAGATGACGGATGGCCTGAGACAATCAAAGCCATTAAGCGAAATGACCTCGCAGACTTTCACCAAACTCATTATGGGCCACGCGGCCTAGTTCTGGCAATCGTCGGATCGGTGGATCCGAAAACCATCGCCATACAAGTTACCAAAGAGTTGGGTGACTGGACCAACTCATCACAGCCAGAAATCCCGGCATTGCCTGCACTCAAACCTTTGAAAAGGATCGTCACGCGCAAGGTCAAAATCCCAGGCAAGTCCCAATCGGACCTGGTCATAGGAACCTCTGGTCCCCGCCGCAAAGATCCCGAATTTATGCCTGCCTCACTGGGGAATTCGGTTCTTGGTCAATTTGGCATGGCGGGGCGAATCGGGGAAGTTGTTCGTGAAAAATCTGGCCTGGCATACTATGCCTCGTCATCTCTAAGCGCAGGAATCGGGCCGGGATCATGGGATGTAAGCGCAGGGGTCAATCCAGCAAACGTTCAAAAGGCGCGTGATCTTATCTGCAAAGAAATTGAACGCTTTGTCGAGAAGGGTGTGACTATACAGGAATTATCAGACAGCCAATCCAATTTTGTCGGCCGGCTGCCACTCTCTTTGGAATCCAATGCCGGAGTGGTTGGTGCACTGCTGAATATTGAACGTTTTGACCTAGGATTGGATTATTACCGCCGTTACCCGAACCTAGTCCAGTCGGTTACACCAGAAGAAGTATTATCAGCAGCTAAAAAATACTTGCATCCTGATAGACTGGCAGTGGCAATTGCAGGATCATGAGAAGATATTTTGTGACATTCTCCTTAACAAGCCACGAATGATATTGAAAACCGGAATTGACATCATAGAGATCCCGCGCATCCAAGCTGCGCTTGACCGGCACGGCGATCGTTTCCAGCAACGGGTTTTCACTAAAACCGAGATTGCTGAGTGCAACGGACGTGCGGACGCGCTTGGATTGAGATTCGCAGCCAAGGAAGCAACCACAAAAGCGCTGGGAACCGGTATCGGACCGGTGAGTTGGCGTGAAGTGGAGACGCTACATAAACGAAGCGGGGAACCATATCTCGTCCTGCATGGTCGGGCAGAATTGATTGCGAAGTACCTGGGGTTGACCACCTGGGCGGTCAGCCTGAGTCACAGCCAGGAAAACGCAATTGCAGTAGTAGTGGCAACAGGGGAATAAATAAGTGTCTCCACTGTTTATCTGTGGAGACACTTTGATTCCCGGATGATCAACTGGACCATATTCCTACAGCTTAGTTATTATCCTCACAAGCAATCCAAAGATGACCTGGCAGGATAGTACGGCACGGACGAATTGTGACCTTTTCAGCGCTTCCCATGACCAGATCAGGTGGTCCGTTTATCATGGAAGGGTGAACCAGACAAAGGTCCGGAACAACCCCATATTTCATCCGATAATGATCGGCCGCACATGCGACCTTTGCAGCGAGGACAGTATGCGGGTCGTTGTCAAACCATAACATTCCAACTTCCATAACAACCTTTTATAGATTTGAAGATAAATCCTGACTAATATACGGAAGGTAACCGGAATTTTAGCCAGTAATCCTGTCGCCATAAGCCGTATTGCCTCGTTTGCGTCAGACCCGCAAGATCAATTTCCGGGTCGTCCACCAAAAGATGAGCGGTTTGAGAGCGTTTAACCCGCCCAAAAATGCGCGTCTGGAAATATCCCAACCATGAATCGGGATCAAGCAACCGCCCGGGGTTAATCGATACAACCGGCCAAACCTGCCGACGGGGACCATACGTCAGCAACCACCGCAAATCGTGCAGGTCATGAAAACCATTCACTGTCATCAGGTCAAGACCGTCCACCATGACGACCACCACCTGACGGGTACGGGGGAGAACTTCCGTCCATGAAACAAGCTGCGAAAGGAAGCGGGGCGCGGCTGCGTGATAAGCAGGCCAGATCCCCAAGCAATTAGACAATACTTCAAGCTCCGCCCATTCCTCGGGGAAGGGAGTAAGCACTCCAAAAAGGATTTCCCCGGGATCCTGGAGATCGGAGCAATGCGTGAGAGACTGGAGAAAGGCCGTTTTACCACTGCCCCCATCTCCTGCCACCAGCAATGGACCAGGAGCCGGGTTGTATAGGTCAACCAGGATTGGAAGTCCATTTTCGGCTACACCAAGCTGAAAAGATCCATGCAAAAGCGGGAATGTTGTCCGAATTGAAGGCGTTCCCAGGGTGGAAATCGCATCACCGAAAGGCAAGTACAGCGCACCAGGGTGCAATCCAGCCGTAATATCCTGGTGAGTTTGTTGAGATAAAGAGATTTGCTCAATTGAGGACATATGACACCTTTTTTTCAATCGTTTCTGAGGAACGAATACCCTTAGAATAGTCGGGGTTTAGAACTCATGTTCTAGTCCTATAGTAGCACATCTGTTCTGGTGTGTCAAGGGAAGGCAGCGCTCTTTTCCAAATTCCCCAAAATAAAAGACGGCAGGAAATTCCTGCCGTCCCGACCCAGTATTGGTCTTTTACTTCCTGACCTCTTCCTTTTCCTTTTCCTTCTTTACCTTCCCCTCTTTCGTCTTGAATTCCAAACCACTATCGTCAGCGCAGGTATCAACCTGCACGGACGAACCACTGGGAATTTTCCCACCCAACAATTCCACAGAAAGGGGACTCTCGACAAATTTCTGCAAGGCACGTCGCAACGGACGGGCACCAAAAGCAGGGTCATAGCCGGTTTTTGCCAACCATTTGCGGGCTGAGGCACTTAATTCAACCTTGACGCCAAAATCGGTGAGACGGTCCTGGATTTCCTTCATTTGAAGAGTAACAATCTTCTCCATCTGCTCAATCGTCAATGGCGAGAACATGATGATCTCGTCAACACGGTTTAGGAACTCGGGGCGGAAGGTGCCTTTCAGCGCCTTCTCAATTTTTTCATGATTCTTGCGGTCTTCGTCAGTTATTGTCGGTTGGAGGAAGCCCAAGGTGCCACCTTTGCTCACATATTCAGTACCCAAGTTCGAGGTCATAATGAGGACCGTATTGCGGAAGTCGACAACATTACCCTGACCATCGGTCATGCGACCATCGTCAAGGATCTGCAGAAGAGCGTTCCATACTTCCGGATGGGCCTTCTCGATCTCGTCAAATAACAACACCCGGTAGGGCCGACGCCTGACGGCTTCTGTCAACTGACCACCCTCTTCATAACCAACGTATCCGGGGGGGGCACCGAACAAGCGCGATACTGTATGTTGTTCACGATATTCTGACATGTCGATCCGCACCAGAGCTTCTTCATCGTCGAACATGAACCAAGCCAGGGCTTTTGCCAACTCGGTTTTACCTACACCCGATGGACCAATAAAGATAAACGAGCCAATAGGCCTGGACGGGTCTTTCAGACCTGAACGGGCGCGCCGGATGGCATCCGAGATGGCATGAATGGCTTCATCCTGACCGATAATGCGCTCATGCAGGCGCTCTTCCATTTGCAGAAGTTTCGCGGACTCGGTTTCCATCATCTGGTTTACCGGGATGCCGGTCCACTGATGGACGACTTCAGCAATATCATTCACGTCGACTACTTCATCAAGATGGTGCTCGGATTCCCACTTATCACGCTTTTCCTTGAATTCACCTTCCAACCGCAAACGGTTGACCTTGATCTCGGCAGCATGCTGGTAATCGCGGGCATTTGAGGCAGCATCTTCTTCGGCCTGCAAATGGTCAATTTCCGTTTTAGCAGCTTTTAAATCTTCAGGTAATGAGTAGAGCGCCACACGCAATTTTGCAGCGGATTCATCCATCAGGTCAATTGCCTTGTCAGGTAAATGACGGTCAGTAACATAACGGTCAGCGAAGCGAGCAGCCGCCACCAGAGCCTCATCAGAAAAACGAACTTTGTGGTGCGCCTCATAACGATCGCGCAGACCCTGAAGCATTTTGATCGTGTCGTCGACACTCGGTTCTTCAACGTAAACGGGAGCGAAACGGCGCTCGAGAGCAGCATCCTTTTCGATATATTTGTGGTACTCATCCAAAGTTGTGGCGCCTATACACTGCAACTCGCCACGTGCCAGGGCAGGTTTAAGCATATTTGAAGCATCCATGGCGCCCTGTGCCGCCCCTGCCCCCACCACGGTATGCAGTTCATCAATCATCAGGATGACTTCCCCCGCAGAGCGTTGAACGTCTTCGATAGCGGATTTTAAGCGTTCCTCGAACTCGCCGCGGAAGCGCGAGCCTGCAATCATCGCACCCAAATCGAGAGAAACGACGCGTTTCCCTGATAAGATCTCTGGCACATCATTGGAAGCAATTTTTTGTGCAAGGCCCTCGACAATAGCGGTCTTACCGACGCCTGCCTCTCCGATCAAAACCGGGTTGTTCTTGGTGCGGCGAGAAAGGATCTGGATGACACGCATGATCTCGTTATCGCGGCCGATGACAGGATCCAGTTTTCCTTCGCGGGCAAGCTGGGTCAGGTCGCGTGAATATTTCTCCAAGGTGCGGTATCTTGTCTCGGCCTGGGGATCGGTAACGCGCTGTCCGCCCCGTAATTGCATGATGGAATCCAGCACCCGTTCACGAGTAAGACCAGCTCCTTCCAGAATCCGCGCAGCGGAAGTGTTCCGTTCGCTCATGATAGCCAGGAAAATGTGTTCGGTGGAGATATATTCGTCCTTCAAGCGGTTGGCTTCTTCATTGGCAAGGTCGATAATCCGCTTGACGCGTGGAGTAATGAAAATCTGTCCCGCTCCACCCCCAAATATATTGGCTTTAGGAGTCATGCGCAAAGTCTGATCGAGACGTTCGGTCAATGCCTGAGCGTTTACGCTCAGGTTTTCAAGAATTTGCGGAATCACACCGCCAGGCTGCTCGATTAGCGCCAGCAGGATGTGTTCGGTATCAATCTGGTTGTGACCGTAGCGTTGGATGATCTCAGCAGCGCGCTGGGCGGCTTCCTGTGCCCGTTCAGTAAATCGGTCAAATCGCATCATAGGTTTCTGTCCTTTTATCACTAGTTGCGGTAATATTTAATACTTGCTTGAATAAAATGGCCCAAATTGGGGGTTTCCGTTCGGAATTACTGGTTGTACCCTATTAGCATACAAGCAATGGAAGGATTATAACAAAAGGAAACCAACAAATCAGCTACAGGTCATTAGAATTCTATATGAGTCTTTGATATTTACCAACATTTTTTCCCATTCAATTTATTTAACCATTTGGCACAATTGGTGTCCATCCCCGAGAGATAAGAGTTGCTTGAGAAGTAATTTTGCGCTTATAGTGCACTAAATTAAGCCCAGGAAGGCCCAAACATAATGCAAAATCCATTTCCCGGTTATCTGATAGGAGGAAAATTAATATCCGTTTACAACCCCTCTCCTGAGCAAAGAGGGGTTGTATAATACTCGAATGACTTCCATCGCAATCCCCATGTCTGCTCAAACCCCGCAACTACGTGCCCTAAATATCGTGCATGACCTGCCCGGTGTGGCAGATCTCGTGGAAAAATGCTTTGCGGACACCATGGACGCTGATGGAAGAAACTACATCCAACAAATGCGCCACGCAGGGCAGGATAATGTCTTTTTACGGTGGGCGAGCAATGCGGTGGAAACGGTCTCCATGCCGCTCTCGGGATATGTCTGGGAAGAAAATGGGGAAATCATCGGGAATGTCAGCCTAATCCCCCACCGGCGGGGACGGAAAAAATACTACCTGATAGCGAACGTTGCGGTCCGACCGGAATACAGGAAAAGAGGGATAGGACGAGCACTGACACGAGCTGCCATTGAGCATGCCAAACTTCACCGAGCTGACGAAACATGGCTGCACGTGCGTGAAGACAACCCAGTGGCAATTGGACTTTACCTTTCCATGGGATTTGTGGAACTCGCCCGCAGGACCTCGTGGCAAGCAGAGCCGGATCGAAACCCTGGTGGCAATAACCTGTTCAAGGAAGTTACCAATCGCACTTCTCGTGACTGGCCCGACCAGGAAAACTGGCTGCGGAGACTTTACCCGGATATTATTAACTGGTACCAGCCGATGCCTTGGAAATCCCTGCGACCAGGAGTGGGACCCGCCCTTTACCGTTTCATGTCAGATTACGAGGTTCGGCATTGGGTAGCCCGGGTTAACAACCTCCCGGCAGCGATGGTAAGCTGGCAGGCAATGGCGGGGCGCAACAACCGGTTATGGATCGCCATACCACAAGAAGGCAACAAGGATACCCTGACCGGTCTGCTGCAACATGCCCGTCACCAGTTAGCCTGGCGGGAAAAGATCGGCCTGGATTTTCCGGCCGGCCTATACAAAGAAGCAATAGAAGCAGCAGGGTTTTATCCTTTGCGCACGTTGTTATGGATGAAAAGCAATGAAACCTCGACTGATAATACTCGTAAATCCATCTGAGAAAATCCGATTAACTATAAGGAGGTTAGAATGAAATTCATCCTGCGTTGGGTAATAAACATGGTGGCGCTATACGCTGCCATCGCTTTACTGAGGAACACTTACATTATTTACACTGGAAACTGGATTGATCTCATCTGGTTGGCACTGATCTTTGGGCTGGTCAACGCCATCCTACGACCACCATTTAAAGCACTTTCCTGCCTTTTAATCATCGTGACCCTGGGACTTTTCACACTGGTCATTAACGCCCTGCTATTTGCACTTACCGGCTGGATCGGTTCCCAATTTGGGGTTGGATTCACTTTGCAAGCCCCCTGGTTTATCAGCGCTTTCCTGGGTTCACTAATCACAACCACGATAAGCCTGGTACTCAGCCTGATATTGCGTGATGAATTAAGAGGCCGGCGCAACAAGAAACACAATAGCTAAGCAGATAGATCACATTAAAACATCAAATCAGGGGCATGACGACTCATGCCCCTGATTTGTAATTAATACGTAAACATGAATACCAAGTCGTTCCCATTCGTTCCGGTTGGGCCCGTTTTAATCAAATCGCCCAATGCAGAAAAAAACGTGTAGGAGTCGTTTCGTTCCAGGAATACTCCCGGTTCCAAGCCCAACGCGGCTGCGCGGCGAAATGTGTCACCGGTGACGACTGCCCCGGCCGCGTCGGTGGGGCCATCTTCTCCATCCGTGGCAAGAGTAATAAACATCACTCCAGGAAAATCAGCCAGTTCAGTGACGGCAGCCAGAGCCAGTTCCGTGTTGCGCCCACCTTTCCCATTCCCGTTCAAAGTAACCGTGGTTTCACCACCAGCAACGATACAGGAAGGGACCGGAACAGGATCGCCAGTTATACTTGCCTGGCGGACAACTGTGGCAAGTTCAAATGCGACCTGGCTGGCTTCGCCCTGTAATTCAACGGTGAGGAGATAGGGGTGAAATCCTTCGAGCTGAGCCTGGGTCAACGCAGCCTGGGCAGCCTGCAAGTTGCCCCCCACAATAACATTTTGAACATTAGCAAACAAAGGATCGCCTGGCTTGAGGGTTTCCGGGGAGGTCTTGATAGAAAAGAGGATGGATGTTGGAATGCTGTTTTCCAACCCATATTTTGCCAACACGGAAAGGGAGTGAACACGCGAGGCCGGATCGGGGGCTGTGGGACCAGAGGCAATCGCTTCAAGCGAATTGCCAACAACATCTGACAGGATGAGACTGACAATGGTTGCTCCTGAAGACAACTTAACCACCCCCCCACCCTTGAGCAAGTCGAGCCGGCGTCGAAGGGCGTTGATCTCATCAATGCGCGCTCCACAGGCAAGCAGAGCCGAGGTCAACGACTGGATATCTGCCAAAGATATTCCGCTGACAGGTGCAGCCACCAGAGCTGATGCGCCCCCTGAAATCAGGCAAAAAAGCAAATCGTTCGGACCCAAGGATGAGACAAGTTCAATAGCTTTTTTCCCAGCTTCAAGGCTTCGTTCATCAGGGATGGGATGACCGCCAACCATAATATCAACCGGAGGATGGGAATCAAGGGGGGCTTGTTTGGATACGATCAACCCTTCATAAAGCCGGTCAGCAAGAATATTTGCCAAAGCTTCCGACATGGAAACCGAGGCTTTGCCCATCCCAAGCAGAACCACACGGTGAAAAAAACTCAGGTCGTATACTCTCCCTGCGACAGTGAGCAAGTCCCCTTCCCGCTGGACATCGCGTCTCACTGCCAAGCCCGGATCAATGGAATTTATTGCCATAGATAAGATACGGGTGACGCGCTCCCCATCGGGTAACTGGCGAAGGCTGGAAGCCCAGAACGACTCAGCAGAAAGCATAGTCGTATGATAGCATTAATTTATCTGAAAGAAGCTTGGTCCTGCAAAACCGTCAGGAAACCGCCGTCCCCAGAGGAGCCTGATGAACAAACCCAAAGTATTTGTGACCCGTCACATCCTGGAAAGCGGCCTTAGATTGGTTATGGATTTTTGTGAAGCCGATGTTTGGCCTGGAGAACTTCCACCCAACCGCGAAGAAATTTTGAACCATGTCCGCGGGCAACAAGGCCTGTTATGCCTGTTGACCGACAGGATCGACCGTGAAGTAATGGAAGCGGCCGGACCGGGATTAAAGGTCATTAGCAACTGCGCGGCAGGCGTGGATAATGTGGATGTGCCTGCAGCGACCGCCCGCGCTGTGCCGGTGGGAAATACTCCAGGTGTTTTAACCGATGCCACAGCCGATTTTACCTTTGCACTGCTGATGGCGGCCGCACGCCGGTTAGCAGAGGGTGAACGGCAGGTCCGGTCCGGAGCCTGGAAGACCTGGAGCCTGGATAACCTGCTCGGTGCAGATTTTTCCGGCGCGGTGCTCGGCCTGGTTGGCTTCGGGCGGATCGGACAAGCAGTGGCCCGGCGTGCCTGTGGGTTTGGGATGCAAATTATTTATTCAGATCCAAATCCCAATGTGCCCCCAGATCAAAATCGGGTGAGGACAAATGAAACAAGGATAAAGGCCAAACGCGTTGAGTTAGACACCCTCTTGCGTGAATCGGATTTCATCAGCCTGCATACCCCACTGACGGGTGAAACACGCGGCCTGATAAATGCTGCCGCTTTTGCGAAGATGAAACCCAGCGCTGTGCTGGTCAACACTTCGCGCGGACCAGTGGTAGACCAAGTGGCGTTATTCGAGGCGCTCAAATCCCACCACATTTTCGCAGCTGCCCTGGATGTAACCGAACCGGAACCACTCCCGACAGACAGCCCGCTCCTAAAATTGGACAACTGCATTGTGGTCCCACACATCGCCAGTGCAAGTTGGCGAACACGTCAAAATATGTCCCGCATGGCAGCGGAAAACCTCATCGCTGGGTTGAAAGGGGAACATCTGCCGAATTGCGTGAACCCGGAAGTTTATTCCCGAAGTAAGCAAGTGCCCAATTAAAAAAGAAAAAATAAGGAAGGTCTCCTTTTTTTTCCTTTGATTCTTCGTCCCAAGCAGTTAATACTAAAGGGATACCGGCTTCCCGGTTTTTGCTGATTCGAAAAGCGCAAGGATGGTGGCAGTATTTATGCGACTATCCTCAAGGGTTACCCGAGGCGGTTTTCCAAGGAGGAT
>JADGQC010000210.1 GCA_017882125.1 Anaerolineales bacterium
CATCACGTTGCCAACGTGCTTGGACATTTTTCGTCCTTCGCCGTCCAGGATCAATCCCAGGCAGATGACATTCTTAAAACATTCCGTCTCAAACAGCAAAGAGCTGATTGCATGCAGCGAATAGAACCAGCCGCGCGTTTGATCCACCGCCTCGCAGATATAATCCGCCGGGAACTGGTTCTCGAACTTGGCCTGGTTTTCAAAAGGATAATGCCATTGGGCGATTGGCATCGAGCCCGAGTCAAACCAGACATCGATCAATTCCGGGACCCGTTTCATGGATCCGCCACACTGCGGGCAAATTCCTTTGACTTCATCCACATATGGGCGGTGCAAATCCAACCCTGCCAGGTCGCGGTTGGCAAGCTTTGCAAGCTCATCCACGGAACCCACACATACCTGGTGGTGGCAGTCTTCACATTCCCAAACCGGGAGCGGAGTACCCCAATAACGCTCACGTCCCAAGGCCCAATCCACATTATTCTCCAACCAGTTGCCGAAGCGACCATATTTGATATGACCCGGATACCAGTTTATGCGATCGTTTAAAGCGACCAGTTTTTCTTTATACTGGCTTGTGCGAATATACCAGGTAGGCCGAGCATAATAAAGCAGGGGTGTGCTGCAGCGCCAGCAGAATGGGTAAGTGTGCGTTATAGTTCCTTCGCGAAACAGCAGCCCGCGTGCCTGCAAATCCTGCGTGATAAATGGGTCAGCGTCTTTTACAAAAACTCCAGCCCAGGGACGGATGTCGCTCTTAAAAGTGCCATCCTCCGCAACCGTCATCAGGATAGGCAGGTCCTCTTCCAGAGCCACCTGCATATCTTCTGCTCCAAAAGCTGGCGCAATATGCACCAGCCCGGTGCCGTCCTCAGTCGTTACAAAATCACCTAATATCACCCGGTGGGCCGGCTTATCGGTTGGCATGAAAGTAAATAACGGTTTGTAGCGCTTGCCTTTCAACTGGCGACCTTTAAAGCGATCAACAACGGTCACGGGCTCATCACCGAATACCTTTTCGAGCAGTAGTTCGGCCATGATCAACCGTTCGTTACCACCCTCCTGCAATTCCCGCTCAACAGTCACATATTCTACCTCTGGCGATACCGCTACAGCCACATTGGCCGGCAGCGTCCAGGGTGTTGTTGTCCAAACCAGCAGCGAGGTTCCCTGCATGTCCACCAGGGGCATGCGCACAAACACGCTGGGGTCAACGGCTTCATCATATCCCAGTGCTACTTCGTGGTCAGAAAGCGGCGTACCGCAGCGCGGGCAGTAAGGCACTACCTTGAAGCCTTGGTAAAGCAGATCCTTCTCCCAGAAACTTTTCAGAATCCACCAGACCGATTCAATGTAAGGATTGGTATAGGTGATGTAAGCATCGTTCAGGTCAACCCAATAACCAATCCGGTCCGTCAGGCGTTCCCATTCCTGGATATATTTAAACGCTGACTCCCGGCACAGCGCGTTGAATTCTGCGATACCGTATTTTTCAATATCCTGTTTGTTCTTAAAGCCCAGCATCTTCTCAACTTCAATCTCAACCGGCAGGCCGTGTGTGTCCCACCCACCGCGCCGGCTGACATGGAATCCTTGCATGGTCTTATAACGAGGGAAAATATCCTTAAAGGCCCTTGCCAGGACGTGGTGAACTCCTGGTTTACCGTTTGCAGTCGGAGGGCCTTCAAAAAAGACATATTCCGGCCCACCTGCGCGCTCTTCCATCGACTTATGAAAAATATCATGCGATTTCCAGAAACGCAGCGCAGCTTCTTCCACAACCGTCACATTGAACTTTGGTGATACAGGTTTGAACATTCTTACTCCTCTACCCAGGCAGCTTTGATATCATGTAAAGCTCCCCCGGCGTCAACCGTGCCAGTCGTGCTGGCCGATGTGCCAGGGCTTAATAATAATTAAAATAACGCTCCCGTCCCAACCCAGGGACGAGAGATTTTCTCGCGGTACCACCCTGCTTCCTGCCTTGCGGCAGGCGCTCACCCAGCGCATCGTATCAGCAATAAGCTGGCGTCCTGGCTAACGGTCGACGAAACCGGCGTCCTTACTGGTCCCTTGAGATGTTCAGTTTGCAGCTCCGGAAGGATTTTCAACCCACAGCCCTGCCCCGGCTTTCATCAATCCCGGGGTCGCTGCCAGCGCTGGCTGGATTTACTCGTTTCCATCTTCGCTTTTCAATGATTAAATTATGCCACAATTCTTATTTTTTTGCAAATATCGCAGTTTCTCAATAAAGTGGGTCGTGCTTTTTAGAAATACGCATCTATTCGCCAATTACGCCATAAAAAAGCGGCAGAGGCTGGCAGGGTTTATCACTCCATTGGTGGGCAGCCAGCAGCCTCTCCTTTGCCTGCTCCAGTTTTTCATGGCTGTTGGCATGCACGGTGAACAGGGGTTTGTCCTTATCCACCCGGTCTCCAACCTTGTGATGGATCATAATCCCAACCGAATGGTCGATTAAATCACTTTTTTTTGCCCGTCCTGCCCCCAGGTCTAATGAGGTCTCGCCCACCTCACGTGCATGGATTCCCAACAAATAACCTTCTCGCTGGGCGGTAACCATTTCGATAAATGGCGCTGAAGGGAATTTCATGACATCATCCACAAAACTGACATCTCCGCCTTGAGCCGCTACCAATTTCCGGAAAGTCTGCCAGGCCAGGCCATTTTTCAAAGCAGATTCCGCCATTCGGCGGCCTTCAGCCAGTGTCTCGGCTTTTTCCCCAAGCATCAGCATGTGGCTGGCAACCGTTAAACAGTGTTCGCGAAAATCCGCCGGTCCGCTGCCACGCAAAGTCTGGACTGCCTCGATGACCTCTAAAGAATTTCCGACGGCGTGGCCTAAGGGTTGGTTCATATCCGAAAGCAAAGCCACGACCCTTCGCCCACACAGCAGGCCGATAGATACCATTAATTGTGAAAGCCGGCGTGCCTCATCCAGGGTTTGCATAAAAGCACCTACCCCCACTTTCACATCCAGCACAATTGCCTGGGCGCCAGCTGCAATCTTTTTACTCATTACCGATGAAGCGATCAAGGGGATCGAATCGACCGTGCCGGTCACGTCGCGCAAAGCATAGAGTTTTCCATCCGCCGGCGCCAGGTCCGCCGTCTGCCCCGTCAATACCAGACCCACGCTGCGCAGCTGTTCGATAAATTCAGCCTGGCTCAGGTTAGTCCGAAATCCTGGGATCGCCTCCATCTTATCCAGCGTCCCGCCGCTGAATCCCAGGCCGTGTCCCGACATTTTTCCTACCGCCAAGCCGCAGGCAGCAACGATCGGTTCGGCCACAAGAGTGGTTTTGTCTCCCACCCCGCCCGTCGAATGTTTATCAACCGCGATCGGCACTACCCCCGAGAGATCGAGTATATCCCCCGTATGAGTAATGGCAAGCGTCAGGTCAGTTGTCTCACGATCGTTCATCCCGTTCAGCAAAACTGCCATTGCCCAGGCAGATGCCTGGTAATCTGTAATTTCCCCGCGGGTAAAACCCTGGATGAAGAATTCAATCTCCTCTTGGGTTAACTCGCCATGATCGCGTTTCTTGATAATTACGTCCACCGCTCGCATTTCTGCCTCATCTTAACCAAAGTTTTATGGATGATCTGGCCGTATCTTCTCAATAAAGTGGGGGGTAGTGTTATTGTGTCCCGCTTTTGTGGGGCACAATAACACTCCATATCCCATTTATTGAGAAGATGCGTCTGGTCTAATAATTATATCGGTTCAACCGCGCTCTGACAACGAAAAAAGCGTTTCGCCTGGCCTTTAACCAAAAGAAACGCCTTTTTCAAAATATCTTGTTTAATAATCTACTGCTTCAGGATAATGGTGACTTTTCGATTAGGTTCTTCGCCAATACTCTCGGTTGCAACATCCGGGTGATCCCGTAATTCCAGGTGAATGACCCGCCTTTCGTTAGCAGGCATCGGTTCAAGCACCTGCTTGTGCCCGCTTTGGATGGCCTGTTCCGCCATTCTGTGGGCCAATTGGCGTAGTGATCGTTCCCGGCGTGCCCGGTAACCCTGGACGTCAATCATTAACGGCACCCAATGCCCCACTTCTTTACCAACGATCAGACTCGTAATGTATTGAAGTGCGTTAAGGGTTTCAGAGCGCCGTCCAATCAGGATACTTAGATCATCTCCCTGGATATCCACCAGAACGACCGGTTCTTCTTGCCGGTCCTGGGGTTTTACGTACCGTGCGATAACTTTCGCCCGAACTTTCATTTTTTCAAGGAGTTCAGATACCACTTCCCTCGAAATGTGCAGAGCGTTTTCATCCCCGTCGACCAATTCAGCCGGTTCAGTTTCTTCCATTTCTGATTCAAACGGAGTCTCTTCGATCATTAGTTCCGACTGATCTTCAATCTGCTCGATCTCTTCTGCATAATTTTCTGGAAGAATAGTCAGGCGCACCCGGGCTTGACGTCCTCCCAGACCAAATAAGCCACGACTGCCCGCATCCAATACCTCCACTTTTACTGCCTCACGCGGCAGCCCAAGCTGGCTGAGTCCGCGATTAATGGCATCCTCTACGGAAGGGGCTATGATCTCAAGTGTTGTTTTTTCCGAGCTCATGGTTTCCTCAAACACCAACCAGTGGATTATTTGAATTTGGATGACCCGCTTTTAACTGGTTTGGTGATATT
>JADGQC010000053.1 GCA_017882125.1 Anaerolineales bacterium
AACATCCGCCTGGCAGTGGGGGCTTTGGTGCTCCTTTTCGTGGTTGGGGATGGGTTGATCTACTTGTTTTATGGCTCCAGTGCAGCGATTGCGGGTTTCCTGTGCTTATTGGGGGGCATGACGCCGGTGGTGCTGGTGATATTAATTATTCTATTAATCGATTGGATAACCAAACGTGTCAACCGTGATTGATGCCGAACTGCTTGAATTTCGCGACTGGATATTTCGCTTTCGACCCGCCCAAAGCACGCCTGCGCGGCTGCTTTTGATGATCCACGGCTTGTCAGGTGATGAAAATTCCATGTGGATTTTTGCGCGCAATCTCCCCGGGAATGTTGCTGTGGTGGCGCCGCGTGGGATTCATTTGGCGCGCGATGGGGGTTATACCTGGCGCAAAGTCACACCGGATATGCAGGGACTACCCGGGATTGAAGAATTGCGCCCGTCTGCTGACGCGTTGATCGGATTTGTAGATGATTGGTCCAAAACTGTTGGAATAAACGCCAATCAAATTGACCTGATCGGATTCAGCCAGGGAGCGGCCCTCACCTATACGACTGCCATTCTACATCCGGACCGAATCCGGGCCCTGGCAGCATTGTCGGGTTTCGTTCCCCGGGGAGCAGAAAAAATCCTTTCCACCGGAGTTCTGAAAGGGAAACCCATTTTCGTCTCCCATGGGAGGCAGGATGACATGGTGCCCGTGGAACTGGCACGCCGGTCCGTGGCGTTATTGGAGGGTTCGGGCGCGCTTGTGAAATACTGCGAGACTGATGGAGGCCATAAAGTCAGCGCGGAATGCTTCACAGGGTTGAAAGAGATCTTCTGATAGAATTACTGGAAACCTGCACGCAGGAGCTGTGCTACAATTACTTCGAAAATTCGCTATACATCCAGAGAGGAGAAGAAGATGAAACAAAAGATTCTGTTATGCGCGGTTATCGGTGTACTTGTCCTTTCTCTAAACGCCTGCGGGGGATCGCCAGTCTCGACACCGACTTCCCAGATCCTTTCCACTAATAACAATAATAACAACAATAACAATACACCAGCCCCTCTGCCTACCGCCCTTACGATTGCGAGTACCAATGCATTTGTTGACTCTTACGGAACTTATCACGTGGTGGGCGAAGTACTGAATAACAGCAGTGCGGTCGTTTCTTCAATGGAATTGACAATTGAGGTCAAGGATGCCGCCGGAAACTCCTTGATCAAGGATGACAGCGGTAATGTCGTTCCGAACACAAAAGTCAGCCCGATGCTGTATTCCCTTGCTCCTGGAGAAGCCACGCCGTTCGAATATTCCTACGAGACGACCCAGGGAACCCCGGCTTCCTTCAATGTGACGATTTCTGGTCAACAGACCGGGACTGTCAATCGGGCTGCCTTGACCACAGAAAATGTCCAGCTCGTGGATGATGGGCAGGGATGGTATTACCTGACCGGTGAACTGGTTAACACCGGCAGTAAATGGGCGCATATCAACAGCCTGGCAGGGGCTGTGTTGGACGATGCCAATCATCTGCTCTCCGCAGATTGGACAGCTACTTATGCCACCGAGGTGGCTCCCGCCGGCGATACTGCAGGACGCGACCGGACACCCTTCGAGATCAACTTCCCCAACCCGGGCGGTGCAACAAAGTGGCACGTTTATTTGGACGCCGATGTATCGGACAGCGTGATCGATTACCCAATGGGGGTCACAATTTCGAATACTTATTTCGACCAATATGGCTCTTTCCATGTGGTTGG
The DNA here is from genome assembly GCA_017882125.1 of Anaerolineales bacterium. Taxonomy (GTDB): domain Bacteria; phylum Chloroflexota; class Anaerolineae; order Anaerolineales; family Villigracilaceae; genus UBA877. Next base: position 1,753 of record JADGQC010000053.1, read on the forward strand.
ATGGCTGGCTAATAATTCTGATAAACTGCTCGATTCCCTGGTGGTTGCCGGCGTTTATGGGGCGGATAAAACGGTTTTGGATTCAAGTTATTCGTTCGTTCCCATTCCGGTTAAACCAGGCGCGAATGCAGCCTTCAGTGTTTCATCCTTCAGCAGTGTCAACTATAACCCGAACCAGGCCTCCCTGGTGAACACCACCAGTATACAAGCTGATCCATGGTTTACGTCTCCACCCACCAATGATGTCGTTGACCTGGCAGCCAGCGGAGAGGTAGTCACGAAAAATACTTCGACCTGGACATTCGAGGGTAATGTGGTAAATACCAGCGATAAAAGCTTGAGCGGAGCGAGCGTGGTCGTGATGATCATGGATGCGCAAAACAAGCTGGTCGCGATGGAATATACTTCCATCTCTCCGACTGGGACAGCCATTGCTCCAGGCGATACAAATCCTTATTCGGTATCCATTTATCTGGATCCCTCAGCAAATAATTCAGGTTTTACAACCTCCACGGTGGTTATTGGGGATGTAAAATAGTTTTCACCAAATAAACAATCAACCCGCTACCTGAAATCCTGGCAGCGGGATTTTATTTTACTCAATCGATATTGTGCAGCGAAAATGGGGTAATTTCTTGCCATACATTTCAATCTCCGTTGGATGACCTACTAGAATGTCATTAAGGCACAGCTCATGTGCCGGTTGACTTCCTCCATGTTAACGGGTATCCTTGGCGGAATGGCGTCCTCCAACCGACATGTTTCCCGACGGGAATTTTTAAAACTAGCTGGGCTGGGCTTGGGAGCATTGGCATTTCGACCATTCTCCTCCGGGTTGGCATTATTTCCCTCAAGGGCTGCAGCATTTTTACCCGACTTCCCCAAGGCTGACCTGCTGGGAAGGAATTGCACAACCGACACCAGCCTGGAATGGGGGGGCATCATTCCGATCATGGCAACTCCAGACGTTGGAGGGACGAAGGTCCGCGATGCCCAACCTGATGAAGTTTTCCCCTGGCTGAAAGAAGTGAGCGCGGAAAATGTCGATTTCAATTTACCCAACCAACGCTGGGTGGAGACACCTGAAGGGTATATCCATTCCCTTTATCTACAACCGTGCCGGAACGTCCCAAACTCGCCGCTTGCGGATTTGCCAGTCGGGCAGACTGGATTCTGGGGGGAAGTGACTGTTCCGTATGTAGATCTAATCATCGACAAGCAGGCACAGGGCATAGGCTGGTTGCAGGATCATATCAACTTTAACCGAAAGCCGCGACTGTACTATTCCCAAGTAATGTGGATCGATGGAATCCGTTCTGATTCTGGAACGGCTCAATATCACGTAAATGAGAGATACGGGAACCCAGGAGATCTTTTTTGGGCGGATAGAGCGGCTTTCAGAATCCTGACTCAGGAGGATGTGTCACCCATTAACCCCGAAGTGGACCCGGCGACCAAGAAGATCGTTGTGAATACGAGTTACCAGACATTAACATGCAAAGAAGGCGACAAGGAAGTATATTTTTGTCGGGTCTCAACCGGCATTCAACCAGGTTCGACTCCTATCGGCGATCACACGATCTGGCGGAAATTGATTTCAGTTCGAATGTCCGCAAGTGCATTAGGTTCCAGCTATGACCTTCCGGGAATTAGCTGGACGACGCTTTTCGTAGGCGATGGCGTGGCAATTCACGGGGCAACTTCACATAACAATTTTGGTGCCGTGCAATCTCATGGGTGTGTAAATTGCAAACCCGAAGATGCAAAATGGATATTCCGGTGGACGCAACCTGACGTTGGGCTCGAGACAGGAGAAATCACTTGGAATGACTGGACGACAGGCAGCACCCACGTTATCGTGGAAGATACTCTTTAATGGTCAACAGAATAAATGAATAATTTCAATGTAACGATTGGCCTGGCGTTCCTGGCGGGCCTGGCGTCGTTCCTTTCACCCTGCGTCCTATCCCTGGTACCAGCGTACATAGGATATTTAGGAGGGCGTGCAGCTGGGGGTGAATCTTCGGCTAAGAACCGCTGGATCACTTTTTCGCACGGGCTCGCGTTTGTGCTCGGGTTCAGCCTGGTCTTTATACTTTTTAACATCGTGGCTTCGGCAGTAGGATTACTGCTTTTTGATTTCCGCACCTGGCTGGCAAAAATTGGCGGGGTGGTGATCATCATTTTTGGTTTGCACATGATCGGAGTGTTCCGCATCCCGTTTTTGGAATATGATGTGCGTGTCCACTCCCAAATGAACCGCTGGGGGTACGTTTCATCGGCATTAATGGGGATATTCTTCTCTGCAGGATGGTCGCCGTGTATTGGACCAGTGTTGGGATGGATCATGACCTTCTCCATAAACGGGGGCTCCATTATCAAGGGCACAACATTGGGAGTTTCCTATTCGGCGGGGTTGGCGATTCCATTCCTTTTGGCCGCCCTGGGGATCGGATGGGTAACCACGCTCCTCCGCCGCTATAGTAAAGTTATGCGTGTAGTTGAAATAGTAATGGGCGTGCTCCTGGTCATTGTCGGGATCCTCCTTTTCCTGGGTTCGTTCAGTCTTTTGGCTAATTATTTTCCCCGAATTAACTTCGGCTTGTGAAACCTGGATCGACCAGATCGTTTTGTGTTCTTCTTACTTATAAGAAGATGTGACTTCCCCAAACGAGCCTCCCAATTTACATACCAATAGGTGTGCTCAACCGATTATTTTCCAAACCAGGCAAGGGCAAATGATTACAGTTACGTTGTACACACGCGCAGGTTGTGAATTATGCAAGCAGGCTGAAGAAGATCTAAAGGCTTTGCAGGACGTGATCCCGCACCAGCTTGCAATTCTTGATATTGACTCGGATCCTGCCCTGCGGGACTCTTTCGCGCTGGAAATCCCGGTGATCGAAGCGGGCCCTTTCCGATTGAAAGCCCCTTTTACTAAGCAGGAATTGCAGATGACCCTTGGCGCGGCAGCAGACCGCCGGGTGCAGTTGGAAAATATCAACGATAAAACATTCAGAGTCAATACTTCCCGGATACAGACGATCAACCGGGCTGACAAAATTTCTTACTGGATATCAAAACACTATCTTGCGATTTTTAATGCATTCCTGTTACTTTATGTTGGCTTGCCATTTCTGGCGCCGGTCTTTAAAAAGGTTAATTGGAATGCACCAGCCGAAGTGATTTATACCATCTACAGTCCGTTGTGCCATCAGTGGGCATTCCGCTCGTTTTTCCTGTTCGGGGAACAGGCATTCTATCCACACGCGGCGGCAAAAATGGCGGGCGTGCTCACTTTTGAACAAGTCAGTATTAGCCCATCAAATCCCCAGGGGATTACCGATTTAACTGATCCCAGCCGGCTGCTAGCCCGGCAGTTCCAGGGGAACACAGTCATTGGTTATAAGGTCGCTTTTTGTGAACGGGATGTTGCCATCTGGGGCGCGATGGCATTATTTGGGGTTGTATATGCAGCCACCCGGCGAAAACTCCCCAAACTTCACTGGGTCATTTGGGTTTTGGTTGGGATGGGACCAATCGGCCTGGATGGGTTCTCGCAATTATTCAGTCAAATCCCCAACTCGTTTATCCAATCCATCCTGCCCTACCGTGAGAGTACTCCCTTCCTGCGGGTACTGACCGGTTTCCTATTCGGCATAACGACTGCGTGGTTCATGTTCCCGCTCATCGAAGAAAGCATGGCTGATACCCGCCGCCTGTTTGCAAAGAAGTTTGCCGTCCTCCAGAAGTAAGCATCGCCATGCCTTTCAAGTCAAACGGGGAGATCCGTTATTTTTATTTTGAGCTGTTGGGAGGGGGGCTGGTGCATGCCATTTTTACCAGGGAGGGAGGTGTCAGTCCGCAGCCTTGGGCTGCACTGAACCTTGGCAGCACTGTGGGGGATGATCTGCAGCATGTCCGAGAAAACCGTCGACGTGCGCTGGCAGCACTGGACCGCGATCCGGCATCGGTATATGACGTCTGGTTAGTCCACGGTGTGAACGTTGCCATTGCAGAAGCTCCACGCCCAGCGAAGGAAGCGCACGTCAAAGCGGACGTGATTCTCACAGATAAACCGGGGGTAACGGTCTTGATGCGTTTCGCGGACTGCGTTCCAATTCTCTTGCGCGATCCTGTACGGAATGTGATCGGAATTGCCCATGCCGGATGGATGGGAACAGTGAAAGGTACCGTCCGATTCGCGGTGGAGGCCATGCAAGCACGGTTTGGATCAAAACCGGAAGATATCCTGGCGGGAATTGGACCATCCATCGGACCCGATCATTACGAGGTTGGACCTGAGGTTGTGGACCAGGTAAAGCGTTCTTTTCATGCTGATGCTTCATCCTTGCTATCGGGGGATCCTGGCAGAATTAAATTCGATTTGTGGGCGGCCAACCGGTTGTTACTTGAAAGGGCGGGAGTAGTCCAGGTGGAAGTGGCAGGATTATGCACTGCCTGTCATACTGAGGATTGGTATTCGCATCGTGCTGAAAAAGGCCGCACCGGGCGTTTCGGTGCAATAATTGCCTTGGTATAATCCAGGCATGGATGAACCCCTGGTCGATCACATTCGCGAACGCTATTTGAAGACCCTCGATAGGATAAACGCGGCAGCAACCCGGTCAGGACGGCCAGCGGGGAGCGTAAGATTGGTGGTGGTGACCAAATCCCAACCGCTGGAGGTTGTCCGGGCGGCAATTACTGCCGGCGCAACGATACTGGGAGAAAATTACCCGGAAGAAGCTGTGAAAAAAATATTTACGCTCACGGGTTCAATTGTAGAGTGGCACATGATCGGGCATGTCCAGAGCCGGAAATCGAACCTGGTAGCTGCAAATTTTTCCCTGCTGCACTCGCTGGACAGCCTCAAGCTGGCAGGGCGGTTGAATAAGGATCTGGTTGAATCTGGCAGGAAATTGCCTGTTTTGTTGGAAGTGAATGTTAGCGGTGAGGAGAGCAAATTTGGCTTCCCGGGATGGAATGAGCAAACCTGGACCGATCTTTTGCCATTATTCAAACAAATAATAGAGTTTCCTAAATTGGTTATACGTGGATTAATGACCATGCCGCCCTTTTTTACCGAACCGGACGATGTGCGCCCCTATTTTCAAAAGCTTAAAAGATTTCAAAAATTTTTATGTGCTCGGTTGTCACAGGCTGAATGGTCGGAATTATCAATGGGAACAAGTGCGGACTTCGTTGCTGCAGTAGAGGAAGGAGCAACAATCGTACGGGTTGGGCAGGCAATTCTAGGCCCGCGACCAGGATTGAGGCAATATGATTAGCTTGCTTGCAGCAATAATCAACTTGCTCGCCAACCTGATCATTATATTAGTGATCGTTGACACACTCCTTTCTTTTTTCCTAAGCCCATATAATCAAATCCGGAGCGCACTTGACAGCCTCATTCAGCCACTTTTAACACCTATCCGCAAAACGGTACCGCTGGTTGGGATGTTCGACTTTAGCCCCTTGATATTAATAATCATCATTGAAATTATTAAATTTGTACTGATCAGTCTCCTTTCCGCGCTTTGAGGTGTGTACCATGGAATCAAGATCATTTCATTTGCATGATGGCAAGAAGGGTGCGGCACTGGCAGTCCGGGTGACCCCGCGAGCCAGTAAGAACGAAATCGTTGATATCTTAAGCGATGGGACGGTTAAAGTGCATTTGACGGCGCCCCCGGTGGAAGGGAAAGCCAATGAGGCGCTTCTCAAGTTCCTCGCCAAGGTTCTCGAAATTCCAGTCAAGCAGTTGGAAATTGTGGGCGGCGCCAACGGACGTGACAAGTTGATTTCCGTTGTCGACATGGACGCAACCACGGTCCACAAGAAGATCGTGGATCACATGGGATAATAAAAATCTCCCGCATTCAATCCTGTGGGAGATTTTTATTATCAATATTATGGGACGGTCGCGTAAAGAGACCGGTACATGCCGTAAATTTCGTAAATGCTGCGGATGTAGTTACGGGTCTCGGTGAAACGGATGATTTCAACGAACAGATCGGTATCAGGGCCGGAAAGATCGCGCCAAATTGCGGCGGCATCTGGACCGGCATTGTAGGCTGCCAGTGCTGTCGCAAGGTCCCCATTAAAGCGGAGTCGCTGGTCCATCAGGTATGAAGTTCCCAGGCCAATACTTACCATTGGACGATACAGGTCATCTGTCGTGTAATTAGGTGGCCATCCCAGGTTATCGGCTATGAATTGGCCGGTCCCGGGGGTTATTTGCATAAGCCCTTGAGCATAGCCGGAATTTGCATATTTATTAAAGAGACTTTCCTGCCGCATTACCGACATTACAAAAATTGGATCGAACCCGGTCTTTTGCGCGGCTGGAAAGAGGATGTCTCGATAAAAAAACCCATAGCGGATGTGGTTGAAGTAGGCAGGCGCAGCCAGGGTTTGGGATTGGGTGCCCATCTTGGCCAGGGTAAGCACCTGGCGGAAGGCGAAAATGGCCGGGTAGTACTGCCCCAGGCTTAAAAAGTAATTTGCCAGGCGGTAGCAATCGGCAGGATTTTGTTCTACGGCCGTGCTCAACGCAGCGAACTCGACCCCAGCCTGTGCGTCCAGCCCGAGGGTCAGGAACTCAGTTCCCCGAATTAGCCGAGGATCCGCCAATAAGGCTCCCGGGGTCGCAAGGTCGGTATCCGGTGTGAGGTTAAAAGTTACGCGTACCCAGGAATCGGCTACGGCGCGTTCGGCGGTGAAGTCCTGGTTCAAATTGAGAACAGGTAACGATTCAAAGATGGGGCGATTAACCAGCATATCCTGGGCGCGCAGGCTGTAATAATCGGTGGGATCGATGGCGGCAGTCTGCAGCCAGGCAGCCTGGGCAGCGGAAGCTTCGCCTAAAGCTGATTGAGTTTTACCGATCCAAAATTGCGACTGGGCCTGGTCTTCCAGCACCGTTGAAAGGATGGAGTCACGCTGGAAAGAGATCAGGGCGTCACTATATTTTCCAAGCCGGTAGCGGATGATGCCAGCCTGGAAGAGAGCTTGAGGAACGAGATCGCTGCCGGGATACTCGTCCGCAACCCGGTCCCAGGTGAGAGCCGCCTCCTCTAATTTCCCGTTTCGTTCCTGTAATCGTCCAGCCTCCTGCAGGTAAATGGGTGCGTTCGCATCAGTGGGGGCTTGTTTTACAAAGGTCAGCAGAGTCTGGGCAGCAAGGTCATATTGACTGAGATAGTACCACTGCGTATAGGCACGTCCCGGAAGGGATGCGTTTCCGTTCCAGGCTGCCGCCCAATGCGGATTGTCAGGATAGCTCTGGATAAACCCGTCCCATGCCTGGACAGCAGCTTCGTATTGACCCAAACCAAAATAGGTCAGGGCCATGTAATATGCTGCAGTGCCGTCATTGTTGGGGTTGGCATCCATGTAACGTAGGAACGCGTCATGGGCATAGCCGTATTGACCGGCGAAATAATCGACCAGGCCACGGTTCATATCGTCCACGGGAATGCCCGCGTTCACCAGGGCTACCAACGCTGAATAGGAATCGTACGCCAGGGGATAATTATCAACGGCGTGAAGGAAACGCTGGTATGCCTGGTCGGGTTGACCGAGCGTCAGGTATATCTGACCGGAAAGCAAATCCATCTGGGCTTTCAAATAGTCATTCGAGCTTACCGCATAAATTGAGTCGTAAATTCCCAACGCAGTGGTCGTATCTCCCAAACGGACATCTGCTTGGGCAATTTTAACCTGTACGGCGGGGCTGTCCTCAATGCCGGGATCTGCCAATGCTGCCTTGTAAGCGGTAATCGCATCGGTATCATTTCCCGCTGCTGTAAAAGCATCTCCCCGCAGTTCCTGCGCATAAGCATCGATAATGCCGGGACGCAGCGCCAGGTAAATAGTATATGCCTTGGCGGCTTCTTCACTTCTCCCCAAAGCCTTGTATATTTCTCCCATTAAAAAATAAGCGCGGACGGCATTAGGAGAATTTGGATACTGGCTGCTTAATTGCCAGAGTGTTTCCAGTGCCGCTCCATTGTTTTTAATTGCATGTTCAACACGCCCCAATCCCCACAACGCGGCCGCGCGTATCTCGGGGGAAACGGAATTATCGAATGCTGCCTGGTATTCGACCAGCGCAGTGTCATAATCTCCATTAAATATTGCCGCTTCACCGGTATCTATCCGGGCTTCGGGAGTTGGAGTAGGAGAAGGGGTGAATGTGGGCAATGATGTATCGTTGGGGGTGATCGCTGGAGGGATGGTTGAACCTGGGGTTATTGCAGGCGTTGAAACCGAAGCCGGCACACAACCCATCAAAAAAGCCCCCAAGCATGCTGCAAAAACCAAGTGTTGAATCTTCATGCTAATCTTATAATTGAGAAAAGAATGCGTGTCAATGCTTGTCAATATGGGTACGGCATGATAAACTTTATTAACGACTGATGACGCCCCTGAGTGGGCGTCTTTTCCTGTGGGTTCATGCGAACAGTATTTTGGGAATTCAATTCTCTTAAAATGATCGATCAACGCCGCCTGCCTGCGGCGTTTGAAGTGGTCACCCTGCATAAGTGGTCTGAAGTGGTGGAGGCAATCCGGAACATGACGGTACGCGGTGCTCCGGCCATCGGTGCAGCGGCAGCATTTGGATTGGCGCTGGCCGCGAATGAATCGGGAGCACATGATACAACTGCGTTCCTTGCGGACCTTGAATTTGCCGCTGCCGCACTGAAAGCCACCCGCCCGACAGCCGTCAACCTGGCATGGGCAGTGGATAGAGTGGTAAACGCGCTGGGGAAAGACTTGGCGATGAAACATTCCTTGGAGGTGGATGATCTGCGTCAGGTCGTTTTGGACGAATCCCAGCGAATTGCCGACGAAGATGTAGCCACCAACAAACGGATGGCTGAATATGGGTCGAATTTAATCCACGACGGGGATACCATCCTCCACCACTGCAATACAGGCGCACTGGCTGTGGTGGATTGGGGTACTGCCTTGGGAGTTATCCGTACTGCCCATGAACAGGGCAAGCACATCAATGTGCTGGTGGATGAGACCCGCCCACGTTTGCAAGGATCCCGGCTGACCGCCTGGGAGCTGGGGCAGTATGGGATCCCCTACGAAATCATCGCCGATAACGCAGCAGGCTATTTCCTGAGAACCGGTCAAGTGCAGGAAGTCCTTTTTGGCGCGGACAGGATCGCAGCCAATGGGGATGTGGCGAACAAAATTGGCACATATATGCTGGCACTGGCTGCCAACGACAACAAGGTGCCGGTCTATTCAGTGGCACCCACATCTTCAATCGATTTATCGGTCGCAGATGGCAGCCTCATCCCGATCGAGGAACGCGACCCCGAGGAGGTTTTAGGGTTACAATTCCACGGAGAGAGGGTATCTCCGGAGGGAGCCAGGGCGCGCAACCCGGCATTTGACGTGACGCCCAACCGGTTGATCTCTGCAATCATCACTGAGAATGGGATAGTAATGCCGCCATTTGATGTGAATATCAAGAAAATTAAGTAGGCGTATCTACATTCTCTGCCCATATTTACTCGAGGCAAAAAAAGGGAATAATTAATTGGATATTTTACTGACCGGTTCCGTTGCATATGATTACCTGATGACCTTCCCCGGGTTGTTCAAGGACCAATTCCTTCCCGAACGGTTGGAAAAGATTAGTTTGTCCTTCCTGGTCGATTCCATGTCCCGTCAACGCGGGGGCGTCGCTCCCAACATTGCCTTTACCATGGCACTATTGGGGGAAAGGCCGCGCGTCATGGCAACGGTGGGCGAGGATTTCGGGGAATACCGCCAGGTTCTCGAAGCGGCCGGCATCGATACGACCTTGATGCAGGTTGTGCCCGGACTATTCACTGCCTCGTTTTTTGCCACTACCGATCAGGTCAATGCACAATTGGCATCGTTCTACCCCGGGGCGATGAAGGTTGCCTCGAAACAGAGCATCCTGAATGTCCAGCCGCGCCCCGACCTGGTGATCGTCTCGCCAAACTCTCCGGATGCAATGTCCAAGTTCGCCTGTGAATGTTATGATGCAAATATTCCTTACCTGTATGACCCATCCCAGCAAATCCTGCGTTTGGAAGGATCGGAATTGGCCCGCGACATGGAGGGGGCATATTTCCTTTTTGTGAATGATTATGAATTCGAGCTGATCACCAGGAAAACCGGATGGGACCTGGAGCAGATGCTCCAGAATATAAAGGTCGTGGTGGTGACCCGCGGTAAAGACGGGGCGACAGTTTATTCCGGGGAAAAAGAACAGTTCATCCCGGCAGTGACCGAGGAACGCATCGTTGACCCCACCGGAGTGGGAGACGCATTCCGCGGTGGATTCCTGGTTGGGTATGCTCACGGGTTCGATTGGAAATTGTGCGGTGAGATCGGCTCCTTGGCGGCAGTCTATTGCCTGGAACAAAAAGGGCCTCAGAACCATTCTTACACCCTACCTGAGTTCGTCAAGCGTTTCCGGGTTCATTTTGATGACGGTGGTAAACTAAACGAGTTAATTAATCCGAAGGAGAAATCATGAGTAATTCAGATATTAAAGATGGCAAGCTTGCTGAAGGCGGACGCCGGCGGATCGAGTGGGCGGAGCGTGAGATGCCTGTGCTGAGGCAAATTCGCGAGAGATTTGGCAAGGAAAAACCCCTCAAGGGTATCCGCCTTTCGGCTTGCCTGCACGTAACCAGCGAAACTGCCAGCCTGGCACGCACGCTGGTGGCGGGCGGTGCCGACCTTGTGCTGACTGCCTCGAACCCGCTCTCAACCCAGGATGACGTTGCGGCTGCACTGGTCAATATATACGAGGTTCCCACCTTTGCGATCAAGGGCGAAGACAACGTGACTTATTACAAGCACATCAGCGCAGCGCTCGATCATAAACCACATATGACCATGGATGATGGTGCCGACCTGGTTTCAACCATCCACAAGGACCGGCGCGAACTCCTCCCTGGTATTATCGGAGGTACCGAAGAAACCACCACCGGAGTCATCCGCTTGCGCGCAATGGCCGCGGATGGAATGCTTCAATTCCCTGTAATCGCCGTCAACGATGCCATGACGAAACACTTCTTTGACAACCGCTACGGCACTGGTCAATCAACGTTGGACGGAATCATCAGGGCAACCAATGTGCTGCTGGCGGGCAAGAACTTTGTTGTCGCCGGTTATGGCTGGTGCGGGCGCGGCCTGGCGTCACGTGCACGCGGCATGGGGGCACTGGTTATTGTTACAGAAGTGGATCCGTTGAAGGCACTGGAAGCCGTCATGGATGGGTTCCAGGTCATGCCGATGATGGACGCTGCAAGGGTCGGCGACATCTTCTGCACCGTGACGGGAGACATCAATGTAGTGGATCAGCACCACTTCGAGGTAATGAAGGACGGCGCAATCGTTGCCAATTCCGGGCATTTTAATGTGGAGATCAACATCCCCAGTCTCCAGAAACTTTCCCAGGGCGATCCGAAACTGGTCCGCCCGTTCGTCGAACAATACGAAACGAAAGATGGCCGCAAGATCAATATCCTTGCTGAAGGCCGGCTTATCAACCTGGCTTCCGCCGAGGGTCACCCGGCATCGGTGATGGATATGTCCTTTGCCAACCAGGCCCTGGCAGCCGAGTTCATGGTCAAGAACGCCAAAACCCTCGAGAAAAGGGTTTATTCCGTCCCGGCTGAAGTGGATGCCGAGATTGCACGGATCAAGCTGGCTGCCATGGGTATAAAAATTGACACGCTGACACCCAAGCAGGTCAAGTATTTGAATTCGTGGGAAGAGGGCACGTAATAGTCCCGATCTGAAATAAGCAAGCCACAACCTCGCGGGGAAACCTGCGAGGTATTTATTTTGATTGCCAGTTATTAGCTGGATGATAAACAAAAACCTTAGCATAAAGGTAAAATTAATAGCTTCCAAATTTATCGAGAATTTCATGGAAGCGTTCCTGATCATTTCGCAGACCGCAGGATCAATTCGAACTGAAAGAAGAAATGGATCCATATGCTTTCAAAATTCCGTGAACCTGTCAATGGGTTAACCCATTTGGGCGGCGCAGTTGCAGCCCTGGTGGGGGAAATTGTTCTTTTAATCATCGCCTGGCCGGATGAGTTAAAGGTTGTCTCCATATTGGTCTATGGCCTCAGTTTGATCGCTCTCTTTTCTGCCAGTTCCGCCTATCACTTGATCCAGGCCAACACAAAAATCATCCAGGTACTGCGGAAATTGGATCATTCGGCAATTTATATTCTTATCGCGGGAACATATACGCCATTTTGCGTTCTGGCATTCAGCGGCTTTTTTCATTGGGACATGCTGGCAATAGTCTGGTCATTTGCCCTGGTTGGGATCATCGTCAAGATTTTCTACATCAAGGCACCACGCTGGCTGAATGCAGCCATTTATGTTTTAATGGGCTGGCTGGGTATTTCCGCAGTCGGGCAGGTATCCGCTGCGCTTCCGGTAGGTGCCATCGTCTGGTTGATTGTTGGGGGGGTCATTTATACACTAGGCGCTGTTGTCTATGCCACCAGGATTTTCAATTTTATTCCAGGGAAATTCGGATTCCACGAAACCTGGCATATTTTTGTCCTGCTCGCAGCGATGGCACATTTCATTTCGGTGGTGCTTCTGGTGGTTTGAGTAGTTTATGAATGGCACCCGGCATTTCACCAGTCAACTGTTATCCGGCAATATTTATCCAACACAACCATGAGTTGCCCTGCCCAAATTCAACACAATCTGATAAAATAGAACCCGCACGCCGGATTTAAACTCATCATGTCAGACCCCGGTCTCTACTCCGGGGTTTT
>JADGQC010000211.1 GCA_017882125.1 Anaerolineales bacterium
GGACGGGGCTGAAAAGATGCGTCAGCGATCCGGATTGTGTGAGCATCCTTTTGGAACACTCAAACTGTTATGTGGCTGGACCCATTTTCTCTTACGCGGATTGGATAAGGTGAGGGCCGAGATGAGTCTGCTTGTGCTTTGTTATAACTTCAAACGCGTTCTACAGATAATGGGATTGGTTGCTTTTCAGACTTATTGTCTGGTAAGGAGGATGAACCGACCGCTTGTGAGTGCATAAGCAGAAAATCATCCCTTTGAATGTCGGAAAAAGGTTCTAGAGATGCGATTCCGCCTGGAACCTCTTCTTCCAATCGACGTTCACGATACCCGTTGACTATTTTTTACACTTTTGGTCTTCGGTATTGGATTTTTCGCACCCTTTAAATGACTATTCTTTCACAGCCTCATTGGGTGAAAACCAAACTTGACAAAACCCGTATGTTTTCAGGCTGAAAAGGTTGTTTTTGTGTGTTTCTTGAATACTTGACGCAGAATGCGGGTATGTTTTATTTAACTGGTTTTGTATTCATGATATTAACAGAGATCCTCCCTCATTGGATTATGCAGCTGCTTGATCTTTCCCCACCTGCTTGTGGTACTCATAATCCATTAATTGTTTCGTTTGTCTTCCGGGGGATCAATGTGAGCAGGATGCCGAGGGCAATCAAACTGGCTGAAAGCAGAATTGGCATGGTAACGCGCGGGGAGATGCTTTCAAACAGCTGGCCAATCAACCAAGGGAAGATCATTCCCCCGATGCCACCACCGACCAGGATCCAACCTACCAAGTCACCAGTTAGAGTCAACCGCTGCTCAGCGAAAGACATTGCAGTGGCAAAGACGGAGGCGATCGAAAGCCCCATCAGGATCGTGCCTCCCCAGAGAGCTAGGGATGAAACTGGCCAGACGAGCAAGATGGCAAAGGCAGTCAGGCAACCCGCCAAGTCAATAAACAAGATGGTATGCGATCGAAGACGGGAGGAAATGCCTATACCAAGCAACCTTCCAACAGTAAAAGCGCCCCAGAAAGCCGAAGTTAAGTATGCTGCGCCTATCTCACTCACAAGGTGCAGATGGGCCGAAAAAGTGTAGATCCAGTTACCAAAACCAAGCTCCAACCCGACGGTGAAAATGAAGAAAAAGACGATCAGCAGGAACGGCCCTAAATTGAGTCTCCCATTGGACTGTTCAACCATTCTCCTTCGAACATTTATGCTTGGCAGGAACCAGAACCATATAACCACCGGCAATGTCAGGATTGAAAATATCCAATACGCCCAGCTAATATCTTTTGCGACCAGGATGACCCTGGCAAAAATGAGGGGGGCCACGAAGGAACCAATACCATAGAAAAAATGTAAGCCGTTCATATACGGGCCAACTTTAACCCCATGAATCCAGGTCAGAAGGGTATTGCATCCAGCGTCAAGTGCGCCCTGGAACGTCCCCAGAAAGAAAATGACTGCCACCAGGAACCAAAGCGAATGCAACACGGGTACGAGTGCAGAGCTTATTGAAATCCCCAGCAAACCCAGGGCCTGGATCCGGTGACCGGGGAAGCGGTCATACGCGCGGCCACCGAGTTGGGAGCCTGTCATGTATCCCAACGAACTGGCAACAAAAATAATACTTATCTGGTCGAGACGACTGGATGTTTGCTGTGCAAGCCACGGTAGGGCTGGACCAGTAAGGGACATGGTTGCCCCCAGAGTAATAAAGGCAACATAGTAGGCAAAAGTAGCGGTCAACGGTTTAACCCGGCTGAGTGTTAATTCATTCAATGGGATCTCCGATGAATTCCTTGAAACGTGAGTAGGGTTTCACAAACGACGATTAGAATATAGGCCAGAATTTTCAGAGACGGATAGGTTGAGGGTTGGATTCCCAGGTAGTTTTTAGAACATCCGGGTAATACGACCTTTATCCCTGCCTGCCAGAGGCACAAATATTACATCTCCAAAACCAACGGACGAGCAATGCCATCGATGATTATTTTCGGCCAATCGGGTATTTCCGTCAGGACCTCATTGTGTGTTTCCCCCACGAGAATCGTATCTTCTGATTTGCAGCCTGTGATGGAAGGATTCCAGGCATATACCTGGCCTGCAATTACAAGTTCCGGAGAACCAGGAACAGCCAAATATTCACGGGGTTCATATCCGGCTGCCCCGCCTTGATGATGCTTCTGCCACTCGTCAGGGAAACCATTGGCTGCATAGGCCGAGACTGCACGTTCAAATATGTTTCCCAGGATCTGGCCAGGGCGTGTGGACCCAATGAAAGCCGCATCAACCCGGGCACATGCACTCACCTTGCGTTGTAGGGCCGAAGAAATAGGTCCAAAATGCACCATTCGTGTCAACGAACACACCAGCCCATTTTTCCTTCCGCACAGGATAAGCATGGCAACCTTCTCGAGTTTTTTTGAGGTGGGCAATGGATGTCGAAATGCGGCTATCCGCCCGTCGGTCGCAATCAGATTTACAATAGCCTGTACCCCCTGCTGTTCCGCTTCCATCGCCAACCTGGCGGCAATTTCGAATTCAGTCTGGCCTGGTCTGACCGCACGGGCGGCAATTCCCATCGCATGACTACAAAGCTTCCCCAAATCCTGGTAACGAAGTCCCTCTTCTGGTGTCAGATTTGTTCGAAGGCGTGACAGGTCAGTAGAAAGATCGATAGCGTTTGGAAAGGGACCATCCGCAGCGAGCTTCAATTCGCGGCCAAGTTCTGACACGGTTGCCTGGTTGACATGCCATGGGGTTAAATGAAATTCCCAACCCTGCTCAACCAATTTCTCTTCCTGCTCCAGGCGAGGTGCTTCAATGTTATTGGTGATGAGGTACTGGTGATCCTGCGTTATCAGTAATGTAGCAACTCCTTCGGAGGAAGCAATATTTATGTAGGAGGCTGCCCCGCAGGTCGCCCAAGCAAAGCTGCCAACCTTCTGAAGGACCAGACCGTCGATATTCCTCCCTGCCATCCAAGTACGAATGGACCTGAGTTTCCGTTCACTTTCACTCATAAAATCGCCTCCATCGAAACCCGGGAAAAATTAAGCCCAGAACATTTCTCCGGGACTTTCCACCGCAACTACTTCACGCAAAGCAGCCATTCCCTTCCTGACACCTTCGTCAAAGGACATCATTCCGTCTTCGTGTTCAAGGGAAATGGCATGGTCATACCCAATCATTCTCAACGTTGAGACAATATTCTTCCAAACAATGAGATCGTGCCCATATCCAATGGTCCGGAAGGTCCAGGATCGATGAGGAATATCCGTGTAACTTTTATGATCATTACACCCATTTATTGCGAGATTGTAAGGATCAACATAACAATCCTTGGCATGAACATGAACAATCGCATCACCCAGTTTACGGATGGCTGCGACGGGGTCCACCCCATTCCAAAACAAGTGGCTGGGATCGAAATTACAACCGAGCGCGGGACCACAGGCTTCCCGCATGCGCAGCAGGGTCTCAACATTGTACATGAGCATGCCGGGGTGCATCTCCACACCAATCTTCACGTTATGCTTTTCGGCAAATTTGGCTGCGCCACGCCAGTATGGGATGGCGACTTTATTCCACTGATAATCAAGAATCTCGAGAAAATGGGGTGGCCAAGGGCAGGTGACCCAATTGGGTGTCGTGTCTGTAGGTGAGCCTGCTGGAAGACCAGCCAACACATTTACGGCAGGAACGCCGCACATTTCAGCCAACCGAACAGTTTTACGGAAAAGCTCATCAGAAGCTGCAGCAATTTTCCTGTCGGGACCGATTGGGTCCCAGTGGCAACTGAAAGCGCTGATGATCATGCCTCGCTTTTCCAGAACTTCAAGGTAAGACTTGCGTTTTTCACCACTTGCCAGAAGTTCATCAATCGGACAGTGATGAGCCCCAGGCAGACCACCGGTGCCAATTTCAACCGCAGAGGCACCGTAAGAGAGAATCTTGTCAACTGCCTGCTCAAAGGGAAGGTTTTGAAAAATTACTGAAAAGACTCCGATTCTCATATGAGCTCCTAGTCCAAAGGTGGATAAATATCCAAAGTCATTTGGAGTTCCCTCAGGAAATTCCAAATTTCCATCCAAACAAAATAATCAACCAGCATCTAATAATGGCAACCATTGGGAAAATCCATTTGCTGACATTCCCAATGAGGAACTCTAGATCAACTTGCTCAAATGCTCAAAGCTGCGAATGGCATCAGGAACATTTCCGCATTCAACGCTGAAAACAATATCAACCGGGCAGGTTTTTACGATCGCGATCACCTTTTTCCAATCTACGACACCATCGCCACACGCGCAACCAACCGGAGTCCCGGTCACCTTACCCTTTTCCGCGCCGCTTTGAGAAAAACTGATATCTTTGGCGTGGAGGTGAACCAGTCTATCCTTCACATGAGTCAGCCAGTCGTAGGTATCGGTAGTACCAGCCAGATAACTATTACCCGTATCATAGTTAATGCCTATGGCTGGAGATTTTACCAACTCATAGATGCTGTCGAGGCCTTCCTGCGATTTGCTGTACTGCTGGTGAGGCTCCAGCCCGATCTTGATCCCATACCGTTCTGCCACCATGGATGCTTCT
>JADGQC010000212.1 GCA_017882125.1 Anaerolineales bacterium
CTGGGTTGGCTGATTGGCTGTTGATGGAAATACGAGATTTTCCCAATAACTGCTGCGCGGTTTACCAAAAATTCTGAGAAATACGATATAATACACATGAATTCGGAAAAGGATACACATCCTGGAGGCTGACATGCGTACTAATATTATGTTGGATGAAAACTTGATCGAACGTGCTAAAAAATTGACCGGTATCAAAACCAAACGCGAAGTTGTACAGGAAGCCTTGCGCACACTCATCTTGTTGCGCGAACAAGCCGAAGTCCGCCAGTTTCGCGGCAAGTTGAAATGGGAAGGGGATCTTGACGAAATGCGCCAGGCGCGTGTTGTGGAGCACTAACGATGCTGGTCGTCGATTCAACTGTCTGGATAGACTACTTCAACGGCGTGGACACACCGCAAGTGGAGTTCTTGAATCGCGCCCTGGAGCGAACACCCATCCTGGTAGGGGATTTGATCCTGACCGAAGTATTGCAGGGGTTTCGCCATGAGGCGGATTTTGTAACAGCTCGCCGTTTGCTAACCCGGTTTACCCAGGCACAAATGGTTAATCCGGCTTTGGCTGTACAAAGCGCCCATAACTATCGTCTCTTACGAAAAAAAAGCATCACGGTCCGCAAGACGATAGACAATCTCATAGCTACTTACTGCATTGAAAACGACCACGAACTGTTGCACAACGACAGCGACTTCGATGGCTACGAAAAGCATTTGGGGTTGATGGTCGTACATCCATGAGGTAATGTAATAAGACCACTGCGAGGGTGATCTTGTGGGCGCGAAGAGACTTGAATATCATCCCCTTTAGGGGACTCCCGACCTCATTCCGTCAATGTGAGTGATTAGGTTGGATATTCAAAATTCTTGACATGAACATTAATCACATTAATCACATGGACGGGACCATTATGTCATTGCCCGGTTGCATCTCCTTTAACCTGTCTGTATAATAAGATTGCAGGGCAGAATTATTATTGGAATGTTTTGGAGGTTAAATTCATGTCGGGCGATATAGTCATTACTGTAAATGGGAAACTGCATACCGTCCAATCCACCCCGGATACGCCTTTACTTTACGTATTACGCAATGAGATCGGGCTGAATGGTCCGCATTTCGGTTGTGGGGGTGAGAAATGCGGTGCATGTATGGTTCTGGTTGGGGCGGAACCCCGGTTGTCCTGTCACTTGCCTGTCTCTGAAATTGGCCGGGCTCGCATTACCACGCTGGAAGGTTTAATTGAAGAAGGTGAATTGCACCCGGTACAGCGTGCATTTATCGAAGAACAGGCCACTCAATGCGGCTACTGTGTCAATGGCATGATCATCACCACCGCTGCTCTTTTATGGAAAAATCCTCACCCAACCGACGAACAGGTTCGGACAGCCCTCGATGGGAATCTTTGTCGCTGTGGATCTCATCTGCGCATCTTGCGGGCTGTCCGCCGTGCCGAGCTATTGATGTCGGGCAAAGGAAGTGAATGATGACTGACCAAGGCAGTCGCAAAAGAGGACGTCGTGGTTCCGGGCGGCAGGAGTCCTTCTGGGGACAATTAACCACCTGGCTCGACGATTGGATCGAAATAAATCCAGATGGGACCGTTACGGCATTTAGCGGCAAGGTCGAACTGGGCACTGGCGTTCGCACAGCCCTGGCGCAGATCGTTGCTGAGGAGTTGGATGTCCCATTCGACCGGGTCCACATGGTCATGGGGGATACCCAGCGCACTCCGGATGAAGGTTATACCGCCGGGAGTATGACGATCTCCTCCAGCGGCACCGCCCTCCGCAATGCTGCTGCACAGGCGCGCCTGATCTTATTTGAGTTGGCATCCAGGAAACTTGCTGTCCACCTTGATGAATTGAATGTGCAGGCAGGCGTGATCTCTGCAAATCGGCAGCCGCAGCGAAAGGTCACTTACGCCGAATTAATGGGAGGCAAACACTTCAATATCGAGGTCCCCGCCAATGTCACGGTCAAGGATTCTCAGACCTATACCGTTGTTGGCAAGTCCACTCCTCGCGAGGATATTCCTCGAAAGGTGGCGGGTGAGTCCGTCTTTATTCAGGATTTGCGTCTCCCGGGAATGTTGCACGCGCGTCTGGTTCGCCCGCCGAGTGTGGGTGCAGAATTAATTTCGATGGACGAGCGATCTTTGGCTGAAATTCCAGGTATCGTCAAGGTTGTTCGACGCAATAATTTTATCGGGATCGTCACTGAACGCGAAGAGCAGGCCATACTCGCTGCCCAGGCCCTCAAGGTGGAATGGCGTGAGAGTGCCACGCTTCCAACCATGCAGAATTTGTACGCCACCCTTCGTTCACGGCCGACGGAGGACAACCTTTTGATAGACCAGGGGGATTTTGATTCTGCCTGGAAAAACGCGCATCGTCAACTCCACGCCACTTATTACCAACCGTACCATGCACACGCTTCCATTGGACCCTCATGTGCAGTTGCCGATGTAAAAGAGGATCAAATAACTGTTTGGGCGAGCACGCCCGGACCCTACCCACTGAGCGGGACCTTGGCAAAATTACTCGATGTATCCCCTGAAAAAGTGCATCTCATCCATGTGGAAGGTGCCGGTAGTTATGGTCAGAATGGTTCTGATGATGCTGCTGCAGACGCTGTTATCCTGTCGCAGGCAGTAGGCAGACCTGTCCGCCTTCAGTGGTCGCGGCAGGATGAGTTTGTTTGGGAACCAAAAGCCCCCGCCATGGTCATGGAGGCTCGGGGCGGACTGGATTCGCAGGGAAATGTGGTTGCCTGGGATTACCAGGTCTGGTCTCCGTCACATGTGGCTCGCGCCCATTCTCCTGAGCAATTGGTCGCCGGGCAGCTCCTTTCTGATCAACCGTCAGCGCAATTCGGGTTTTCCTTTGGCGCAGAACGAAATGCCCCCACCAATTATTCTTTCGAGACCCAACGCGTAACGGTCCATTACATTGCCGACTCTCCCTTGAGGGCATCTTCTTTCCGCAGTTTGGGCGGAGCAGAAAACACTTTTGCCAATGAGTCCTTCATGGACGAGCTTGCTGCGGCCGCAGGTGTGGATGCGCTGGAATTCCGCCTCCGCTATCTGTCCGACGAGCGCGCTCGCCAAGTGTTGAAGTCGGCTGCCTCGAAAGCCGGGTGGGAATCGCGTCCCTCGCCCCTGAAAACGCGAGGTAATTTGTCGCAGGGTCGCGGGATTGGTTTTGCCTGGTATGAAAACGATCAAGCTCTTGTCGCCAGCATTGCCCATGTCCAGGTGGATATATCAACTGGAGCCGTCCGTGTTAATCGCATTGTGGTCGCCCATGATTGCGGGCTGATTATCAATCCCGATGGGTTAAGAAACCAGATTGAAGGCAATACCATCCAATCCCTCAGTCGGGCGCTCAAGGAAGAGGTC
This sequence comes from Anaerolineales bacterium, assembly GCA_017882125.1. Classification (GTDB taxonomy): domain Bacteria; phylum Chloroflexota; class Anaerolineae; order Anaerolineales; family Villigracilaceae; genus UBA877. The sequence goes on from JADGQC010000212.1 coordinate 3,396, forward strand.
ATGTTTGACGAATGGCGGATAAAGAGTGTGGATTGGGAATCTTATCCGATCCTGACTTTTTCCGAAGTGCCTGATGTAGACATCGTTCTGATTAATCGTCCCGACTTGCCTGCTGTCGGTGCTGGAGAACCCTCCACCACAACGACAGCTGCTGCGGTTGCCAATGCCATATTTGACGCCACGGGTGCACGTCTGCGGCAGATTCCATTTACTCCTGCACGGGTCAAGGCAGCTTTATCATGATAATTTTCATGCAAAAAATGATTCACATTCGAAATCATTAGGGGAGTGACTATCATTGCTAATAAATTTCTTGGATTGGCTCTTAGAGGGTGATCAACCTGTAAGAACAGGGTTGGTGCTACAATAAGGATTGATCATGTTGTCTGTTGTTTTTCTTTTTCTCAGGAGTTTAATAAATGAGTAAAACCAATGAAGATGATCTGCGCGAAATTCTAAATAATACCGCGCTGGAAATTGCGCAAATGTATCCCAACCCGCGTACCTGGCAGTCTTGGATGATCTATTTAATGGAGCGCCTGGAATCCAAGGCAATCGAAAACCCCGCCTATAATGAATCCTTCAAAGAAATGATTATTTCTCTCCAGGATGAATTAAGGAATCGTTTAAAAACCGGTGGTTGGTAACGTAGTCACTTTATTCGACTTGACGGTATAGAACAGATGTTTTATACTGGCTTTGCGGCAAGGAAAGATACAAGTTTTCCTTGCCGCGTTTTGTTAAACACTGGGATTAAATCTATGGGAATAGTTATGAAATGGTTTTTACCCATATACTCCGGGTTTAGAGATGATAACCTGGGCATTCGTTCCTCGAAAATTGCTCAAAATGCCCAGATAATTGTAGGAACCTTTTTGCACAAATATCCAGAAAGCAGGTCAGCTATTTGTTTCTTCATGAAAAATTATCTACCTCTTGCGCGAAGTGGGAAATTAATGGACAATTGCGTGATGTAAAATTGTCGGCTGAGATAACGAGATATTTTCTGACGCCAACCTTGGTTGTTGCTCGGCATCAATTTGCGAATAAAAGTCGAAATTAAAAAAGGAGACTATATGGCAAAAAAGTTTGTCCCGACTAAATTGAAAATCGTCCGACCGGTGCCTTCAGATATAGATATTGCCCAGGCTTCGGATATCAAGCCGATTTCGCAGGTGGC
>JADGQC010000213.1 GCA_017882125.1 Anaerolineales bacterium
TTTGTTCGAATACACCCAGTCGATGCGGCGTGATTTTCACGCTCATCCTGAACTTGGGTTCCAGGAAGTCCGCACCTCCGGGATCGTGGCAAGGGAATTGAACGCGCTTGGCCTGGAAGTTCGATCCGGCGTGGGTGGGACCGGCGTGGTCGCCCTGCTAGAAGGTTCCAAACCGGGACCGGTTCTGCTCATCCGTGCCGATATGGACGCGCTGCCCATCCTGGAAGAGACGGGCGCTCCTTATGCTTCACAAAACCCCGGCGTAATGCACGCTTGCGGGCATGATGGTCATACCGCTGTTCTCCTGACCGTTGCGAAAATGCTCCACGCTCACCGGACCGAATTGAGTGGAACGGTTAAATTCATGTTCCAGCCCGCCGAAGAAGGCATGGGCGGGGCAGAAAAAATGATTTCGGATGGTGTATTGGAAAATCCCAAAGTGGATGTTGCCCTGGGTCTGCATGTCTGGAATGAAAAACCCGTCGGGTGGATCGGCATTTCCAGCGGTCCCGCCATGGCGGGCGCGGAGATTTTCAAGGTCAAGGTATTCGGAAAAGGCGGACATGGAGCCGTACCACATCTCGCAGTCGATCCAATCCTGGCTGCAGCACAAATCATAACGGCCCTGCAAGGCATCGTTGCCCGAAACGTTGCACCCCTGCAGACGGCAGTTGTAAGCATTTGCACCATCCACGCAGGGGAGACCTTCAACGTCATCCCGCCTGCGGCGGAAATGACAGGGACGATCCGAACTTTTGAGCCGGCTGTCAGAGCGCTGGTCATGGAACGTTTCGAAAAGACAGTCCATTCGGTTGCCGAAGGGATGGGCTGCAAGGCAGAAATTGACCTGCAGATGCTTACACCCGCGACGATCAACCACGCCGATACTGCCGCAAGGGTCCAGGCGGTCGCCGACCGGTTGTTTCCTCAATCCGATGTGGATCCGGCCAACTACACAACCATGGGTTCGGAAGATTTTGCCTTTGTTCTTGAAAAAGTCCCGGGATGCTTCTTCTTTATTGGGTCGGCCAATCACGAAAAGGGGCTGGATGCCGGTCATCATCACCCGAAATTTGACATCGACGAGACAGCCCTGCCACGCGGCGCAGCATTGATGGCAGCGACAGCAGTGGATTTCTTAAAGATCTGACCGTGGAGCCTGACGATTAACCGTCAGGCTTTTTTTGCATTAATTATTTAATAGTTGAGGTGTAAAGCCGGTGTTGAATCAACCCAATGAAGCATTTTTTTGTTCACCTTTATTATAATTATATATACCCATCGAATTAGCCCCTTGACCTACCCGGACGTTTGTTTTACTATGAATGGGCCTCTTTTTATCCAATTTGGCATCAAACTATCAGGGAGTAATCATGTCAGCAAAAGTAGTAAATGATTTTTCCATTACCATTGCCACTGTTAACGGCTCCGGATCTCAGACTGCGAATGTCACGCTATTAAGAGCTCTTTTTAAAATGGGCATTCCGGTTTCTGGCAAGAACCTATTCCCTTCAAACATACAAGGCCTGCCAACCTGGTATACGATCCGGCTCAGCAAGGAGGGGTTTATTGCCCGTCGAGATGAACAAGAAGTAGTGGTAAGCATGAACCCGGCGTCATTTTCCAAGGACCTGGCTTCTGTTCAACCAGGGGGCGCATTTTTATACGCAGATGACATCAAATTTGCCATCAACCGAAGCGATATATCCATTTACCCGATGCCGGTCAAACAAATCGCGCGTGCAGCCAATGTTTCGTCTGCATTGCGGGATTATATTGCCAACATGGTCTACGTAGGTGTTTTGGCGCAAATGCTTGGCATCGAAATGGAAACCATCAAGCAGGCATTAAGCTTTCACTTTAAAGGAAAAGCTGAAGCAGTGGAATCCAATTTCGGCACGATCAAAGCCGGAGCTGATTGGGCTGCGCAAAACCTGAAAAAATCTGACCCGTTTTCGGTGGCACGCATGGATGCAACCTCCAATTATGTCATGGCGGATGGCAACACTGCTGCTGCCCTTGGCGCAGTCTATGGTGGTTTGCAGTTCGAAGCCTGGTATCCGATCACCCCCGCTTCTTCAGTGGCAGAAGCGCTCAATGTATATTTGCCACAATTTCGAAAAACCGCCGAGGGAAAACAGACTTATGCTGTTATGCAGGCCGAGGATGAATTGGCAGCCATCGGCATGGCGATCGGCGCAGGCTGGGGTGGGCTGCGATCCATGACATCCACTTCCGGTCCCGGTCTCAGCCTTATGGCTGAATATGCAGGGCTGGGATACTTTGCCGAAGTGCCCGTGGTCGTGTGGGATGTTCAGAGGATGGGACCAAGCACCGGCTTGCCAACCCGAACCGCCCAGGGAGATCTGACCGAGGTCTATTCCCTGAGCCATGGAGACAAGCAAAATATCATCCTGCTGCCGGGATCTGTTCAGGAATGCTTCGAGTTCGGTTGGAAAGCACTGGACCTGGCTGCCACCCTCCAATCGCCGATATTCGTGCTTAGCGACCTCGACCTGGGAATGAACCAATGGATGACAAAACCCTTCGAATATCCTGATGTTCCGCTGGAGCGCGGCAAAGTGCTATGGGAAGCTGATCTGGAAAAGCTGAGCGGCATTTGGAGCCGTTATAAGGATTCCGATGGGGACGGGATCGCGTACCGCACGGTCCCCGGTAATAAACATCATTCTGCGGCCTGGTTTGGACGCGGTACAGGCCATGACGAGGAAGCCCGTTACACCGAAGATTCCGTATCCTGGGAAAATAACATGGCCCGCCTTAAGAAAAAGTATGATACTGCCCGCTCCCTGGTACCCAAGCCCGTGATCAAGGCTGGCAGAGGTGCGACCATTGGTATTATCGCATATGGGTCGTCCGATCCTGCCGTGGATGAGGCGCTGGCTTTCCTTAAAAAAGTAGAAGGTCCAAAATTTGCCTACATGCGCCTGCGCGCGTTACCATGTACAGCAGAAGTTCAGAATTTCATTAAAAAATATGAACGTATCTACATTGTGGAAGGAAATCGCGATGGACAACTTCGCCAGATCTTGAGCGCAGTTTTGCCAGACCAGGCCCCCAAATTCCGCTCAGCCTGCCACAGTGACGGCTTACCTTTGACCGCCAAATGGGTTAAAGAAGCCATTATGGCACAGGAGAAATAACTATGTCTGCACCCACTACAATTCAGACCAATAAAGCTGGCCTTACGAAAAACGATTACAGGGGTCTACCCAGCACCCTCTGCCAGGGTTGTGGACATAATTCCATAGCCAACCAGATAATTACTGTATGTTACGACCTGAATATTGTCCCGGAAGAAATAATCAAGTTTAGCGGCATTGGCTGCTCATCCAAAAGTCCGGCGTATTTCCTGAACCGCTCATTTGGGTTTAACGGATTGCATGGGCGCATGTCCTCTTTTGCCACTGGGGCGATGTTTTCCGATACTTCTTTGCGCTCAATCGGAATTTCTGGGGATGGGGACACCGCTTCGATCGGGATGGGCGGATTTAAACACCTGGTCCGTCGAAATGCGCCGATCGTGTATATCGTCGAGAATAACGGGGTATATGGATTAACCAAGGGACAGTTTTCAGCCACCGCTGAAAAGGGTCTGAACTTAAAGCATCAGGGCATCAACCAATATATGCCCGTGGATATTTGCCTGGAAGCACTGGCTTCCAATGCCACATTTGTGGCGCGTTCATTTGCCGGTGACGCAAAACAAGTTAAAGAACTGTTGAAAGCTGCCCTCAGCCATCATGGGGTGGCAGTGCTGGACATCATCAGTCCCTGCGTCACCTTCAACAATCAGGATAATGCCACCCATTCATACACATGGGGGAAGGACCATGAAGCACCTTTGCAAGATATTTCCTTCATCCCGGCATTGGATGAAATCGAGATCCTGGGTGAATTCGAGGAAGGAACTGTCCGTGAAGTCAGCATGCATGACGGGTCGACCATTCTTTTGAAGAAGCTGGAAAAAGATTATGACCCCACCAACCGCGCAAATGCGTTCCAGATGCTGGAAAGTGCCCAACAAAAAGACTGGTTGGTGACCGGACTACTATATATTGACGAGTCAAAGCCTACTCTCACCGAAGCTTATAACCTGGTAGAAACTCCTCTCAACCGCTTGCAGGACTCAGACCTTCGTCCTGCCCCCGAGACGATGGACAAGATCAATGCAATGATGTTTTAGCTATTTGCATCCATATCTCCATTATCGAAAAGATATCTCCAAGAGAGACACTTGAATGAAGGGTGCATATTGCGCGTGGGAGCCCATGCAGTAAAATAGTCTCATGCTCCAGATCACCCCTACATTATCCATCCCACGCAGTGAATTGATCTTCACTTTTGTCCGTGCTTCAGGGCCAGGTGGACAGAACGTCAACAAGGTTGCCACGGCTGTACAGCTGAGATTTAATGTGCGTTCCTCTCCCTCGCTTGCCGAGGAGGTCAAAGCGCGCTTGAGAAAACTAGCCGGGAAGAAATTTACGATAGCTGGAGAACTGGTGATCGAAGCAAAACGGTTCCGCTCCCAAGAAATGAATCGG
>JADGQC010000214.1 GCA_017882125.1 Anaerolineales bacterium
TCTCTGCACAAAAGATAAAGCTTCCATCTAGATGCATCCTCGCGACCGGACAATCAATGAAGGTCCGGAATATGTCGTCCAGACAACAGACTTCTTGATCGTTTTCTTGTATAATGTTAAAAGGAAACTTCTCAAGGAGGAAACCATGCCTGAAAAATACACAGAAATATCGAAAGCCATCGTGGATGGCGAAGATGTCATGGCTGCCAACCTGGTGAAAGAAGCCCTGGCGGAGGGTTTGCCCCCGCTGGACATCCTGAACCAGGGCGTGGTGGCAGGGATCACCAAGACCGGCGAGCTGTGGAAGGCCAATGAGTATTTCCTGCCGGATGTGATCCTCTCTGCAGACGCCTTCAAGGCCGCCATGATCCCGCTGGAGCCCAAGCTGAAGGAGGGCGCGCAAGGGAAGAAAGCCCACAAGTTCGTGATCGGCGTTGTCCAGGGTGATATGCACAACCTTGGCAAGAGTCTGGTGATGGCGCTACTGCAGTCAGCGGGTTTTGAGGTCATTGACCTGGGCATCGATGTCCCCAAGGAGAAATTCATCGCCGCGGTCAGGGAGTATAAACCCGCCATCCTGGGGTTGGGGGCATACATGAGCACCACCATGCTGGAGATGAAGGATGTCGTCGCTGAGCTGAAGAAACAAGGCCTGAGGGATGGATTGAAGGTAATGGTCGGCGGCGTACCCACCAGCCAGGAATTCGCCGATGAAGTGGGGGCGGACGCCTGGGGCAAGGACGCCATGGTAAGTGTGGAAAAAGCACTGAAAATGGTAGGAGGCAAAAATGGCTAACTCAACTCTTGAAATGGTACATGGTATGCTGTACGGCAAAGGCCTGCGCTTTGGCCACCCGAGCGGGCTGGCACGGGTCATTGCCGCGATGACGGGTGACCACGCTGACGTGATCCCGTTCTTTGGGCCGCAGATCCATGACCACGCCATGACGGTTGCCAAGATTCCGGCCCGCCTGTATTACTGGAACGCGGAACTGCTGGTCGACACCCACCTGGCGGTCGACCGCTGGTACGGCTTTGATTCAGATACGATCGTTGCCGACGCCTATAACTTCGAAGTCGAGGCGCTGGGTGCCAGGATGATCTACAGTGACAACGCCATGCCCACGGTGGATGTCAGCGATCCGCTGATCACGGAGGCATCCGACCTGGACAAGATCGGGTCGTTGGATGTCTCCAAAGGCCGCATCCCAATGGGACTCGAGGTTGGCCAACTCTTCCTGAAAAAGGCTCCCGGACCATTTGCCGGTGGTTTCTTCTGCTCCCATTGGAGCCTGCTCTGCCAGGCAATGGGATACCCCAAGGCGGTACGGGCCATGAAACGCGACAAAGGCTTTGCCACGGCGTTATTTGACTGGGCAAATGACCGGGTGCTGTACCCCTACATGCAGGCTTTTGCCAAAGCCGGGGTCAAGAACGCCAATGGCGCCGATGCCTGGGCGTGCTTCCCGGACCTGACGCCCGAACTGATAGAAGAGTGGGTGGTGCCTTATGCCCTAAAACTTCGCCAGCAGTGCAAGAAGGAGCTGGGCATGACCGTTGCGGCGGGTACAGCTGCCGGGGATTACTGCGAGGAAGATCCCGCCAAATTCGACAAGGACATAATGTTCAAGTGCTGGGAGGCTGCGACCAAGACCATGCCGCTGAATGTTGCCTTCTCGGGCATGGGCCGCACCCAGGAATGGGACATGACCTGGCTGCGGGAATTTGCCCTCCAAAAGGGCAAAGGCGGGCATCAACTTCCCATCATGGCCTCGCTGAATGGGCGCTTCATGCGCGACAGCAGCCCTGACCAGATCGTCGCCAAGATCGCCGAGTGGATCAACATCCTGGGCCGCGATGGGCGGATGCTGGTCTTCATCGGCAACGTCCCGGCCGACACCCCGCCTGTGAACATCCACACGGCGGTGAAAACTGTCCGCACGCTCGGCAAATATCCGATCGCCAAGGATCTCTCTTCCGTGAAAGTCGAGCCACCTGTCTTCCAACCCTTCGATGAGTGGTTGAAAGGCCAGCCGGAAGAGGAAACCATTCTCAAGGCACGCGAATGGAAGCCTGAGAATAAAAAGGTCTTTGCATAAGGACGGTTTTACGGGGGCGCGGCAGCCCGATCTATATCAGCCCGGGTGAATCCGCGCGGTGGATATGACGGAATTTTAGGGGCGAGATATACCCTTCACCCTGCCCCATTGATCATCGCTATGATATCCAGGATCAAAGCAGCTCGTCCTTTTTTCACAGAGGATGCGCTTGATCTTGAATTTACAGAAAAAAGGTTGCGTAATTGTCAATCCGGAAAAGGTAATAAAGTAATGAGGTAATAAGGTGATAAGTAATAAGGTATTAAGTAATAGACCTCTTACGTAAGTTCTCGTAGGTCGGGCTTTTAGCCCGACAAAGTCAGGGTTTGGCGGGTTACAAACCCGCCCTACAGCGTGGAAAATCAATTTACAGGAACAGGAAGTAGATGGCGCTGCACATGATCCATTAAGGCGTATGTTTGATCACGATATGGACCTGGGCGCTGCTGGTAAAATTTCCGTCTGCTGCGGAGCCGGAACCGGAATAAGTCCCATCGCCCAATTTGGGGCTCAGGTTCTGCATGGGGACCGTGAACATGAAAGCACCGGCACCTGCCCACCAGTATTGTTCCCAACTGACCATGGACGAAGCCCCGGCGACTGTTCCGGATTTACTTTGCCCATCTCCAAAAAAACCGGAGAGCATCACATCGAAGGTCTTGGTCACGCAGGCGTCGTAATTTAACAACCAAAGGGAACCGAGATACGATTGACCAGCCAGCGGGTAGTTTCCAGTAGAATCTGTAAAGTTTCCGCTTTTAGCCTTTAAGATCATGTTGTTCGCCGTTCCCCAAAGAAAATTCGGCGGGTTCAATAGATTGGTTAGACCTGTGACGTCTGCATTTTGCACCACGTTGCCGGTCGCAAAAAGTTCTTCGCCGGAATACCAGGTGCTGTCGAAACTGGTATCGACGATCACTTCAAAGGTCAATGCCGTCATTATGTCTCCCAGGCGATCACTACCCCCAAGAAGTTGAACGTTTTTTTCAAGGGTCATCAGGGTCGGGTAGGCGCGGTAATCGTGGTTGGTTTCAAGCTGGGCGAGGTAATAATCGCGGATGGTCTCGGCCCAATCGGTTATCACTAGCAACATCTCGCCGGAACTACCTAACAACTCAAGCTGGCGTTCAACCGTTAGTGCCACGGCGATCACCGCAGTCAGCCGGTCGGGCGGCCTTTCTCCCTGGACCTGCGTACCCATTTGCCAGATGGAATTTTCAGCCATTCTGGCTATTTGTTGGGCTGCATACGCCCCCGCGCTGGTATCCACCTGCGAGCCTACAAGTTCCATATCCTTCATCGCCGCCAACAAGACACTGTTGATCTCGTTATACGGATCGAGAAAGGCACGCCCGAACTCAAAGAGATCAGATTGTATCGGTCCTTCCGGGTTGACTTCGGTGCCGCGGCAGAACTGGTTGATGACCGGCGGTGTGGGAGGCGTGGGCGCGCCGTTCCGAATGAACAGCTTGGCGGCCGCCAGTGCCCATCTGTAATCTTCTTCGACCATCTGGAGGTATTTATTCATCAGGCTATCATCTCCGGCAGTTTCGCCGCTGCCGTAACCGGCCGCGCTGAAGTGCCAGATCGTCGCGATGGCCGTTTTTCCGCCGCTGGTATTGTCGGTGGGCGCAAAAGCCACCTCCGAGCCATCCTGCTGGAAGGAAAAGATCAGCCCAACCCCGGGGTTGTCGCCGGGAGCGGTGACGGACAATCGAACTGCATCCACAAATTGCAGCCCATCCGGCTCGAGCTGGACCCCGCTGATGATCTTGGCTCCCGATTGGGAGACATCCAGTGTGGCGAAAGGCGTCATCTTTATTTCTATGGTCGTTAGCAAAGCATCCGCAGGGATCGAAAGCATCCAGCCATAACCGTTGGCATCCGCGGCTGTGAGGATAAGGCCCTCCCCCGAATTAAAGTCAAAGGTGTCGCTCACCTGCCGGGTGGTATCGAGGCTATAGCTGATCGTACCGAGGTCCACCGGCGCTTGCGGATCCCCGCCTGGGGCAACGGAGGTGGAATTCTTGGCTGGCTGCGTCGATGGCGCTGGAGGAGTTGTGAAGATGCATGCAGGAATAACAGCAAAGATCACAAGTGCCGTCAAAAGGATGTTCAGATGAGTTTTCGTTTTCATGGAACTATTTCCTTTCACAACCGTCCCAGGAAATCGATTCCCTAAATATCACCCTTCATCGCCGCTGAGACGGATGAGCAGTACCCAAATCGGCTTCATAAGTTTAGCATTGTTTTGCCATTCTGTATATATTTTCACAATTAATTTCTCAAAACCGAATATTCTGAAATGTTTTCAACGTCCCAATTAAGCTGAGCCAGCGTTCGCGGAGCGCCCCATAAGGCCAGCCGGAAGAGGAAACCATTCTCAAGGCACGCGAATGGAAGCCTGAGAATAAAAAGGTCTTTGCATAAGGACGGTTTTACAGGGGCGCAGCAG
>JADGQC010000215.1 GCA_017882125.1 Anaerolineales bacterium
CGGGTCCGCCTGCAAGAAATCCACTTCGTTTGGCCGGTAGTAGCGCGGATCAATCTTAACACATTCCTGCCAATCCATGTTCAGATAGCCAAAAGCCTCATCCAGGAATTCACGCACCGAGTGAGCTTCACCCGTGCCGATCACAAAATCGGCCGGCTCATCGCACTGGAGCATCTTCCACATGGCCGCCACGTAATCGGGGGCGTAACCCCAGTCGCGGCGTGCGTCCAGGTTGCCCAGGAATAACACCTCCTGTTTTTTCGCCTTGATGGCGGCCAGAGCCCGGGTGATCTTGCGCGTCACGAACGTTTCGCCGCGGCGGGGGGATTCGTGGTTGAAGAGAATTCCGTTCGAGGCAAAAAGCTTGTAGCCTTCCCGGTAGTTGCGCGTCAGCCAGTAGGCATACACCTTGGCGGCCGCGTACGGGCTCTGCGGCATGAAGGGGGTGGTTTCGTTTTGGGGAGGGCTGGCGGCACCGAACATTTCGCTGGAAGAGGCCTGGTAGAAACGGGTGGTTATTCCGCTTTTGCGGATCGCTTCCAGGATGCGGATCGTCCCCAGCGCAGTGACATCGCCCGTGTATTCAGGCAGGTCAAAACTGACCCGCACGTGGCTTTGCGCCGCCAAATGGTAGACCTCGTTCGGGCGGAGGTTGTAGATCAGGTCAAGCAGGCTGCCCCAATCGGTCACATCACCATAATGAAGGTGGAGATTGGTCCCGGCATGGTTATGTGGATCTTTATAGATGTGGTTGATCCGCTGGGTGTTGAATGAACTCGAGCGGCGGATGAGGCCATGAACTTCATAGCCCTTATCCAATAATAGCTCAGCCAGATACGAGCCATCCTGACCGGTGATGCCGGTGATGAGAGCTTTAATCATAATTTTTCCGTGAATAGATAGAATTGATCATGTGAAAGGATAGACTGAGGACGGGGGGAGAGGGAAGACTTTAGCGAATCAGTTTTATCGCAACCCCAATATCCAAGTCTTTCCATACCCGGTCAGCCGTAAGCGCAGTAGACTGGGTGGTGAGGGCCAGGGCAAGACAGGCGCGGTCCCCGAGCGAGAGCCCCAGAGGTTGGGTGTAAGCAGATAAAAGACCCGTGCGAAAGGCTTGTTCTTCATCAAAAGGGATGATTTCCAGACCAAGCAAAGTCAACGCCTCGCGGACCTGCCCTTCGGGCATGCCGAGGATGGACAAACGTGTGACTACCTCAGCCAGATTTACTGTTGAAATCACTGAATGCGGAAGAAAGCCCAGAACAATATCGGAGCCATCTTCGGAATTAAGAAGGGACAGGAGGGCCGAGGCATCCAGTACGTAATTACTCACCACGCGCTTCTTCCCGCCGGGCTTTAATCAACTCATCCACCAGGGAAACCCCTTGGGGTACATACTGCCTGACAGCTTTCTGTGCCAGTTTCACTGCTTGTTGCACAGGAATCAAGCGGATGGAATCATTCTCCAACCGCGCCACAATCTCATCGCCTGCTTTGATGTTCAAGGCCTTGCGCAGTTTCACCGGCACAACCAATCTGCCACCTTTACGAATTTGAACCCTTGTTTCCATTTATTGTCACCTTCTTAAAATGAGCCGCTTTTAATAATTATACCATTAATTATACCATAGCCATAAAGAAAGACAGGAGAAAAAGACCGAGGACCGATGACAGAAGACTGAAGATGACCGAGATCGGATGACCAAGGGCGGAAGTTATTTTTTCAATACAAACAGAAACTCTGATACGGTAAGCCCCGCGGAACGGATCAGACTGCGTAAAGTTCCCCTGGCAACTTCCTTATGATCAGGCACAGACAACGTTGCAATCTGCCCATCTTTGATCAGGATGATGTGGCTTCCTTTTTGCCGGGCCACCTTCCAACCAAGCGATTCAAAAGCTCGTACAGTTTCCCGACCGCTCAGTTGGGGAAGGACGGGCATCAGGCGTATACCTCCACCTGGCGGGTTTCAATCGTCAGGGGCAGACCTTGTTCTGCGCGCACCTCAAGACAAAGCTGGATCGCTTCTTTGATGTTTTTCAGTGCTTCCTCTTTAGTTGAACCCTGGCTGACACAGCCGGGGATGGACGGACATTCTGCAATCCAGACGCCGTCTTCATCGCGGTCGAGAGCTACGATTAATTTCATTTTAAACTCCGGGTCACATTGAATGGCAAAAAGCTGTGGCAATAAGACAAACTGCTCTGTTATGGATTACGGCTTGTAGCGGAACAATTATACCGTATCCATTTGATACACCTGTAACTTCTGCAACTTATATTCCTCGGTCATCCGTCTCCCATCCACCGTCCTCCGAACCTACCTCCCCACCCCAACATACCGGTAGCCCAGGCGTTCCAATTCGTGGCGGTCCAGGAAGTTGCGCCCATCCAGGAGCAGCGGGTTGTTCAGGGTGGGTTTGATCTCGGTCCAGTTCAAGCGGGAATATTCAGGCCATTCGGTGACCAGAACGACGGCGTCCGCGCCCTGCAGGGCCACCAGAGGCTCCGGGCAGTAGAGCACCCCGAGATCGGGATACAAACGGCGGGCATTGTCCAGGGCTACCGGATCGGTGGCCGTCACGCGCGCACCCTGGCGGATGAGCTGGCTGGCGATATCCAGGGAGGGCGCATCGCGCAGGTCGTCCGTATTGGGCTTGAAGGCGAAACCGAGCAAGGTAATGCTGCGACCTTTCAAGATCTTCAACTCCTGCAGCAAGGTATCCACCACCCAGGTGCGCTGACGGTAGTTCACCTCGCGGGCGGCCTGGACGATCGGCATCGTCAACCCATATTCTTTGGAGGTGGCCAGCAGGGCAGCCGTATCCTTCCCGAAGCAACTGCCGCCCCAGCCAATGCCTGCCCGCAAGAAGCGCGGACCGATGCGACTATCGAGGCCGATGCCCTGAGTCACCTGGAGGATGTCGGCGCCGACCTTGGCGGTCAACTGCGCCATCTCATTGGTAAAACTGATCTTTACAGCCAAAAAGGCATTGGCGGCATACTTGATCAATTCGGCCGAGGCCAGGTCACAGGTCACGACCGGCACGGCGCTGAGACCTTCTTTTCGGGGAAGGAAGGCGGGCGCAGGAAAACCCTGGTTGAGCAAGGGCCGGTATAGATTGGTCAATAGGTCTATGGCACGTGGATCGTCTGCGCCGATCACGATCCGCTCGGGGTAGAGGGTGTCATAGACGGCCGCGCCCTGGGCGAGAAATTCGGGGTTGGAGGCGACCGCGTAGGTTTTATTGGGTTTGATACCCATCCGGCGGCTATACGCATCCCGCACGAGGGACCCCACCCAGTTCCCTGAACCGATCGGGACCGTGGATTTGTTGACCACTACCGTGAAATGCTCGTCGAGGCGCTCCCCGATCGCTTCCGCAGCCGCTTTCACCTGGCTCAGATCACAACTTCCATCGGGCAGGGAAGGTGTTCCCACTGCAATGAAGACGACATCACAGGTTTTGAAATCCACGTCCTCGTACGATGTGGTAAAGCGGATATTCTCTTTGGCCAGGGTCATCAATTCCGGCAAGCCCGGCTCGTAGATCGGGGATCTGCCCTCCCGAAGCATGGCAACCTTGGTTTCGTCAATGTCCAGGCAGATGACCTGGTGTCCCAGATAGGCCAGCGCCACGCCGGTTGTGAGGCCAACGTAGCCTGTGCCAACGACCAGAACTTTCATTTGGAGTGCTCCTCGTTTTCGAATTGGCTTCGATCGCTCATCCGGTTGCGATTCCTTTTACCCAGTCACGCTCGGCATTGTACCACTCCACCAGCCGGGTAACGCCTTCTTCCAGACCTACTTTGGGCTGCCAGTCAAGCAAGCTGCCGGCTTTGGTAACATCGGCATGGCTGGTGAGCATATCGGCTTGATTGGGTGGGTGACGCTCGAGGATGGCCTTCCTGCCAATGCGCTTCTCGAGCAGAGCGATCAGGGCATTCATCGTGATCACTTCGTGCCCGCCCAGGTTGATGATCTCGTAACCGAGCGGCTTCAGGGCGGCAATCGTCCCGCGTGCAATGTCATCCACATAAGTAAAGCCGCGCGACTGTTCCCCATCACCGAATAACTGCAGCGGTTCACCCTCGCTAATCCATCGCGTAAAGCGGAACATGCTCATATCCGGGCGTCCTGCCGGGCCATAGACCGTAAAATAGCGCACCACGCTGACATCGATCCCATACAGGGCATGGTAACTATGACTGAGCACCTCGGCTGCTTTTTTACTGGCTGCGTACGGCTGCAGTGGGTGGTCGCTGTCGGCGGTTTCAGGCGTTGGATGGGGAGCGTTCGCCCCGTAGATGCTGGAGGTGGAAGCCAGAATGAACTTACGGATCCCGTTGCGGCGGCACAGTTCGAGCAGGTTGAGCGTCCCGGTGACATTTGTCTCCACAAAGACCCAGGGATTCTCGACACTTGCCCGGACCCCGGCGCGGGCCGCCAGGTTAATGACGGCGTCGAAGGCGGGAAGCTTCTCCACCGAACCGCGCTCCGAAATATCGAGTTTCTGGAAGGTGAATCCA
>JADGQC010000216.1 GCA_017882125.1 Anaerolineales bacterium
TATCTTTCATGGATTCGTCAGTCTGGCGGCGCACAGCCGCGACCAATTGCCGGATAAATTCAATGGTGTCCATAAATTACTCCTTGGGATTTGTTGGATTAATTTATTTTACCCTTATTTCAAAAAGAAAACTGATACAAGGGTTAAAGTTACTGCCGGTTGCGACCATTCATTTCACGGGCGTCAGGATAACCACCGGGATGACACGCACAGTCTTACGCTGGTACTCGGCAAAGCCGGGCATCATCTCGACCATGTGGTTATACAAGCGCGTTCGTTCTGGTTCCACCGCAATGGATGCCCGGGCTTGGAATTGTTCGGTGCCGGTTTCCACGCTGACCAGCGGATTGGCGAGGATGTTGTAGTACCAATCCGGGTTGGTCGGGGCACCACCTTTGGAGGCAATGATCACGAGTCGATCACTATCTCTGATGCAGGCGACCGGGTTAATGCGTGGCTGTCCGCTCTTTGCCCCGATGGTATGTAGGAGCAGCAGCGACTTGCCGGCGAATGGTCCGCCGACTTTACCGGCGTTGGCCCGGAACTCCTGGATGATCACCATATTCCGTTCATTTGGATTACTCACTTTACTCTCCTTTCATGAACACACATACATGGTAGCAGGTATGTAGCTCAACCTCCCCTGTGAGGCATGAGCCATCCATCTGACACTCCGCCAGCGGCAGGACTGGCGAGACGCCTGCCCAACAGGGATTACATTCATGAAGAATGAGCTGAATTTTTTGTATGCGCCTTCTTGCCTAATTGATGCCAATTGCTTTCCTCGACAGTTATACCAAAATGCGCGGCTGCTTTTATAATATTTGCAAATGCCAGATCGCGGTCACTGTCAGATACCCCTTTCACTTGATCGAAACGAGCTATGGCATTTCTTAAATGGTCAGCATCAGTCAGGGGTTCTTTACGCTGTTTTGGAAATGCATAAACACTTTCCGGCAGTTCTTCTCTCTCTTTTGTATCCAATTCACCGTGTCGTAAATAGGGTTTCCAGGTCGTTCCAGTCATAATCACCTCCAATTTTTCAAAATAGCACAACTAATTATACTAACTTTGACAAAATTCCAACCCAGTAAAACCGATCACCAACTACGCACCCACGCTTTCCCGAAAATAAGAAAATTCCTATCAGTAAAGTCGGATATTGACAATGATTGATGCGGTGGTATCATCGGGGACAATGACCGTAGAACGTATGAATAAAGGAAACTCCCATCCACACCTTCGTAAGATAGAAAAACAACCGAATGAGGTGCAAACAATATGAAAAAGAGCGCAACGACCAAGGACGAATCCCCTTCCCGGCCGATCGAGGCGAGGATCAAGGAACTGGACGACTGGAGGGGCAAGACACTCTCCCATGTCCGTGCTCTCATCAAACAGGCTGACCCTGAGGTGGTGGAGGAGTGGAAGTGGGTAAAAGAATCATCACCTGGCGTTCCGGTTTGGGCTCACGATGGAGGGATCTGCACCGGCGAGACGTACAAGAGCGTCGTGAAGCTGACTTTCTTCAAGGGCGCTTCGCTTAAGGACCCTTCAGGACTATTCAACTCCAGCCTTGAAGGCAAAGTCAGGCGCGCGATCGATTTCCATGAGGGTGATGAAATAGATGAGGATGCCTTCAAGACGCTCATACGCGCCGCTGCAGCCCTGAACAAGTCATCGGCCCGATAGTCGAATCCGGCGCGAACCAACGAACCTGCCTGTCCTTCGAATCCCCGAGGAGAGGTCGAACCCTGCTGGCGGTCCCAGGTGAGCCAGGTTGCAGACCGTCCGGCCGCGTTTGAACATTCGCAGCACGTCTCCAGCATCGCTTCGCGTCATGTCCCACCTACTGGCAATGCAGCCTGTCTCCCGACCAGAACGAAGTGAAGGCTCCGGTGCCCAACTAATTCAATAAAAACACATCCATAACATGCAATTTTGCGTGATATGTAAATGCAGTGCATAACCAATATTCCATAACAGCAACATCCCCCATCTTTCCAATTTAATTACTCCACCCAGGATCAGTTTTACGGTGTTGGAGAGATGTACGGCGTGGGTGATATGGACGGCGTTTGGGTGGGGAACCCGGGGGGAGTGGGGGTTTTGGTAACGCAGGTGGTACCGCAGCCGCAGGTACAGACACCCGGGCAGGACAACACCTCATTATCGCCGCAAGCGGGGGCAGTGCAGCATGGATGTTGGGTAAGGTCGATCACCGGCAGCGAAAAGTTGATGTACAGGCTTGGTTGGGTGAAGAACACCTGGCGGATGAAATCCCCGCCGTAAAGTGGATGGCTGGCGGATAGTTCGATGCTGTCGGTTTCCGTGAAGAAAATATGCGGAAAAACAAAACTGCCGTCCCTGGAGGTCGTTACGGAACCGGAGCACAACCTCACGGGATGGTTGGACCTGTGCATGCAGGTGACGGTGGCTCCCGCGATGGGCGATCCATTGAGGGTGTCGGTCACCAGGCCGCGCACCTCGCCCCAGCCCAGGTCGCCAGGCGCCGGTGTGTAGGCTGCTAATGTCAGAGTCAGGCTGATGGCGGAACAGTCCGTCCCCGAGGGGCAGCCAGCAACATTTTGTGGGGAGGCCACTCCCGGCGCGCAACCGCCCGCGACCATCAGCAGGATAAGTAATGGAACCAGTTTGAATCCCATCCGCGGCTTTTTCATAGTTATTTCACAACTTTTTATTTTCGAGAGGGTTGGGGTGCGGATAACAACATAAGAGTGTGTCCATATATTCAACGCCGCAGAAATAGCGACAAATGGAAACATTCTTCACTGCACATTTATGCGCATTCGTCTTTTCAGCTGCATTCCAGGGGCATCCATCCTGTTCCCACGCAATCATGTTCCTGGGGGTCGCCAGATCAATATCCATGTTTGCCCCATTGAGTTTTTTGATCAGATCATTCATATTTTGTTCCTTGTGCGCCGGTGATGCGCTTTTGGTTTGCCACAGACTTTGCTCGTTCGACTTACTCTTTTTTCGTTGTGCGGGCCCGATGAGCTTGTTGGGCTTTTTTTATATTTTTGACCCTGGCTCTCTTTTGTGCCTCGGTTGGCTTTTCACTTTCAGGAACATTGGGCCTGTCTTTCGCCTCAAACACGTCTCCCTTAACATGTTTTGGTTTTGATCCCAAGGTTTCGAGCAATTTCCTGGCATCCTCGGTATCGGCAACCAGGGTATCGCCTTCCAGGTGGGCATCGTTTTTGCTGATCAGCCAGACTTGCGTGTCCCAGGACCCGCTGCTTCTTTTGCCAGCCAGGCGTAGAATATGGCCTTTTTCGCCAACATCATGATAACGAAACGTGGTGAATTCCCCCTTCGGTCGCAAAACAATCCGGAAATAATCACCCTCCCCTTTTGTTCCGGGTTTCGCTCGCTTCCTTCCTTCCGGTTGAGCGATCGCGCGTTCCCGAGGAGTCATTTCCTGCCATTTCTGCTGCGCTTTCTTGATGTTTTTCCTGGCTGTTTCTTTCTGGTTGTCAGTAATCATCGCACTCATCTCCTTTGCAACTTGAGCAATTAGGTTACGCTGCTTATGATGCAATTACAGCTTACCCAGATGATTAGCCGCCGTTTAGCAGCAGTTTGCACCTGAATGGACTACCAGCACTATTTGACCTACCAGGTGCAGCCGCAGTTAATGCACTGCGGCTTGTGCATGCAAAGGCGCGCGCCGCATTCCGGGCAGGCCCATTTGGCGGCTTCCTCGTCCACAAACCGACCCGCTCCAACAGCCTGGATGCGCTCCAGGTTTGCAATGACACTTACCCGGTACCTGGTGCGGTAGCGCAGGTCGAGATGAAGCAATTTAGCGCACGGATAACTGGCGCAGGAAATGCAGAATTCGTATCCGTAAGCAGCGAGGTCCTCGCAATTCTTTATGGCACAATTTAAGCACGTGGGCGCCTTGTTTTCGATCCCTCCCCGGCAGCCCGGGCAGGGATTACGCTCCCGGACGTAGGCGCGGCACAGGCTGCAGTTAATGCCGCACGGCGCAATGATCATTGTATCCCATAGTTGAATTTGCTCGACCCTGCCTGGCATGCCTTCCCTCCAATCCCTTTACGCAATTTCCCTATTTCCAACCTTCCGCCATTTTAATGCGCTCTCCCAGCGGCGGGTGGTCGTAGAACATGAACACCGCCCACTTCTCCGGGTCCACTTCGCCCAGGTTCTGGTTTGCCAGGCGGATAAAAGCGGATGCAAAGGCGGCGGGGTGGGCGGTGCTTTGCAGGGAATACTCATCCGCCAGGCGCTCGCGCCAGCGCGAAACCAGGTTCCCGAGCGGCTGGGTGACCAGCCCGAAGGCGCCCAGGACGATCCCCAGCGCCGGCAGCCCGGCAATGTCTCCGGGTCCGCTGAAGGAAAAATGGGCGGCAGCCCAGGTGACTCCCAGCGAAGCCAGGTACAGCCCGCCCAGGGTCATCAGCGTGCTGAAGGCGATCAGGATGGGGATATCCTTGTGGACCTGGTGCCCCAGCTCGTGCGCAAGAACGGACTCGATCTCGTC
>JADGQC010000054.1 GCA_017882125.1 Anaerolineales bacterium
CGAATGCTCCTTCGAGCACATTTTGCGGGGAAATATCATGGCTGATATCGGCAATCTGTGCCGATGGGCAAATTCCCCAGATGACGCCCTTCAAAGTGCCGACGAAGCCGTCCTTGTAACCGAAATCAGTTGTGAGAGTCAGGATGGGCATATTTAATTTCGCTTAACCAAGCAAGCTATGTAATCAAAACTTTCTAATCCAATTCTAACCTATTCTTGGAAAATGCCTCCCAAATCAGGGTATTAAACTTTTTCTAAACAGTGAGGACCGGGGTTGGAAATATTCCGGTTCCTCCTTCATTGTCGCACAGTACCTAAATTAACGCTACCTATTAAACAAATTCTCCAGCATTATTTTTGGAGGCTGGAGAATTTGGATTATTGGAATGAGACAAAAAATTGGTGGATGATCAGTCTTCAGATTGCATAAGCCTTATACGAGACTTCTGGTAATGCCTCGAAGGCGGGCCGGGCAAAATAATACCCTTGAAAGATTTTTACTCCTACCTGGCTCAACCAGCGATATTCAGCGGCTTGTTCCACCCCTTCTGCGACAATTTCCACGGATAATTGATTACAGATTTGCTGGATTCCCATAAAAACACTTTGCTTGATCGGATTATCCTGGATATCACCAATTAAATGCCGATCGAGTTTGATATAAGTTGGTTGGTATTTTACAAGCAACTTTAAACCGGAATAGCCGGCGCCAAAATCGTCG
This sequence comes from Anaerolineales bacterium, assembly GCA_017882125.1. Taxonomy (GTDB): domain Bacteria; phylum Chloroflexota; class Anaerolineae; order Anaerolineales; family Villigracilaceae; genus UBA877. Next base: position 722 of record JADGQC010000054.1, read on the forward strand.
ATGGAAGTTTTAAACCCAAAATCGTTGATTAGTTTTAAATATTGGAGTAATGAATGTTGATCAGTCAGGTTGGCCGTCTCAAGAACTTCAAAAATTATATTTTCTGTCGGGATGCCACTTTCCATGGAGGCGTGGAAAGTTGTTATGATGCTGGAATCAATCTGATATAACCCCTGGGCCGAAAGGTTCAAGCATAAGCTATTGGGAATATTTAACCTGCTCGCCAGGTGGATTGCTTTTTTGCGGCACATTTCATCGAATCTACCAAAATCATGATTATTAACCTGGGCAAAGACCGAGTTTGAAGGTTCCCCATGCGGTCCCCGAACCAGGGCTTCAAACGAAATAATCTCCTGGTTGCAGGCATTCACAATGGGTTGGAATGCAAAACTGAATTTAAAACCGAATTCGCCATTGGAATTGTATGGAAAGCCTGGTAGAGCATTGCTATGTAGGATTCGCATTATTGCCTTTCCGGATGCAGTATGATGATCAGCTTTCCGTTCGATTCTCCCTAGGAAATCCCTAAAATTCATAAGTTTCATTGATTATTTTTCATGTTATCCGTCACTTAACAAATTTGTAATCCCATTTTGTGGGTTTTTTATCGTCATGTTTATGACCACTATGTTAAATATTTACCTCCCTTCAGACTGCCTTGCGCTTTAGGTTTACTGCGAATGAAAGCCTTGGAAAATTAAATTTGGATTCGCAAATTTTCTTCGACCGCTCATCAATGGAAAAACGCTGGATCTTAATAAACACGGCGTTTTCACTTCAAATTCTGACAAATGTGATGAATAGGTCAGAGCTATAACATTAATCCATAGCAACGGTTGTCGACCGGATGCCCGAACCATTTCGCCCAAAACCGGTCCGGACGTGAGTCTAGCAAACGAAACCCCATTTTCTCGTATAAGCGGCAGGCTGCCACGTTAAGGCTGGTTGTATCCAGGAAAACCCCGGGTACCCTCAATTCGCGCAGTTGCGCCAGGTAGGCTTCCATCAAGCGTTGCCCAAGTTTATGCCCGCGCCATGCCGCCTCTACATTGATATGAAGGTGAGCGGGATATATTTCCAGGTCTACTTGGGTGAATTCCTTTTGAAATAAGCCCCCCAATAGACCTCTGAAATAGTGCATGGAACGTTTCCCAAAATGGTACTTGCCGCGCAGTAAATTGCCTGCCACCCGTGGTATGATCACCCTTCGGATTTTCCTGTCATGGACACGCGTGTCCACACATCCGGTCAGGAAACCGACCACTCCCCTGTCTGCGGTCGCCACCCAGGTGTGCTCAGGTTCAAGATCCGTGTAATATGCATAGAATGCATCCAAGAAAGCAGTGCGATCCTCCATATACGCTTCAATGGGGGCACCGAAAAAAGCGGTGTCTCCTCCAATTCGGAAGACAGCTTTGCGATCAGTGGGCAGGTAGGAACGTATGGCGAGATCAGGCATGTTTTATGGCTGGTTGATATAAATCATTTGCCAGGCGGATTCATCCTCGATACGGCCTCCCCCTTCGGTGGCGGCACCCACGAAAACTGCCCAGGGATTTCCGAGGGCATTCAGGGATGCAGTGGTACAGGCATAGACGCCTGAACGATGGACAGGATGCCACCCTGCTGGAATATTTCCCGTCCGAGACTGGTATGTGACAATCCCGTTATTGGTCAACGCTTTCAGACGCAGGAAGTAAGTGATTTCTGGAATGGTGCCTTCCCTTAATTGGGCACATACCTGGAGGTTGCCTTGCACATCCCTGGCAGCATAAACCGCGGTCAGATCCCCGGCTGGGACGAAACTGCGGGTGGCAAAGTCACCAACGGGGTCGAGTTGGACCGGATCGACGGGCTGACCGGAAGGATTCATCCAGGCAGAAGGATTGTCGATGGCACCCTGTGCTACCGTTGCCAGGGTTGCGTCATGCACCGCAGAAAATGTTTCATTCGCCCTCACGAAGCTTTCCAGCAGATTGCGCAGAAGAGGCAACTGGCTGCGGTAAGCAAGTACGGCCTGACCTTTTAGGGATGTATCTGCGGAGGTCAAATCCAACTGGTACCAATCGGGTGACAAGGAATAAATTATAGAAGGGGGAGTCAAGCTTGCCTGCGGATTCAGTCCCTTAATTTCCGGGAAGTCCGGCCTGTGGACGAGATAAGTTAATTGGGTTGGTTGGAAGGATGGGTCATTGTGATGGATGAGTGTGATCGCCAGGCGGGTGAATACATTCAATCCCCAATGGTCGGGGTGGACATCCTGGGGGTGAGGATAAACGATCAAGTCTGGACGGTATGACTCCAGGATGGAGGTGATATCTGCAAGGAAATCCTGCCCAGCATAAACCGAACGTGGGTTATAGGTAATTGCATATGGACTTTGGGTATCCCCGCTGTAAGGCGAGCGATAGGGGTTGGAGACTGCCCAATGGTCATTCCATAGGGCAGGAGTACCGCGATCGGGGTAGCTCAGGAAATTGACCTGGTCAGGTTTGACTCCCAGAATTGCCAAAGCCTTCAACGATTCCTGTTGACGCATTTCCCCCATGCGAATGAAATCTGCAGGAAGGGGGTATATTTTTTGAAAATCCTGTATAGTGGCGAAAAGAAAGCCATCCCCATTCGTTGCTATGACCACCCTCACCTCAATCCCAGCCCTCTGTGCCGCCAGGATCAGCCCGGCAGAACTTAGAGTTTCATCATCGCAGTGAGGGGCAAGAATCAGCAGCCGGTGGTACCCATCAAGGTTGATCGGTTTCAAATTGGCCACGGGAACAGAAGGGTCAGGTTGGGACAATTGGCTCGTGATTGTGGCAATCCCCGCCAGGAATAGAATTATCAGTGCGACTCTTCCCCATTTAGCGAGCAACTTATTAAGGAATTCAACCATATCGGTTACCTTCAAGTTAGAGGTTGATGACAATATTCTTGCGGTCAAGCCAGAAAGCTACCGCCGAGACCCCTCCGATCAGGATGACCAGCTCAAGTAACACCAGCCAAGCCGGCGCAGCCTGGTAGATGGCTGGAATCCCGGGAACGAAAAATATCCCGATGATCAGGTAGTGCAGGAAATAAAGTACCAGCGGATTCTTCCCCCAGACAACCAGGAACCAACCTTTCCAATTGAACCGCCTGCTCAGCCAGTGGAACAGAAGGAAGAGCAGCGCACTGGCACCCAGGCTGATCAGTACATACGAGGAGGAGACCCGATGTTTGCTGACAGGAATAAACAAAGCCAGAATAATCCCCGCAGCCAGTATTGTCAGTGAAGCCCAGGGAAAGTATTTTTTCAACCGCCCCTGGTCGTGAAATATATCCGCCAGGGCCGTGCCAAGGATAAGCATTGCCCCCCAGTTGAGCGAGCCAAATAATCCGCCGTGAGGAGAAAGGATGGTCAGATTGAGCAGGAAATGATCCAGGATGATTTGATAGACCACCAGGATGCCTGCCCCGATGAGCCAGCGATAAATCGATGGCAGGCCTATGACCATCAGCGTAATCAGACCCGCCATGCCAATAGCTTGCAGCACCCCCCAGTCTATCCCACTTGGGTTTTTGCCGACCGCGGTCTCCCCCGCAGATGCAATCGCTCCCAAGCCAATGATTGCAAGGTATCTTACAAAAAACTGGTTGTAGGTTTTAAAAGGACCGTCGCGTTCCAACCGTTGATGGAAGGATAAACCATAAGTAAGGCTGATAGCAAAAATAAAAAATGGAGCGATCAAGTCGATCACGGTCAGACCGATGTCGGGCGCATGTTTTAGCCAGGCAGGGATGATGATCACCACGTCCATATAGTTCGCCAGCGCCATGGTTAGGATTGCAAATCCGCGAAACTGGTCGATGGAAATGATTCGCTCGGTTTTCATGACCGGAATTATACGTCACGAATAAAACTATTGGCAGATATTCTCCCAATTTGGAATGCTGGTATTAACGATTTGTCATAATTGGGACAATTTTTATCAATTTTCATTGACATCAAACCTTCCCTGTTTTATACTTTATTATAGAGGAATAAATATATAATGGGCTTGTCTTAAGATAAGACCAAGGAGATGGAAAAATGGAATTCAAAATCACTTATGCGACCATATTCAATCCACCGGATGAGCTTCACACGAAATACGATGCTGCCCTTAAAACGGTTAAGGCCGGTCTCGGTAAAGAATATGCAATGATTATCAATAATAAGGATGTGTTCGCAAATGAAAAAGTCCCAGACTTTTCACCTGTCAACCGGGACTGGACGTTGGCCCAAATGCAAAAGGGAAATGAAAAACATGCTTTACAGGCACTAGAGGCAGCCCGCAAGGCTTTTCCCGGTTGGAGTCGAACACCCTGGCAGGAACGTGTCCGCCTTCTCCGAAAAGTCGCTGCCTTGATCGAAGAGCGTTTTTTTGAAATGAGCGCGGTCTTATCAATGGAGGTTGGCAAGAACCGAATTGAAGCATTCGGTGATATCCAGGAATCCGCGGATTTGATCAAATATGCCTGCGACCAGATGGAGAGCAACCAAGGTTACACCGTTCAAATGGGAAAGGACCCGCTGGTTGGCTATGACGCGACCAACTTTTCAATCTTAAAACCCTATGGGGTGTGGCTGGTGATCAGCCCGTTCAACTTCCCTGCCGCGTTGACTGGTGGCCCAACAGGGGCGGCGCTGGTGGCAGGCAATACGGTGGTTATCAAGCCTGCCACCGATACAGCCTGGTTTGTCCGCCTCCTTGCAGAATGTTTCCGGGATGCTGGATTGCCGGATGGAGTGCTTAATTTTGTTACGGGACCTGGCAGCACATTGGGCCAGGCGCTTATCACCTGTGCAGTAGACGGAGCCACATTTACCGGATCGTTTGACGTTGGTTCAAAAATTTTCCGAGACTTTTCAACTTGTAACTGGGTGCGCCCGATCATCCTTGAAATGGGTGGAAAGAACGCTGCGATCGTTTCCCGTCATGCTGACCTTGAACGGGCGGCTTTAGGCATCGTCCGATCGGCCTTTGGCCTACAGGGGCAAAAATGTTCCGCAGCTTCGCGCGTGTTTGCCGAGGCCCCCGTGTACGACGATTTGGTTGCACGGCTCAAGGCCCAGACCGAGAAATTGATCGTGGGCGACCCCACAGATCGCAATGTCTATCTTGGACCGGTAATCAATGAAGCCTCTTATAAACAATTCCAGGGTTACTGCTCGGAAATAACTGCTGGTGGAGGACATTTCCTCACCGGTGGGCATGTGCGCACCGGCGGTATGTATGATAAGGGCTGGTTCTGTGAACCAACCTTGGTCGTGGATCTGCCTCTCGAACACCGACTTTGGAAATATGAGATGTTCGTGCCTATTACAACCATTAGCAAGGTTAAAAACCTAGATGAAGCCATGCAGCACGCCAACGAAGTAAATTACGGCTTGACCGCCGGATTTTATGGGAGTGAAGAGGAATCAGAGTGGTTTTTCGACCACATCGAGTCTGGTGTGGCCTATGCCAACCGGCCACAGGGCGCCACAACAGGAGCCTGGCCTGGGTTCCAGCCGTTCGGCGGGTGGAAGGCTTCCGGCTCCAGTGGTAAGAATTCAGGCGGACGCTATTATCTGCCCCTATATATGCATGAGCAGATCCGCACCACGATTCGATAGTTGAATTTGGCACAAGACCACTCTGGGGCAGCTCACCATAAAATAATGAACCGAAAGCTAGATAAGTAATATTCTTCTTAAAGAGTATTTCCACCCAATAAATATTTCGGGCGCCAGTTTTCCTGCCGCCCGAAGGTTTTTTTTACCCGCCGCCGATAACAGCCATAAGCATGACTGTATCTCCTTCTTGAATGAGATAATCTTTTGTCTGCATCTCGTTGTCGACTGTTACCATGGCGATTAGCTCGGGCTTGATGCCCAGCGTGATAAGAGTTTCACGCACGTTACGGCCGGGGGCAACAGTATACTCACCTTTACTCCCAAGCAGGTTCTTAAGCGAAGCCCCGAGACGGAGGGTGGCTGTCATCTTATGCAGTGACCGGGGTCAGACCAAGGCTTTCGATCGTTTCCGGGGTGGGTAATCCGTCCGATTGCCAGCCGCGCTGCTCGTAATACATATCCAGTAGACGGTTGACATCTTCGATTTTGGTGATCTGACCCTTGGTAGCGCCACTCGTGGGAGCATCTTCATAGAAGCGTGGAGCAGGTAAATCCCAACTGCGGCCAAAATCATCGTTTTCACGCGCCCAATACAGGCGGGTAAGGTTCCAGATGCGTTCGCCCACTTTTTCCAAATCTGCCCATGTGCGCTTGATGCCGGTAATGGCTTCAAGGGCAGGAACATACAGGTCGCGGTCGATGTTGAGCTCCACCCATTGCAGGCGGCAGCCTCCCAGCACATCGAACATTGGGCGGAAGTTCTGTAACCATATGACACGTGCCACTTTTTCAGGGGTGACCAGTTCGCGGCCCACCTGCAAGTCATAGGTGATGGCCCAAGAGCGGTTATGATGAGCGCCTACGTCGCAGGTCATGTATGCCAGCAGCATGGCGGTGGCATTATGGGTTGCATAACCAGACTGCTCCATGCCTTTTACATGGATGGCGAACTTCTCGCTACCCTTGCCAACCTTTTTGGAAGCGCGCTTGACGCCTTCGGAAAGGAGCGCACCCAATCCTTCACGGCGGGCAATTTTCTCGATAAGCTTGAATGTAGCTTCTACATTCCCGAATTTAAGGTCCAATCCATCGGTGTCTTTCCTGGAGAATATTCCCTTCTCATAGCATTCCATCGCCCAACCGATTGCATTGCCCGTGCTAATGGTGTCGATCCCAAACTCGTCGCAGAGCAAGTTGGCCTGAGCCACCGCCTCGATGTCGTCAATACCCAGGTTGGAACCCATCAACCCGATCGTTTCATATTCCGGGCCTTCCACATAGCTATCATATTTCTTGTTGCGGCTGTATTTCCCGCACGGCGAAGGGCAGCCAAAGCAGCCCTTGTCAGTGATGACGATTTTTTCGCGCATGGTTTGCGCAAAAATGCCCTTTGCGCCTTCAAAGGAACCGGCACTGAAGTTGCGGGTAGGTAGCGCACCCACTTCATTACACCAGGAAGTTACAACGGTGGTGCCATAACGCGTCCATTCTTTCAACCCCTCGGCATCCTTGCATGCTTTGTAAAGCGCCTTTCCAGCCTTGCGGTAGGCATCCATATCCGCCACCGGGACGGATTTTGTTCCATGGATAACAATGGCCTTTACCTTCTTGGAACCCATTACTGCGCCCACGCCACCACGTCCAGCCTGGCGGCCATAATCGTGGTTGACACAGGCATACGGGACCAGGTTTTCACCCCCTACTCCGATGACCGCCACCTGGTATTCTTCGCCTAATTTATCCTTGAACTGCTTCTCAACGGCAAAAGTAGCTTTGCCCCAAAGGTCGGCGGCATCCCGCAATTCGATTTTGTCGTCATCAATGAAAAGAGTTACGGGCTTAGGGCTGATCCCTTCCAAAATAATGCTGTCCAGCCCGGCATAGCGCATCTCGGCTGTGAAGTGACCGCCCATCGAAGCACTTGCGTACCCTCCGGTCAGAGGGGCTTTGGTGGTCCAGTCGCACTTGCCGCCGCCGGGGATCATCATGCCAGAAATCGGTCCGCTGGATATGATCATTTTATTCTCAGGTCCCAGCGGGTCGGCGCCTGTGGGGACTTCCTTTAGTAGGAAATAGATCCCGAAGCCGCGTCCGCCGATGAAATCGCGGGCCAAATCTGCAGGAGTCGACTCTTTTGTGAAGGTACCATTGGTAAGGTTTACACGCAAAATTTTTCCAGCATAGCCATTCATGTCTGCCTCCTTAAGCCGCCGCTGTCTCAATTTCAGCGATCCAGAGCGCACTTGTGCCACAAACATCCACACAATCGCCGCAAAGGTCACATTTCCAGGCAGTATCTGCCAGTTTGGAGCGAACGAACATCACTTCTTCCGGGCACTCCGGGACGCAGGCTTCGCACAAGTTGCATTCAGCAAAGTCAACATAATACGCGCCCTTATCATTCTTTTTGATGGCCTCGGTGGGGCAGACTGCAGCGCAGTCGCCGCACTGCGTACAAACCCTAACGCTATATACACCTGGTGAAGGGAAATGAGGTTCGATGACCAATGCCGACTTTTTCGGGTTGTTCTCGCTAAAAAGGTTCAGCGAGCAGGCAACCCGGCAGGCATTACATCCGGAACATTTTGAATTATCAACATACAGCCGCATAAACAGCTCCTTTTCATGAAATGGTTCCAGCTATATAGTGTAATAACCGTAACCGGCAAAGGATAGAGACATCTGTCCTCTTTTCTCATGCAAGCCGTCCTGTTCTTTACCATTTCAAGGGGAGAATCATCTATAATATGCCAGTATGAATAATCAGATTTTTCCAAGGCTTGGCACTTTTTTTATACTTATGGGGTGTGGGCTCCTATTTCTGTTTATTGGGTCAACATTTGCCGGGGAATTTAGTATTCTATTTCTCCTTTTTGCGGCAGCCGCCTTTTTTCTAGGATTTATGTTCCACCGCCTGTCGCCCCACCCTGAACCAACTCGTTTTTCCACGATCCGCAAGATGCGCCAGCGCTCCCGTGATCGCAAAGAAGATAAACGACCCGAGGATGACCACGAAAAATGATAAAACTTATACCTCTTTCTGAAGCTGTATCCCAGTTCGTGAAGGATGGAGACATCGTATATGCGGCGGGGTTTACTCATCTGATCCCCTTTGCCGCCGGGCATGAGATCATCCGTCAGCGCAGGCGGGAGCTGACATTGGCGCGCGCCACTCCCGATCTGATCTATGATCAAATGGTGGCGGCAGGGTGTGCCCGAAAGATCATCTTTTCTTATATGGGAAATCCGGGGGTAGGTTCCCTTCGTATTGTTCGTTCTGAAATCGAAGCTGGCCGGCTCGAATGGGAAGAATACTCCCACTTTGGCATGATCTCACGCCTGCAGGCGGGCGCTTCAGGTCTCCCATTCATGCCCATGAATCAAACCGGAGCCGTGGATTTGGAACGGGCCAATCCACTGGTCAAGCGCGTCACTGATCCATATTCAGGTCGCGAACTGATCGCTGTCCCGGCTTTGAACCCGGATGTTGCCATTGTTCATGTCCAGCGCGCTGATAAGGACGGGAATGCGCACTTATGGGGCATCCTCGGGGAACAAAAGGAAGTCGCCTTTGCTTCAAAACGTGTCATCTTATCCGCTGAAGAAATTGTGGATGAAGCTGTCATCCGGTCCGATCCAAACCGGACGTTAATCCCGGGATTCATAGTCAGTGCGGTGTGCCACGTCCCGGGCGCGGCACATCCATCCTATGCCCAGGGCTACTACGATCGCGATAATGATTTCTATTTAAAGTGGGACAAGATCAGTGAGAGCCCTGATTTGGTGAAAGCATACCTCGATGAATGGGTGTATGGTGTGAAAGATCGTTTTGAGTTCTGGCAGAAACTTGGTTCGGAAACTCACCAAAGGCTAAAGGTCAAGCCTCGCTTTAGTGAGAAGGTTAATTACGGAAATTATTAGGGGGGAGGGTTTGATGAACATTCCCTTTATGACTCTCGGGGAGACCGGCTTGCCACTCCACTTCCTGCATGCCAACGGGTACCCTCCGGAATGTTATCGTCCTTTGATTTCCAGACTGGCAGAACATTTCCAGGTTATTTCCATGAAGCAACGCCCGCTCTGGCCGAATTCGAGGCCGGAGGAGATCGCGGACTGGCATCCACTAACAGATGACTACCTGCGATTCCTGGATGAACATCCAACCGGGACCACGATTGGTGTTGGACACTCAGTGGGAGGGATTGTCACATTACGGGCTGCGCTGCAACAGCCGAATCGGTTTCGTGCTTTGGTATTGATCGATCCTGTGCTTTTCCCGCCGTATATAATTCACTCTTGGCAAGTGATTTGCGGACTGGGATTGGGATACCAAATGCATCCCCTCGTCCGCGCTGCCCGAAAACGTCGCAGCCAGTTCAACGATCTGGAGAGGTTGTTCAATGGCTACCGCCGCAAACCGGTATTCAAGTATATGGATGACGAATCCTTGAGTGCGTACGTGGAAGGGATTGCGTGCCCAGCTGAGCATGGCTATAAATTGTGTTACAGCGTCGAATGGGAAATGCATATCTACGCAACCAGCGTATGGCACGACATGGACCTCTGGCGTGGCCTGCCTTGTTTGAACATTCCACTGATGATTATTCGCGGAGCAGAAACAGATACTTTTTGGGCGTCCACCGCCCGTCTGGTGCTCCGTAAATTCCCTCAAGCCCGGGTTGTGACCATCCCGCACTCCACGCACCTGGTACCGCTGGAACGTCCGGCTGAAGTTTACAATGCCATCCAGAATTTCTTACAGGAGGTTTTATGACCGAGCTGACATCTGCGGAACTCATGATCGTAAACGCTGCCCGGATGCTTAACGATGGTGACGTGGTCTTTGTGGGGGTGGGGCAACCCAACCTCGCCTGCAATCTCGCCAAGCGCACGCACGCTCCGAACCTGGTAATGATCTACGAAGCGGGTGTGATTGGAGCCGAACCTGCCCGCCTGCCCCTTTCCATTGGAGACCCGACCCTCGTGAGTGGTGCACTTTCGGTCGTAAGTATGTACGATATTTTTACCAACTACCTGCAGCGCGGCAATGTGGACGTTGGGTTCCTGGGCGGCGCACAAATAGACAAATATGGGAATATCAACGCCACATTTATCGGAAGTGATTATTACCACCCAAAAGTACGCTTGCCCGGTTCGGGTGGTGCACAGGAAATTGCCGCATGGGCCAACCGCTGCTATATTATGACCCCCCACCAGAAACGCCGGTTTCCCGAGAAGGTGGATTTCATCACTTCTGCGGGTTACCTGGATGGAAAAGGCGGGCGTGAGAAAGCGGGATTGCGCGGTAAAGGTCCCATCGGGGTGGTGACGGATATTGGTTTCATGGAGCCCGACGAAACCGGTGAATTGATCCTGACTGCGCTTCATCCCGGGAAAACAGTAGAGCAAGCCGTCAATAACACCGGCTGGGCATTGAAAGTGGCAGCTCAAATTCGCATTTCGGACCCGGTAATGGATAAGGAACTGTTGATTTTACGGCAGGAGTTGGACCCGTCAGGGATTTATTTGAAGGGTGGATAGCAAATAAGAACCAGCACCCTTAATAGCCAGTTCTCCGTTAAACACCCAATAACAATTCGTTACCTCAAAGAATTCAGTAGGTTCCCAGGTCCCCCTCCAGTCATTTCGCTTCATTCTGAATTTTTAATAGTTGAATTACGCCTATTCCTGATTCTATACAGACTATAATAACGCTGACATGACGATGATTAAAGTTGTCTTCTTTGATCTGGGATCCACCCTCGTTTATTCGAAGGACCCCTGGCCGCCCGTCTACGAACGCGCAGATCGCGCTCTCGCTGATTCTTTATCCTCTTCAGGTATTCAAATTGACCCAAACACTTTTCAGAATGAGTTTGGTGGTTTCCTTGGTACTTATTACGAGAAAAACTCCGGGGAGAGCTTTGAAAAAACAACCTTCTCCTTCCTATTGGAGACATTGTCTCAAAAAGGTTTCAAAAATACTCCCGAACCAGTTTTGCGCTCTGCCCTAGCAGCGATGTACGCGGTAACCCAACAGAACTGGTATCTTGAAAAGGATGCAATTTCAACTCTCGAAACGCTGAAAAGCAGCGGGTATCATTTGGGTTTGATCTCCAACACCTCGGATGATAAAAATGTGCAGGGAATTATCGATCGTTGGGGGCTGCGCCAATTTTTCGGGACAATAGTCACGTCTGCTGCTCTCGGGATCCGCAAACCGGATCCACGCGTTTTCCAGGTGGCACTTGAGCATTTCCACCTCCAGCCTGAATCTGCTGCAATGGTGGGTGATTTATTGGAAGCCGATGTGCTGGGAGCCAACCTATCAGGCATTTACAGCATCTGGATCACCCGCAGGGTTAATCTTCCGGACGAGGGAGAGCTGGAGATTCAACCGCAAGCAGTCGTTGCTGCCCTCCTCCAAATCCCTGACCTGCTTGCCGAGGTCGAAAGCGATCGCGACGAATAGCCTGCCTTGAGATTAATTGTGCTAAGATATCGTTTCACTAATACTTTTATAAATCAGCCCTGAAAGGAATTCATCATGCCCAGCAAAGTGTACTTCGGTTCAGCGCACCAATCCCGCCTGGAAGCAAAGGAAACCTTACCAGCAAAACTGGACCTGGTTCTGGAAAAGCTTCAGATCCGGGATCGCGTCAAAGATGAGATGGTTGTAATCAAAATGCATACCGGTAATAACATTGGCTATTCGACCATCCACCCTGTTTTTGTTCGGCGGGTTGTCCAGGCTGTCAAGGACGGCGGGGGTAAACCCTTCATTGCCGATGTGAACTGGGATGTGGCTGGAGCCGAAACGCGCGGCTACACTCAAGAGACGATCGGCTGCCCGATTTATCCCGCGGCAGGCCCGGACGAAAAATATTATTACGAATACGAAAAACCATATAAAAGCATCCAAAAATGGAAATTGGCTGGGTTGATCCATGATGCCTCTTTTCTAATAAACTTTTCCCATGTCAAAGGACACCCTTCCTGTAGTCTGGGTGCGGCTTTCAAAAACCTGGCTCTCGGCTGCATGGCTGGTGATACCCGTGGCGATATGCACCGTGCAACTCATTTCGACCAATACTGGTTCCCGGAAAAATGCTCGGATGCTGCCACGATCCAAAAAATTGCTGCATCCTGCCCCTTTGAAGCTATCGTTGAAGATAAGAAAGAACCCGGGCAGATGCACCTCCATATGGAACAATGCAACCAGTGCGGGCGCTGTCTCCAGGTGGCTCCTCCTGGCAGCCTGAAAATTGACGCGGTCAATTTCAATACCTTTCAGGAAGCCTGTGCGATTTCGACCAGCATAACCTTATCCACTTTTGATGCAAAAAAGGTAACCCACCTCTCCCTGGCCACCCATATGACCCCTGTCTGTGACTGCTTCGGATTTACATCCATGCCCATCCTGCCTGATGTTGGCATATTTGGATCTGATGACATCGTGGCGATCGAATGTGCAGTGCTGGATGCCACCGCTGGATTGCAGGTGATCGAGGAGAATCTGCCGCAGGCGATGGAAATCCACACCCGCTTGGGACACCCTTTCCAGCAGATCCATGGCCCGCTCAAGGACCCCTACATGGTCATCAAATACGGAGAAGACCTCGGGCTCGGCAGCCGCGCATATGATTTGGAAGATGTTCTGCCATTGGAGAAAGTGGAACGCTCCGCTTTACCGTATATACGATCAAAGTGAATTAGAAATAAAGCATTTCTGAAAGGAAAGGTTTTTTCTTTAACGGGTATATGGGATTAAATATTATTGGGCATATTATTTTAACAAGTAAAATAAGGGCCGGAGTAAATCTCCGGCCCTATGCCTATCTCATGACGAGGTCAAGGTTTATAATTATTTTATGACCGACCTTTTTGATCATGCCATGCAGCAAAAATTAATGGATGAAGCCCCGCTGGCTGCCCGCATGCGTCCGCGCACACT
>JADGQC010000055.1 GCA_017882125.1 Anaerolineales bacterium
CTCCCGTCAAACCACCAGCGACCTGGACCGTTTGCGCCGCGCCCAAGAAGTGATCTTTGCCATCGGGAAGACACTATTAAGCCAGAACGGCCTGACGCGAATCCCCCAACTGTATTCCGCCTTTCGCGGCGCCATCGTCACCGATCTGACCCTGCAGAATGTGATCAACTTTTTACCGATTCTCCAGTCGGTGAACCTGAATAAGATCCAGCGTTACGCGATCAGTACAGACCAGTTAATCCCCTTTGTAACTTCCGGCGGAGCGGACGTGCTCCTGCCCCGCCCAGACGCCATCCGCCAACTACTTCTCCAGGCCCTGGGTAATTCAACATCACCCCGATAGGGTTTTCAAAAAACTGCCCAGACGCGGACTATTCACGTAAATTTTCAACTTGATTGTTACCCCAGACAGAGATTCGCAGGCATTTCACCCCAGGTGTCGCCTTCCAACTCGCGTCTGGCTGCCGTCAAGCACACCGGGAAATGTAAGCGGATTCGCCATGGAGGCCGCTCCGCCGCCACCCAGATGGTTCACCGGCAGGTTTTAAGACCGCAGCGTCTACCAATTCCGCATGCGTTTATCCCCGTCCACTACATTCTATAAATGCGAATTAATAGCTATTTCTGCATTTTATCCAATATTTGAGAGCATATGACGAACAAAAATGGCTTTTCTTGTTTTATTATCTGCATGCACGATATAATTTTTGAGACTCTATTCTTTAACAGACGGGGTTGCGTTGGCAGCGTCTATTTTCTGGTTACTGCGTTATGCAAGGCGCGTTCCATTTCGGCATCAACCCCGGCGGGCAGCTCAACCGGCTTGCCCTTCTCCAGGATAGAGAGTACCTTTTCATGGGCTACCTGATGGACATTCTTGCTGCCGGCTCTCAACCATTCGTCGATGGTTTGGCGCTGAAAGAGCGACGGAAAGTACATCTCCTTGCGGTAATGACGCCGGGTGTGGTCCTGAGCCAGGTAGTTTCCACCGAAGCCGCAGGCACGGATCACATCCAGAGACAGGGTGTCAGCGTTGACATCAAAACCACTCAAGATGCGCTTGACTATGCGCACCATCTCGTCGCAGATGACCAGCATCTCTGCTGAACCATACATACCAAAGGCCATCGAACCCAGACTCTGGCAGAGGGTCATTCCCGCCAACCCGTCCAGCAGCATGGTTTGCATCGCCTCGGCGGCAGCTTCAGCATCGGGGATCTTGGCCTCCACACCGCCTCCGAGCCCATAGATCGGTATGCGATAGCGCTTGGCCAACTGGACCATGGCGATTTTTCCCAGGTTCTGCTCCGGACTGCCGTAGGTGACCTGGGTGGTCTTCATATCAAAGACATCTGTATCGGGCTTGAGCACCACGGGTGCACCCTGCTTAATCAATTGCACCAAAACGACCCCGAAAAGCACTTCGGCATTGGTCAGGGCAACCAGCCCGGCGACCGTGGCTGGACCAGTGGCACCCATTAATGGACCAGGGGAGTACAGAATCGGCACCCCGGCGTTAACCGCGTCGATGATGCCTTCATTCATGATCGGGATCTTAAGGGGGCTAACCGGCGTGGCGATTCCCAGCATGCTGGGTTTCTGACGTAGCAGATTCTCCCCACCCGAGGCGGCAGCTGCCATCTCCAGCAAGTGCTGGGTGAACGGACGCTCGAGGATATTGAGCACTGTCGGCTTGGTGGTATTACGGAAGATGGCGTCGAAGTCGTGGAAGAAGATCATGTCCGTTGCCTGATCACCGGACATGCAGAGTGTCTGGACGAAGTCAATGTCTGGCAGGGCTTGTCCGAGGCGGGTGTTGTTGATCATGTCCTGCTTGGTTGGTTGTCTAGGCTTCCCCAGGTCATAGTCCCAGAACATAGGCTCGGAGGTGCCACCCATGCCAAAATAGGTATGCCCAAGCTCGATTTGCAAATCCATGGCGGGATCGTTGCGTCCGTACAAGGTGAATGACTTGGGGGCTGTCTGGATGGCCCACTCGACCAGGTCTTGCGGAACCCGGATGGTGCGCAGGTTCCGATTTACCACGGCGCCTCCCTTCTCAAAGATATCCAGGAAGAGATCGGATTCGCTGAAAATTCCCGGGTTCATCAACAAATCGAGAGAGGCCCGATAAATGCGTTCCACGTCTTCAGCAGATATTACGGTTAATGACCCACCCCGCGCACCTATTTTCATTTCTTCTTTCTCCTTTTCCGAAAGGGTAAGATACCGCAAAAGGGCAAGTTACTTCCAGTGGGGTAACGATCTCCTTGGCGCAACCGATGACTTGCGCAGCAGCAACTCGAAGCTGATACTCATCAGAACCGGTGGGCGTTTGTTCTCCTCCGGGCTCTCGATCCGTTGTAGCAGCAGTGCGACTGCGGATTCTGCGATACGCTCATGGCTGATCGAGACCGCAGAAATTGAAGGGTTGGAGAAGGTGAACCAGTCCAGGTCATCAAAGCAGATCAACGACATTTCCTTTGGGATGGCAACCTGATACTGGAGCAGCATTTTCATTACTCCAGGCATGATGGCATTTGAGGCAGCGAAAATCGCAGTGGGCGGCACTTTCATGTGCAGTAACTGGTCGGTTGCAATCGAACCCCAAGTATCCCGCACCGTGCCGATCTTGACCAGATCCGCATCCGCCTCGAGACCGGCGTCCTTAATTGCTTTGCTGTAACCCAACCAGCGATCGTTGTTACTGTTATAGGAAATGTCACCGCCGATGAAGCCGATCCTTTCATGGCCAAGCAGGAGCAGGTTCTTCACGGCGGCGTAGGACCCAGCCAAGTCTTCAAAAACAATGGTGTCCACGCGATCCCCTTCCACCCGGCGGACGATGGAGACGCAGGGGATGTTCTGGCTGAGCAGGATATCCACCGTCTTCCGGTCTCCGACGGTTGGCACCCATAACAATCCGTCGATATCATGTCCGATCATCTGGCGTAGCGTGGCTTGCTCGAGGACCGGATCATCGCGGGTCGAAGAGAGCAGGAGCTGGTAGCCGGCCTTGGTGAGCAACTGGCTGATCGCATCCGCCAGGGCGGTATAGTAGGCATTCAATAGATTGGGGATCAACAGGCCAATCGTGAAACTGCGTTTCTGGCGCAGCCCTTTGGCACGCAGGCTGGGATTGTAGTTTAGTTCCTCTGTGGCCTTCAGTACCCGGGCACGTGTCTGCTCTGCAAAATAACCTGTGTTGTTCAGCACCCTGGAGACCGTTGCTACAGAGGTCCCTGCAGCTGTAGCTACATCTCTCAAACCAGTGCGTTTTCGGTCGGGAGGGGTCATAACGGCATTCCTTTGGAAATATTAATACGAGCTGGCAGATCCAGGCTTTCCACCCTGCATGAAATGGTTTCGACGCGCTCGATGGAGTTATGGCGCAGGAACAGGTCCACCAAGCCCAGGATTAAGGGTTGATCGATGGCAGCCAGGAGATCATCGAGGTAGGCCTGAAATTCCGACTCTGAGGTATGTTCCTCCAGGATCGGTGTCGGAAGAACACCCCAGAGCAGCGGCTTGCCGCGCCAGGCTCGGTTAATTTCTTGGAAGGTGAGTGAGGTCAGTGGGTATGGGGAGATCGACTCGCAAACATCCAGACCGGATTCGACCAGCAGTTCCATCAGCGGGCGGATGTCGCCGTCGGTATGACTGCCAACCTTCTTTCCTTGCCGGTGGAGGATATCGGTATATTTCTGGTAAGCCGGTAGGCAGTACTCCCGAAAAAGCTTCGGGCTGGTCATAGGACCATGCAAGTTATCTGGGAATTCGACATAGGGCACATCCAGGTTGGCAATCTGTTCGAGGGCAGTCAGCATCTGCCGGTCAAGCAAGTCGAGCAAGCGACGGACCAGATCCCGTTTGTCGTGGAGGGCATGGAACAGGGCCATCTCTCCCAGATATTCCAGCAACACCTGCTGGAAGGGGATGCGTTGCAGCAGAGGTACCAACAGACCATTCTCACCAATCTGTTCCTCTTCCGCCTTTATCTTCGAATAATCCGGAACGAATTCTGCCCGGTCCAGGATATAT
Source organism: Anaerolineales bacterium (assembly GCA_017882125.1). Classification (GTDB taxonomy): domain Bacteria; phylum Chloroflexota; class Anaerolineae; order Anaerolineales; family Villigracilaceae; genus UBA877. Next base: position 4,042 of record JADGQC010000055.1, read on the forward strand.
TCAACCACCCGCAGGTCGATCTCGCTTTTGACCAGGTGTTCTTTCAGGTATGGGTCGGTCCCATTGAAAACGCCATTTTCCAGGAGGACGTGAGTGAGGCTCAACCTGCCGACCGGGGTAACCAATTCCGTGTGAGTGGTCCCGGCTTTATCGGTGGGCACCAGGTCCCAGAGACCGGGGAAGTTTTCGACCACCGGCTCAGCCAGGGGGGTGAGCTCCTCCCCGTTGAAGGTGGCATGTACTTCGACACCCACCAGCCGGAATTTAAGGGGTACGGAAAACTTCAAGCGGCCCACGCCTACTGCCCGGTGAACCTCGTCCAAGGTCATGCCGTGGAATTTTTCTGGAATCGTGCGGGTACGTTGGTGGGCAGTGTACCAGGTCTCCAGACGGGTTATGAATGGCAGCTGCTGAGGGATCCCTCCTCGCAACACTAACAGAGCCCTATCACGTATACTCAATTCATTTTTCATCTTGTCTGGAGTTTCACGCTTACTTCACCGCGCCGGAGGTCATTCCGCGGATGAAATAGCGCTGTCCGAACATATACACCACTACGATTGGGATGGTGGCAATCACAAGTCCAGCCATGGTCGCAGGGATATTCGTATAGTTCCGTGAACGCAATGCCGAAATCCCGACCATAAGAGTCTTTAGGTCATCCTTCTGTAAGAAGACGAGGGCGATCAGAAGTTCATTCCACACCCACAGTGCATTGACAACCACCAGGGTGACCAGGGCGGGCCCTGAAAGCGGTAGCATAATCCGCCAGAACACCCCCAAAGTGGAACAGCCATCCATACGCGCCGCTTCAATTATCTCGTGGGGAATAGTCTGGAAGAAATTGGTCATCAGGTAAATCGAGAATGGCATTAACAGGCCGGTATAGATCAGGATGGTCCCCTGATAGGTGTTAACCAACTGCCAGCGCACCATCGTGACAAACATGGGGACAATCATGACAACAGGCGGTATCACCATTAGCGAGAGGATGAGATTAAAGAGGAAGCGCTTTCCGCGGAACTTCATGCGGGCAAAGGCATAGGCCGCCAGGCAGGCTAGGAAGGAAGAAAGCGCGACCGATCCGACCGCCAGAATGGTGCTGTTGGCAAAGCGCCGGAAGAACTTGCCTCCGGCCAAGGCTATATTGAAGTTATCCAGGTGTAGCGAGTGTGGTAATCCCCACAGATTCGTTATGTAATCGGACTGGGTCTTGAATGCAGAAACCACCAGGAAATAGATCGGGAAGAGCACTACCAGAGTGGCCGCGATCACTAGAACCTGCCGGACGAACCCGCCCAAAAAGGCGCGGGCGGTAAAGTGATGTCTCATCCCAGCGCCTCCCCCACTTCTGCGCGGTCCCGCAAGTACAGCTCCAAGAAGATGAAAATACCCGTGACCAGTAGCAGAAGCACTGAAACCGCGGCTGCCAAGTTTATATTATTGTACTGGAATGCCATGAGATAAATATATAGTTCGGTTACTATGGTCGCGTTACCTGGGCCACCATTCGTCATGACGTAGACATAGTTGAAAACCCACGAAAGCATCGTGATGATCGAGATAACAGTGAAGAATTCGATCACTGTCGAGAGCTGAGGCAGGGTAATATTTAAATGCAATTGTAACCAGTTCGCTCCGTCGATCTTGGCAGCATCGTATAATTCCTCGTCCACCGACATCAACCTTGCCAGGAACAGAATGACGCCGAATCCCATTTCTTTCCAGATGATCACAAACATCAGAGTAGGTAAAGCCAGGTGTGTGCTACCCAGCCAGTCCAAGGCCAGGAATTTCAATCCAATCGCATTCAAAATCCCGTTCAACACACCGCTGAATTGAAAAATATAGGAGAAGACCAGTCCCACTACGGTAATAGGTAGAAGGTAAGGAAGAAATAGGGTCGTCCGGTAAAACTGCCAGCCGCGAATCCGCTCGAACAATAAGATCGACAGCAATAGTGCGGCAACCACCATAATAGGCACACAGATAATAAGGGTCCCATTATGCTGAATCGCCTGAATAAAGACATTATCCATAAAGATGAGCTTGTAGTTACTCAAGCCCACAAATATCTGTTTACCTTGAGACTGGCGTTGGAAGCTTAGAACGAACAGGCGATAAATCGGGACACCGAAGACGACTAAGAGCACAAACAGAGCCGGAGCGAGAAAGAGAAAAGGTTCAATTTTCTTAGTACGCATATCTTCAGATACCTGGGGAGGACTGGCTGCAGCGCAGAACCGCAGCCAGTCCTCCCTTAATTGTAATGGTCAGGAAGGTCTATTTCGACCAAGTTTGGAAGAAGGTGACTTGATCCGGGTTCTGGAGGCGCCATTTTGCAATGGTGTCCTCAGACAACTGGGCCAGCTGAGCCGGGGTTTTATCACCCGAGAATAGCAACTGGACGCCGGTCATGTTGGCATCGTTGTCCAACTGGTTGGGAATGAAGTTTTCCAGGTTGGCTCCGGCAACCGTAGTATCCCATTTGTAAATTTCCTGTTGGATCGGTTGCGTGATCAGGCTCGTATCCATGCGGTTGTCAGCCGGAAGCACACCCGTATCCGCCCACCAGGCAGCCAGCCGGTCTGGAGTGTGCATAAACATAAGGAAATCGGCGTCCTGCTGGGGATATTTCGACCAGGAGGTGATGCCCCAGCCCTGGGCGGTGGTGATATATTCATCTGCCATCTTTCCAGTGGCCCACTTAGGGACCATCATGACGGCCATCGAATCCCAACCAAATCCGGCCGTATCTGCAAAGCCCTTCAGGAAGGTATCGTTGCTGAAGAGGATGGCGGACTTGCCCTGTACGAACATATCCTGACCCTGCTGGTAATCGATTGAGTTGATATCGGCGTTCCAGCACTTGGCTTGTTTCAACTGGTCCAAAGCAGTCCACCAGCCGGAAAACTGCGGATCGGTAAATTTCGCGTTGCCGACGGAGGCGGACATGAAATCCTTGTAGGAATCATGGGACTGACGGGCCAGAATGGAGAACAGCCAACCACCGAACCAGCCGTCCTTCATCCCGCCTGAGATGGGTACCACACCGATGGCATTCAGCTTCTGGCAGGCTGTTATTAGATCATTCCACGTCTGGGGAGGATTCTTTGGATCCAGACCAGCCTGGGTGAACAACTTGGGATTATAGACCATCGGGTTGCCGGAGAGATACCAGCCGATGCCGTACTGCTTGCCGTCATAGGAGCGCTCGAAATTGTTGATGTAGTGCGACATTTCGTCCGCCGGAATCAGGTTATCCAGCGGAATAATGGCGCCGCTCCAGGCATTCTGGAGGGTATAAATACCGCCCCAGAAGTACTGTATATCCGGACCGGACCCTGCCGCGGCAGCAGATTGGAAAGCCGGGATCAACGAATCGGTGGACTGTAGCACGGTCTCAATGGTCACATTAGGATGAAGGACTTCGTACGCTTTTACCGTATCATCCATCCACTTCTGGGCACCGGGGGCTTCCTGCTCGCCCCACCACCAAACCACCAGGTGTATGGGAGCTGCGGTTGTAGGCGCTGCGGTTGTAGGTGCCGCGGTTGTGGGCGCCGCAGTTGTGGGTCCTGCCGTCGTCGGTGCTGCCGTTGTAGGAGTCGGCGCCGGTGAACAACTGGTCACTAGTAAGGCAAAAGAGACTAGGACAGTTATTAACTTTATAATGTTCTTCATTTCAATCTCCTCGATCCAACTGGAACACAGGGAAATGTCAAGTTACAAAGGAAATTTTTCTAAAGGTAAGTAGTCTCTTCCCACAGCACCTCCTGTCCGTTTCGGTTAGGTTACAGAATTGCTCACTTAACAAAATTAAAGAATGTCCTCCATACCGAAAATCAAACCGGAATATGATCAGGACATCCTCAATATGCGAATATTGGTTGGGTTCAAATATCGCCTGGTAATCACTATATGGTTGTATAAATATGAGAACGTTTACATAAATATGGTAGCATTAATCGATATGCTTGTCAAGCAGGGATTCGACCATCCATTATAATAAAGATAAAATAGAAATCCAGGCTTCCTAATTCAGTTCCCAAGATCCCAGCATGCGTTCCCATCTTGCCTCCCCCCTTCAATTCCTTACCCAATCCCAGATAGAGAGCCTTCACCAGGCCATTCTGGAGGTGCTATGGGATATTGGGGTGCGCGTTGAGTGGCGCCCAGCCCTGGAAATTTACGCCGGGGCTGGTTGCCGGGTGGACTTTGAACAACAGATCGTCCACATCCCAGAGCAGATCCTGGAACAGGCTTTGAAAACCGCGCCATCCTCATTCAGCCTGTATGGCACCACTCCTGAAGACGAGATCCACGTCACCCTGGAAGACTTATACACCATCGCCGGCTCCTCCGCACTCAACGTCCTGGATCTGGAGGGCAAACACCGCAGGGCCACACTCCAGGATCTGGCGGACTTCACCCGCCTGATCGATGCCCTCGGGACAGCGAACATCATGCACGCCATGGTTGTCCCACAGGATATCCCTCAAGCCGGTTTCGACCGCATCCTGTTTTCCACTATCTTGAAGAACAGCACTAAACACTATTACTCTCAGGGCCTGGGTGGGGCGAGCGTCCGGGATCAGGTCGAAATCGCCTCAGTCGTCCAGGGCAGCACAAAGGCGGTGATGGAGCGGCCCTGTTTCAGCATGGTTGTATGCCTGGTTTCGCCCCTGGTTCACCCGGCCGAGCGAGTCCAGGAGGTGCTGGAATGTGCCCGCTTCGGAATCCCGTTGTGGCTGGAAGCCACCAATATGATGGGTGCCACTGCGCCGATCACGGTGGCTGGCGCACTTGTCGAGCATAGTGCCAACGTGTTGGCCAGCTTGGTCCTGGCACAACTGGCCCATCCAGGGTTGCCCTGCATCTTTTCGGTGGCCTCCGGCGGATTCAACATGCGCGCGGGGACTTACGTTTCAGCCTCTCCGGAAATGGTCCAACTGCATTGTGCCACTGCCCAGATGGCTCATTTTTACCACCTGCCGTTCCACGGCGGTGGCGGGTTGGACGCCTGCCTGCCGGACGCCCAGGCAGGATTCGAACGAACCCTGCAGGCTGTGCCGATGACGCTGGCGGGAGTTAACTTCTTTTGCATGGCATTCGGGATGATGAACCAACTACTCACTTCCAGCTTTGAACAGGCCGTCATCGACAATGAGATCTTCACAGCGGTCTATCGCCTTGCAGAAGGCATCCAGGTCACACCAGAGACAATCAGCCTTGACCAAATTCGTAAGGCGGGCCCCGGCGGGCAGTTCCTGAACCAGGTCTATACACTTCACAATTATCGCCGCGAGCAATGGCAGCCGGAATTGACCACCCGCCTGGAATGGGAACAGTTTCAGCGTACCACTGGTGGAAAAGACATGCGCCAACGCGCTAACGTACTGGCCCGAAAGCTCCTGGTCGAGCACCACCCCCATCCGCTCACTCCGACCCAGGAGGCCGAGATCGACAAAATGGTGCGCGCTTTCCAAGCGCGCAGCGGTGGACTTTCCAACTTATAGCTGGGAGACCGAAACCGTCAGCCTGGTTTCAAGGCTTTCCCCGCCAGCCAGGCTGCGCGCCTGATCTTCTTTCACGGCTTCAGTTAAATTGTAACGGGAAACCCAGGGCTCGATTCCCACCCCGTACATACCCGTAAAGGGTGATTTATCGGCGCCCCCATACGGCTGCCAAAACGCGATCCACGGAAAGAGTTGCTCGTCCCAATCCAGGGTAAAACGCAATCCCCGACGCAAGCTGGTCACGGTGTAATGACCGCGCACGAGGCCGGTCAGAAATGCGTCGTCGTGGGTATGGATCTGCCGGTTGGGGATCGAGCGGAGATCAATGGTCTCCCCCATACGCCCTTGTGCCTTCGGCCATTGGCTGGTCTGCCCTGCAGCCAGGCGCGCCGTCTTCGGTTCGAAAATCAAGTCTGGGGTCAAGATGGTTTTAGCTGGAACTTCAAGCAAGCCGTCATCATCCAGGAAGGCTTCCCCCAGCGTCACATGGTGGCCCCAAACAAATTCGCAGGCTTCGCTGGATTCGTTCGTCACATTACCCACGATCTCCAGACATGCTGCTCCCGCTCGCAGTCGCATAATGCGTTCCAGCAGGAAGGGGGTCTTTTTACAGCGAACCTGCAGGTGCACAATCGTTTCGTTCAGGTTGTCCTCCAACACCTGGACATCCCACGGCAGTAAGGCGACCTCCCCATGCATTGGAATAGCCTGGCCTCGAAATTCGCAGGCATCCCCGTGGTTTGGGAACAGCTCCTGCCAGCCGCCCTCGTAATTGTCCAGGAATTCGTCCTGTGGGTGGTTGCCGGGTGGTTTTAATCCGGCTGGCATTTCCATCAGCATTTGGACCCCTGTCGGCCGGTGGATAAGCTCGAAGATGTCGGCGCCCTTTTCAGGCAGCACGCCGACCCGCAGGGTTTCATTCTCCAACCAGAGGGCGGCGTGCCCGCGATGTACGCCTCTAATCAGCATCGTTATATCGATTCCTTAAAAGGTGATCGTCAGCCCGCCGTCAACTGTGAGTACCTGTCCGGTTATGTATGAAGCATCCGGCCCAGCCAGGAAGAAGAACACCCCGGCCACCTCTTCCGGAAGTCCCGCCCGGCGCAGAGCCAGGTGATTGCCAACGACGTAGTTTTCCTTGAACCAATCCGAGTCCAGCTCGGAGACGCCGTTGACCACGCTCATCGGTGTACGGATGAAACCGGGGGCGACCGCGTTGACCAGGATATTCTTCGAGGCCAGCTCGAGTGCGAGAGCACGGCAGTACTGGTTGATGGCCGCTTTGGCCATGCTGTAGCTGCTCGAACCGATTTCCGCCCGTTCACCGTGTATCGAGGTGCAGTGGATGATCCGGCCCCCTTCCTGCATCCACGGGACGCACATGCGGGTCATGTAGACTGCTCCGTTGATCATGATGTCGAATGGTTTACGCCATTCTTCCAGAGTCGAGTCGATGGGGTGGGAGCCAAAGTAGACCCCGGCCACATTGGCCAGTGTGTCCAGTCGACCCCAATGAGCCTTGATCGAGTCATCAACCAAAGCCACCGTTGCCGGGTCGCTGTAATCGCCCGGACAGACAAGGTGGTCGCCGGAGGGGAACTCCGCCACCAGCATCTGAAGTTCCTTTTCACGCCGTGCCGTCACGCAGACATCCCAGCCCTCACGCGCAAAGCGCAGGGCAGTGGCCGCACCAATCCCGGAGCTGGCTCCGGTAACGACAACCTTTTTCCGTCCTGTCATGATTCTTCTCCTTCGTTCCTCAAGCATTGCCAAGGTGTTTGGTGAGCACCTCACATCCAGTTCCTGTTACCAGTACGACGTCTTCCAGGCGTACGCCGCCAACCCCGGGGAGATAGATGCCCGGTTCGATCGCCACCACCATCCCCGCTTGCAGGGGCATGGTATTATACGGAACCAGGCGCGGCTCTTCGTGATAGCTGACCCCAATGCCGTGACCCGAGTGGTGCGGGTAGACCGGGTAACCCTGGTCGCGGATCAAACCGCGCAGGTGCGCATCCAAGTCGCAAGCTCTCAGCCCGGGCTTGACCGCCTGGATGCCTCGTTGCAGTGCCTCCATGACGACGTCGAAAATCCTGCGCAGCTCGGGGGATGGCTCTCCGACGAAATGGGTCCCGGCGTTATCCCCCCAGTAACCTCCCAAGCGCGGAACAATGTCAGCAATCACTGCGTCACCAGCCTTCAGGGCGTAGGTACCCGGCAGACCACCCATATCGGCTGTGCGCGCTCCAGCGACAAAGTCTGCCAGCACGGGAAGACGCCCGCAGGCGCGGACGTCGAGGAAAGCCTTTAGAGAGGCCCACACCTCGATTTCGGTTTTGCCTGGGGAAATCAATATTCTGGTTTCAGCCTGGGCCTGGTCGCATAGGGCCAGAACAGCCCGAATACGTTCCAGCTCGGGTGCGGATTTGATCGCCCGCAGTGGCTCGAGCAAGCCGTCCCCCGGCTGCAGGCAGGCAGAGGGGAGCGCATTTTGGAGCGTCTCAAACAGGGGTTCCGGGAGTTGATTCATCTCCACACCGACATTACCTTTCAAGGTGCCAAAGGGTGCAAGTGTCTTGGCCAGTGCATCCGCCTGATTGCGTGGACCTGCGAGCGGCGCCTCGATTGTATAAGAGAGGTACTCCTGCACCGCAGCGCCGGTCGCCTTCGCTGCTCCAGCTTCAGCGTCTGACAATACCATGGTCACCTGGCCGTCGGAAAACCAGGCCAGCGCCGGCCCGCCTTCGAACGGGTTTGGACCGGTTTCGATGGGAGGAGCATACCCGGTCAGCCAGGTCAAGCTGTGCTGGTCCGACAGCAGCAGCGCGGCGAGAGATTGTTCTCTGAGAAAGCTCCCCAGACTTTCCAGGCTGTGTGCATTCATTCTTGCCACCATTCCTTTCCGGGTTGGCTTCCCGGTGGGCTTTTGCCCAAGCATAATGTGCAACCGGATAACTCAACCGATTGCCTCTCAATCATACCAAATAAAAGGTTTCCGGGTTAACGTTCGCGAAAACCTCCCATCTTTGATGCAATGGATTCCCATGGTTGCACTTGGTTTGGATTAATAAGAATAATTGCCCGCCTTCCCGGGGCGCAAGCTTATTTCCCCAAATATTAATAATATGGAAATTTATTGTGCCAACCAAACATAAACTTGTCGGATTTGGGGGAGGCAGGAGGGGGTTGCTATTTATCTTGTAAAGGTATGCTGTCTAGAATACGCGGGTTGAGAATACGCTCGAGTGCAGAACCGAGCATGGCAAACGCAAGCCCTGTGAGCAGCAGCAGGAAAATTGGTTCCAACACCCAAAACGGGGAGCCATATAATGCACCCTGCGCCAGTCCATCGTAAATGATCCGACCCCAGGTTGGATAGGTTGATTGGATATTGAAAAAACCCAGTGTAGCTTCCCAAAAGATAAAGCTTGGCACCTGTGACACCAATTGAGGAATCAATACCGGCATGATCCTTGGCAATAGATATTGAGTGATGATCCTGAAATTACTGGCCCCATACGCACGCGCGCTATCAATATAGGACGCTTCCTTCGCCTGCAGGAGCGCCGAACGAATTATTTTTAGTGGAGGACCAAATGAGTTGATGACTACCACGATTCCCAATATGATCCATATATTCCAGTTAAAAAGGGCATTCGCCAGTACGGCAATTGCCAGGCCGGGCAATATCATGTTGATTTCAGAAATCCTTTGGATCAAAATATCAATCCAACCCCCATACCATACGCCGATGGCCGGCAATAACATGGCCACTAATGTGATGATGAGCGTCCCCAGCAGGCCGATGAACAAGGCAAATGGCATTCCCCAGAGCAAAGGCACCCGCAGATCCCGACGTGCATAATCTGTCCCCACCGGTCCGTACACCTGCCCTAATAGAACAAATTGGACCTGAAGGTCACTTTCCGGCTCAAAGAGTAGACTCGTAACCGTCAGTTGGTATGTTCCGCGTTCTGGAGTCAGCTCCGCCGAGCCCGGTTCTGCGAATAGCATATTGAATGCTGGCTTGGCGTATTGCGAAGTCATATCGTACCAGTTTTTCCAGGCGGGATTCTGGCTGATAAGTTGAGGGATTGGAATGCCTTTCTCAAAATCATAGCTCGAGTCCCGTCCTGTGATGGTTCGTTTGAGATTGAGACTCCTGCCGTCCGGGTACTTCCATTCCATTGTAACGAAGGGAGGCTGCTGGTCGTATTTGGGGTCGAAATAAAGAAAGACTTCGCTCGGGACTCCCTTATAGGAATAATCAAATGTGAATGTAATTGTCTTTTCGGTCCAGCCATTTTCCAGCGGACGAATAGCCATATTGGTTCCCTTGCTATTCTGATCCATGATCAATGTGGAAAGCCACGGGGGGTTATTGAATAAATTTACCCATATCGGCATGGCTCCCTGCGGAATGTAACTGCGACCGGTCAAACGCTTCTGCTCATAATCCTTTCCAACTTGTGCGTATGGGAGGGCAACGACTGCATAGATCGATCCGGCGAATAATATGAGGATAACCGTCAGTCCAAA